>JALYRK010000023.1 GCA_030855355.1 bacterium
CGCCATTCATCCGTACAATATGACGTATAAATAGGTGCATCCGGAAACATTTTGTGCAGCTCTAAAACCACCATTTCACTGCCGCCGCCATAAATCCAGTCGGTTACGATAACAATATTTTTACTTGGCACCCGAGCCTCTTAGAACCATTACAATTGTCTTAGCTAAGATTGTCAGATCCAACCAAAAGCTCCAGTTCTGCACATAATACTGGTCCAGCTTACGCCTTTCGTCTACCGGTAGATCTTTGCGTCCGGATATAACCGCAAGGCCTGTCAAGCCTGGCTTGACACTAAGAATTATGTTCTTCCTGTCTGACTTATTCAGATCTCTTGCCACCAAAGGCCTTGGCCCCACAAGGCTAAGATCGCCTCGCATAACGTTCCAAAGTTGAGGCAGTTCATCGATACTGGTGGCGCGCAGCACTCGGCCCATGGCGCTCACCCTTGGATCCTTAGTCAAGAAATCTCCGTTTGCACGGTATTCTTTAGCAAGTTCCGGCTTGCCCATCTTTTCAAAGGCTTCTTCGGGTAATAGCCCATTGTAGCCGGTTTTGATACTTCGAATCTTATAAACCTGCATCTTAGTATTGAAGCGCGTTAGTCGCTCTTGTTTGAAGATGAAAGGTCCGGGGTCGAATATTTTCAGTAATACGTACGCAACAAGCAGGATAGGAAGTGATACTAAGAAAAACAGAGTCCCGAATATCAAATCAAATAACTTCTTTACGACCCGGCCCCATCCAATAAGAGCAGTTTGATGCACAGCGACTACCGGGATGTTTTGGAATAGGTCTACCTCTATATTACCTACAAACATACGGGCATTTCCGGGCACGAAACGGTAAGCTATATGGTTTTCTTGGGCGTACGTTAGTATCTCATCGTTATCTATTTGATCTACATAAAGCTCGGTTTGGACGATACTGTGCAGCGTCGTGTGTCTGAGGGCACTGACCGCCTCTTCGAAATTTGCAAACTGATGTGTTTCTGCAACTTGGTCATACCGCGTTCGTTTATCACCAACTACTCCCAGAACCTTAAAACCGGACTCTGGGAAGGAAAGTCTTTCAGCAAGCTCCTTAGTTATATCAGTGGCTCCAACTAGCAAAACATGGTTAAGGCCGACTCCATAAGAATGCAGCGTATGCTTGAACCCGCGGGCAATTGTGCGGAAAAGCAGCACCGTCAAAAAACTTAATCCTAAGCCGTAAACAGGGACTAGACGGGCAGGAAATATTGGGCGGCTAATAACATATTCGGCTCCAATCAAAAATAGTATGCCAATAAAACAACCAGCTAGTATCCTGCCAGCCTCTGAAAAGCGGTTTTCATAAACCCTGCCGTGATAAAGCCCCAACAGCGCAAAAATTATCAGCCAAAATACTAGTAGCACCGCAAAAATCAAAAAATACGTCTCTGGTGGTACCTGTTGCGGCAGCGGCCGGTCGTCATAATTAACGCGCAGAATATATGCCAGTACGAAAGCCGACATCAAAGCCATAAAATCACCTATTAGCAGGATAAAGGCATAAACAAGACTGGATGAGTTCTTCATTCTTACCTGTAATTTTAACAGCTATAGCAATCCAAGAGAAAAAATAATAAACTAATTTAAGCATGAGCAAAAAGCGAACAACTAAACGCCAAACTTTAAATAGTAAGCGCAGTAGTCAAAAAAATAAAAGATATAAGCACGAGCTTAAGCGTTTTGCCGAATACATGGTTGGGGGTGGCGTCTGGTTTTGGAGCGGCTATCTTATCATTTCTCTACTCGATAATCATATTGGGCTGGCTTGGGCGAATGTTCTCGGTCAGACGGTTGGTATAACACTAAATTTCTTGGTGCAAAAGTTTTGGGCATTTAAAACAAGCGGTGATGAAAAAATAGCTTTTACAGCTAGGCGCTACATAATATATACCGCCATCAACGCCTACGGCTTAAACTACCTTATCCTAAAAGGCTTCGATGTATATTTCGGAATAGCGCCTGAAATCAGCCAGTTCATTGCCAGCGCATTCTTTACGGTCTGGAACTATTTTTGGTACAAAGTTTGGGTGTTTCCGGACGCTAAACACACAACTCGGCAACATTCCAAACCCCGTGTGCGCAATATTCACCGTCACATCACAACCAAGGTTTAGGAGGATTAGAATTGTCTGACAATATCCGGCCGACGAAGAAGCAAAAGCTACTTCTGGAATTCATTGCTAAGTTTATAGCCGAGCACGGCTACAGCCCTAGCTATCGTGAGATTATGGCCGGTTGCGACTACAACTCGGTTGCAACCGTTGCACTTCATATCCGTAATCTGATTGCCAGGGGGCATCTAATTAAAAGAGGACGTTCAGCAAGATCGCTGGAAGTCGTTGAGGCCTCCATAAAAATTGAAACTAGCGGGGCAGTAACAGTATCTCAGCAGAAGTGGCTTATCCAAGCTATCGAGTCCAAGTTCAAAGTTTTTGAGAGTGCGCCTAATGATTCGCTCCGCGACGAATTATATGTCTTGGTAGGAGCACTCAAAGCCCTAGGATTTGAGGATGCTATGCGTTCGTTCCTGCCTCGACTACCCAGAGTTTAGCCCATTTAGGATACAATAATACAAATGAGCAGTGTATTAAAAAAGATTATTAGATCATCTTCGGCACCTGTCGCTATTGTTTTTTTGTCGGTAGTGATTATTGTGTGGTGGTCCTGGCGATCGGCAATTAGCGTTCGAGAAGAAGCCAAAAGCAAGATTAGAAACGAACGGATAATTGATACTTCTAATTCTATTAAAGATCGCCTGCAAGACTTTGAAGAAGTACTGCGCGGCGCGGCGGGAGTAGTGAGGGCAACTGCCCCTATCTCTGCGGGAAAATGGAAAGCCTACATTGATACTATCAATAGCAAGCAGAGCTATGAAGACATAGTGGGCTTTGGCTATGCCACTCTTGTTAAACCATCAGAACTCGAAAGTTTCATAGCCGAAAACCGTCTTACACGTCCCGAAGGCTTTAACGTTCGACCGGAAGGCCAGAGAGATTTATATTCGATAATTACTTATCTTGAGCCAGAGAACTCTGGAAACTTGTCGGCTATCGGCTACGATATGTATTCAGAAACCGTAAGACGAAAGGCCCAGGAGCTGGCTATTAAGACCGACGAAAGCGTACTAACTGGCACCTTGCAGTTGATTCAGGATAGAGATAATAAAGAGCCGGGATTCTTAATGTATGAAGCGGTTCATAGAGATGAGGGCGGGGATCATACTTTAGAAAATACCCGTGGTTTTGTGTATGTGCCTTTCAGAGCAAGAGACTTCTTTGAGCAAATAGGCGGTACGTTCGACACGAACGGTTATGCGGTAAGGATTTTTGATAAATCCGGCAATGCACCTGTAGAACTTTTCAAGAGTGCTTCTTTCGACATGATATCTAACCAGCCCAGTACGACGACAACAGCAATTAATCTCTCTCAAAAAAGTGCAAATTGGGACGTAAATTTTGTTTTTGACGAAGCCTCGCTAATTACAACTTCCGAGGAAAGCCGACCCGATCTTATTGCAGTTGTTGGCGCGCTCGGCGCGCTGCTACTTACGATAATGGTTTGGCTACTAATTAGGACGAGGAACTACGACATTGCCGCTCAAAAAGAGCATGAGGTTAACCGAGCCAAAGACAGCCTGCTTTCTTTGGCGAGCCATCAACTTAGGACTCCCGCCACAGGGGTAAAACAGTATCTTGGTATTATTATCCAAGGATTCGTCGGTGATGTTACGCCCGCCCAAGCGGAAATGCTCGAGAAAGCTTACAGCAGTAATGAGCGTCAACTTAGGGTTATTAATGAAGTACTGCACCTAGCGAAACTCGATTCGGGAAGGATTGTTCTCGCTAAAACCAGTATCGATATCGCTAAGCTTATCAGGGATGTTGTTTTAGAAGTTGGTTCCGAAGTAGTTGAGCATCAGCACAAAGTTAGAACTTTTGGCCTAGGGAAGTCAATACATATTACTGCCGATGAACACATGCTCAGGATGGCCATAGAAAATCTAATTACTAACGCTATCAAGTACACACCTGACGGTGGGAAAATCAGGATAAAATTAACGTCAAAAAAGTCGAATGTTGAAGTAGAAGTAAAAGATAATGGTGTCGGCATTAAACCCGAAGACCAGGATAAACTTTATAAGCAGTTCACTCGAATCCAAAACGTGTTGTCGAAGCAGGTAAACGGAACTGGGGTAGGACTTTATTTGGCTAAGCAACTCATCGAACTTCATGGCGGGGACATCAAACTGCAATCAATAGAAAATAAAGGCTCGACCTTTACAGCAATTATCCCAAAAGGCAGTAAGAAATCTAACACTTAATTCTACTAGGGGTGATGTAAGATATGATGGTACATATGAAAGAATCTACACAGAAAAAGAAAAATGCGACAGGCGGTAGCAGCACCGTTTTGATCGTCGAAGACGAGTCCTCCTTAAATGAGGCTTATCAGATTATTCTTTCGCAAGCCGGCTACAATGTGCTAACAGCTTATGACGGAGCCGAGGCTTTAGAAATAGTTACCAATAATGATCCTGAAGTAATCTTGCTAGACCTACGCATGCCCGTTATGAACGGAATTGAATTTTTGAAGAATTATAGTCCCAAAAACAGAGCGCATATAGTTGTGTTTAGTAATTATGATATGCAAAAAGAAATCGATGAAGCATACAAGCTCGGTGCCGACCGTTATATCTTGAAAGCCTGGGCTTCACCTAAAGAGCTGCTGCAAATCGTCAAAGACGCTATCAAATCCCGCGCTTAGCCTTCATTAAGCTTTAAGTCTCTGAAGCTGTCTTCGCCCATGACTCTTTCGAGCTTAGCTTTGTCTATAACATATTCATTGGCGTTGTAATCAAGGATTTCTTTACGCTTAAGCTTGGAAAGCTCGGTCGCTGTAGTCTCACGAGTTAAGCCAACTAGGCTGGCAATGCTGTTGTGAGTCAGTTTTAGAGCGATATGGTACAAACCCTTTTCGTCTTTTTCGCCGTAACGGAACATCAAATAGTAAAGTGTAAAGACAATCTTTTCTACAGCTCGTTGCTGCTCTAAGGCAGTTATACGAAGAAGCAATCCAGAGTTGGTATTCACAAAATAATCAAATATTAGGTTTTTTACTTCTTGATCGCTATTAAGCAAATTATGAAACTCTTCACGAGGCAGTACATATAGTTCACAGTCCTCAACCGCTTCATAATAGTAAAGACTATTGCTGGTTTTATTAAAAACCCAAGTCAGCGCCAGTAGTTCGCCTTCAGTAAAATAGGAAACAACTTGCTCGTTACCAGTATTGGTAAGCGTGTAGGCTTTAACTATTCCTTTGCGTACAAAAAAGACGCTTCTAGGAACCTCACCTTGGTAGATGATAACTGAACCTTTTCTGACTACACGATGTATAGACAGGGGCTTTATTGCCTCCAACACCTTATCCATACCTTGATTATACGTTGTGTTAGGTGTTTTTGTAAGAAAGTTTACTAGATATTAGTGTCTAAGCTTACAGCTGGGGCTTAAGTTAATCTGTAATATAGGGGTAACCTTGCGAAATACGCAGGAAAATCAATTAGCAAAGAGGGGAAAAGTTATGACAAGAATCATACTTACAGAGAACGAATTAGACCAGAAGATAGATAGTTTTTTAACACGTAAATTCAGCCAAACTAATATGTCTAGAACTAACCGTTCTGTCCGCCACGACCGCAAAGTATCTCCAGCTCTTGCCTGGAAACAGTACGCGCTTTAAATAAAATAACAGATAAATTAGGAAGAAGTTGTATTAATCATGGAAGAAACCACTCAAGAAGTTCAGAAAGACCGAGTATACGCTGACGGAACACAAGTCAGAGAGACGACTGTAGCGACCGATTCTAGTGATGATGGCCCAGTTACCGCTCAGCGAGTAATCAGACTTATCATAGGAGTAGTTTTAGCCCTTCATGCAATCAGATTCCTACTGTCACTTTTTGGAGCAAACCGCAGCAATGCATTTGCAGATATTATTTACACCATTACCAGTCCATTTGTAGCGCCGTTTCGTGGCCTCTTCAGCGTAGATACACGAGTTGGAGAGGTGGCGCGTTTTGAAATAGAGACCATTGTTGCCGCCATAGTTTATGGCCTGCTGGGTTGGTTACTAATAAAAATTATCGGTTTGGGCAGACACAGCAACGCCCACACCACTGTATAGGAGTATTAAAATGATATTTATTAACGTACTTATTTGGGTGACTTTCGGGTTCCTGGCTGGGTGGGTTGCTAGTGTCATTGATACAGATACCGAAGAAAACAGTGCAAGTACAAAAGAGTACCTGATGATTGGAGTTTTGGGAGCTGTTTTGTCGGGAGCATTGTTCCGAACAGTAGGTGGGCTAGGGTCAGACCAGTTCAACTTAGTAAGTTTGTTTATAGCAATTACTGGTTCGAGTTTGATGCTGGCTTTGTACTACAGGATGAAGCGTTTAGGGGACAATGATGCAATACATGACTAATGAATCACGCAGTTTAAGCCGGGCACTATTTAACTCGCTAATAGCAAGCCTTTGGTTTACCGTCTGGATAAGCGCAGGAGTAGCTATTGTTTATTTTGCACTTTTGTTCAATGATAACCGCATCGCGGTAGATATATTGGCCTATGGCGTATCCGGCACACTAATCCGTAATGTTATTTTGTCCGAAATGCTGCTGATTGCAGTGACTACGTTAACCCATCTTTCATTGTTCAATCGGCCGACACTCGTTAGAAGCTCCAGCCGAGGGCTGAAGCATGCTACAGAAATTGTTGGGAAGCCATACAAGCGGACATATGGGGTAGTACGTGACATTAGCACCACAGTTGCGGAAGGTACTAACAGTAGGCGCAAAATAACCGTTTAAGTAAGAGGTAAATAAAGGGGGTAATATGAAAAAAAGGTCAAAAACTATCAGCAGTGATTTTGAACGGGAATATATTTCTAATAATCAGAATCCCGTCATCAATCTTCATTAATTCATTTTTGGTGTGAGGTGCTAAAGCTTCCGGAGTCTTATGATTTCCGGAAGTTTTTAGTTGGGGGATGTTTTGCGGTCGCAAACAATATATCTTGCAAGGGAAGTCAGTCTTAAAGTAATTACGCCAGCCAAGCCTCGCAAGAATTAGCTGCTTGGCCAAGCTTACCTTGACGCTACATAGCCAACACCTTATAATTTACATCTGTATTCGAACAAAAATAATTCGGATTGAACATTAGATGCTCAGGGAAGCAGCCGGAGCGATCCGATTCATTCGGTCGCCCCGCGCGATGAGGAACCCTGAAAGGGTGTCTCATATTATCGGGAGTAGCTCAATGGTGGAGCAAGAAGCTGTTAACTTCGAGGTTGCCGGTTCGAGTCCGGCCTCCCGAGCCAAACTGAATTAACCATCAAAAGTTTTAGGCGGCGTGCGGATATTGAATGGCAGTGGAACCGATATCGTGGATTATTCGCGAACGCCAGCTTATTAGTTCGGGC
>JALYRK010000075.1 GCA_030855355.1 bacterium
TTTATTGATAATAATTGTCTTGCGCTTGACGAACTTCTGTTTTATGCTAATGGTAATTAGAAATATGAGGGAGAATAAATACATGAACAAAATAAAAGTGTTATTAATGTCCACGGTGCTTGCGTTAAGCGTGTTGGTGCCGATTGCGACTTTAGCACAGCAGGAGACAACGACAGGTAGCGGTTTAAGCATTTCGCCTACAAGGACAGATTTAGTCGTTAATCCGGGTACGAGCGCGGATTTAACTATCTCGCTAAAGAATGTCACTGGCGGCAACGTAACTGCTAGAGCATTTATCAATGATTTTGAATCTGACGGTGTTACGGGCGAGCCAAAGCTAATAGTTGATGAAACTCAGGAAGTAGTTGGAAGTATTAAGAAATTTACTCAAGGATTGAGTGATATTCCTCTCGCAACCGGTGAAACTAAAGAAATAGCTCTTAAAATCAATATTCCTGACGATGCGTCACCTGGTGCATATTATGGCGTAGTTAGATATCAGGCGGTTCCTGAAGGTTCATCTACTCCTGGGGACGGACAGGTTGCGCTTACCGCAAGTGTAGGCTCAATAGTGTTAGTCGAAGTGCCGGGTAATATTACTGAGAAAATTCGTATTAATTCCGTAAAAGCTTTCGCCGGAGATAAAGGCGGTAGCTTCCTGACTTCTACACCAGACCAAGTCGGAATCGAGATCGAGAACCTTGGTAATGGATTTGCAAGGCCTTTTGGACGAGTAGAAGTAAAAGGCATGTTCAATAAGCTTGTTAAGGCCTACGAAGTAAATAATACTAACCCTAGAGGCGTAGTGCTTCCTGAATCTACAAGAGTATTCAAAGATAAAGTTGAGGGTATCAAGTGGCCAGGCCGTTACTCTGTACAAGCTAATATTTCCCATGGTAGAGGCGGCGAGATTCTTACGGTAAACCAGAATTTCTGGTACCTGCCGGTGTGGTTCTTGCTTATTATTTTGGCGGTAGTCGGCGCTCTAGTATTAGCAGCAACCGTCTTGTACCGAAGATACATCTCTCAGTCAGTTACAAAGCGAAAGAGATAGCACTATAGTAATTCAACCCCGTCTTGCTTAATACGCAGACGGGGTTTTAATTTTAGCGAGATTTAAGTTAAAGTAGAGCCTAGATATGAACATAAGCAGTTTAGTTTTTCGCCGGATAGGCTTGCTATTTGTGACGATGGCTTTAGCCGTTGTATTGCTAATTGGACTGACCAACGGTGCAAGAGCGGCCAATGAGCAAGGTTCGGTGGGTCTTAGCGGCACAATCCCCTCGGATCCACCTACCACTGGTGCGACAATCACCGTTCCAAGTAATGGCCAGAGCTTTTCTACTATTCCTGTAAGAGTAGGCGGGCTTTGTCCCGCTGGTTTGCTAGTTAAAGTATTTAAGAATAATATTTTTGCTGGTAGCCAACAGTGCACCAGTGGTAGCTTTTCGATAGATATTGATCTGTTTACCGGGCAGAATGAACTTGTGGTGCGGGTGTATGATGATCTTGACCAGCCAGGCCCTGATTCAAATGCGGTAACTGTAAACTTCAACGACCCAGCAGGCGCAGGTGCAGGAACAAGAGTCACTATAACGAGTAACTTTGCTAAAAGAGGTGCAAACCCAGGCAGTACGTTAACTTGGCCAATAAGTATCAGCGGCGGTAGCGGTCCGTATGCTATTAGTGTTGACTGGGGTGATGGTAAGGCTGCGGATCTACGGAGCCAAGCATTTCCAGGAGGTGTTGATCTTAGTCATATTTATGATTCGCCGGGTGTATATAATATTGTGATTAAGGTCACTGACCGCGACGGCATAACCGCATTTCTGCAGGTAGTTGGCGTTGCCAATGGCCCGTTGTCACAGTCGAATGAAGGAGGAGACGATGCGGCTTCTTCTACAACAACCAGAATCAGGATTCTGTGGTGGCCTCTAGTATTTTTGATACCCTTTATTATCGTAACGTTCTGGCTAGGACGGAGAGCACAGCTCAAACAGATAAAAACGCGCATATCTCGCGGCGAACGCCCATTTTAAGGAGGAGCTCTGCTCCTCCATTCGCTTTTGAACTAAATTCAAAAGCTGCATTCCTTCACGCTAAAGCTCGCCTAACGGCTCGTTCACTTCGCTCATTTAGAGTAGGAGGGGCTCTGCTCCTCCATCATTGTTCAAACTAAATTTGAACTTCTGATTCCTCCTCGCTATAGCCGCCAATAAATG
>JALYRK010000024.1 GCA_030855355.1 bacterium
CAAGGTCTGGCCTTGTAATATGGACAACGGAGGGATATGATTGAGGTATGCCATCACGAAATGTTGTTAAGAATTACTTGCCGGACAGTTACTACCATTTATTTAATCAGGGCGTGAATGCCCGAAAAATATTCAAAGATGAGACTGATTATCATACTTTTATAGAGATATTAAGCCGCTATCTATCGCCAGGGCCGCAAACAGACAAATACGGACGCCTATTACAGAACCTCTCAGAAGATGTAGAACTGCAAACCTACACACTATTGCCAGATCAGTTTCATTTACTAGTTTATACAACTGATGGTCGAAAGATTTCAGAGATTATTCGTCGAGTCTGCACAGCTTATACCGCTTACTTTAATAAAAGACACAAGAGAAAAGGACATCTATTCCAAGGGCCCTTCAAAGCGTCTAGGGTAGATGCAGGCGACGATTTAGTGCTGCTGTCGCGGTATATTCACCGATTACCGAGGGATTATCATAAGTGGCATCATTCAAGCCTTCAGCACTTTATAGGAGATAAAAAGACGTTATGGGTAAAGCCTGACAGAATATACACAATGTACGAATGGGGAACTTACGGGAGCTACCTACGCGACGATAAAGATTACAAAGAGTCTCTTAAAAAGGTGCGCTCTGAACTGTCAGCTGATTAGGCTCATTATTTAATAAATTACCCCATAAAAACTATTGCATACAGCAAAACATTAGAGTAATCTAAAAGTAGATCTTACAAAAACAAAAAAGATCAAAACAAAAACAAAAATAACAGAGTAAAAAATCATGTCATCCCCATAACTTGGCCAGCTACTTATTTGCGATTATTAATAATTCTCGTGTTTTTAAGCGCAATAAAACAGATCTTAGATAAAGAAAAGCTCGTTTTATCTATACTGGCTGTGGATAACTTTGTATCAACAAACCAACCTGCAGAAATTAGTAGCAAAATATACAACGATTTAGAAAAATACCATTCAAGATAACCAACAAGGCTGATACATGTATAAAAATGTACAAAAAACAACAAAATTCATTGTTCGAACACATAATTTTAGATGATTTAAACTGAATACATTTTTGTGTGTTTAGGTGTTGCTTAAGTGTAGAAACTCAGGCATACTGCTGATGTTTACTGTAATCGGCTCCCAGCAAAATTGCCGGAAACAGTAAAAACAAAATTGGATCTTTAAAAGCAAAAAAGTCCGTTCTCGCAAAACCTGCAAACGTATTGCAGTTAGGACGACTAAAACAAAAGCTTCTAAGAAACCAATACAAACAATTCAAAAAACCATATACACACAAAAATGCCAATAGAAACACCCAGCGTTGGCCGACGTGTTATTTTTCACGTAGGACGACTATTGCATAGAGTACGTACACCCTTTGGTGTACTGTTTGTCGTTTTTACACTTATTACTACTATATTTGGCTCAGCTTACTTCGGTGCAAACACTAATCAAGCATATGCGGCACCAACAAACAACCTTAACTTCCAGGCTCGGCTTCAAACAGCAAGCGGGGGAATTGTACCCGACGGTTTTTATAATATCCAATTTAACCTTTACGACGTAAACTCTGGCGGTAGCAGCTTGTGGACCGAAACTTATCTAAACTCCGCAACCCAAGGTATCAGGATAAAAAATGGTTACTTCAGCGCTAACCTTGGTTCGGTCGCTGCATTCCCCGGAACAATAAACTGGGATGAAGAATTATGGCTAGGTATGACAGTACGAGGTACGGCATCTTGTGCATTTGGAGCTTGTACTCCAGCCGATGCCGAAATGACCCCTAGATTCAAACTTACAGCCGTACCTTACGCTTTCAAAGCAGCTCAAGCAGCTAATGTACAGTCGGCATCAACTAACGCTGCAAGCGTAAACTCCAATGGGGTTTCAGTAGTATCTGGTAATGCCACTGGTAGTACTAGCAATTCAGGCAACATACTAATAGACAGTGGTACAGCAACCGGTACGGCTGGTCAGTTGTTATTCGGTACCAATAATAC
The DNA here is from genome assembly GCA_030855355.1 of bacterium. Lineage (GTDB taxonomy): Bacteria > Patescibacteriota > Saccharimonadia > Saccharimonadales > SZUA-47 > JALYRK01. Next base: position 2,009 of record JALYRK010000024.1, read on the forward strand.
TAGCGGCATTCTTTTGGGCCGAACAGGCATTAATACTACCGTCCAGGGCAGCCTGACAGTCGACCAGAACTCAAATTTGAACGGCGATATTACTTTAGGCAATGCATCGACCGATACTTTAACCGTAAATGCTAATGCCAACTTTACAGGCAATCTTTCGATCACTGCGGGCGATACTTTCACGAACGCTGGTAGCAGCGTATTCACGGCTATAACTATCGCCGACGATAACAACGGAGGCGTGCTTGGCGGAAACGCTGCAGCCACTGTAGATATTGCTACTACCCTTAATGTCAACCAAACCACTGCTACGCAAACATTTACCCTTGCTTCGCCAACCACCACCACAGCGGGCCGTATAATCTATGTCAACAACATAGGATCGACTTCATTTACGCTAGATGGTAACCCTATAGCAATGGGCAAGAGTAGTTCATATATATGGAACGGTACAGCCTGGGTACAGACCATCAGCTTTACCAGTACCGGTGTTGATACCGTTGGTAATATCGACGGAGGTTCTTATAGCGCCAACGGTGCAAGCATTGCAGGCGGCACTATATATCTTCAGACTGCGTCGGCTACCCAGGTTGGCCTAATCAATACTGGTGCGCAAACATTAGCTGGTGCGAAAACCTTCACCTCACAGCTAAAAGTTGATGGCAGTAGTGATCAAAACCAATTAGTAATAGAAGCAAACGCAACACAGACAACACCGCTGGTTGTGTTCCAGAATTCTTCTGGGACAGAACTGGCGCGTATTAACGTGTCAACAACAAGCTTGTACTTCGGCAATGTTGCCGGGGGGTCGAACGCAAGCGGAGCAAATAACACAGGTATAGGCGCGAGCGCACTCGGCGCCGTCTCGACGGGGACGGCGAACACAACGCTGGGTTCGGGGGCGCTCGCGTCTGTATCTGTAAATAGTGGTAACACGGCTGTCGGTTATAATGCCGGCAACCTTGTTACTGGAACAGGCAATGTGTTGTTCGGCTACCAAGCTGGTGACAACATTACAACTGGCAGCAATAATATCGTCCTTGGTTATGACCTGAACGCTGCTTCAGCAGTAGGTAATAATCAGCTCAATATAGGAGGTCTATTAACCAGCTCCGATTACACATTAGGGGGAACATGGAACGGTACCCTAGCAGTCACCGGCCTCACTACCCTAAACGGCGGCCTAACAGTAGAAGCCGGTGACACCTTCACGTTCAACGGGGATGCACTTACCGACTTAACCGGTTCCGGGCTAACGATCTCAAGTGGTGCTCTAACTGTCGACAATACTTCAGCAACTGGCTTCTTCCGAAACGGTGGCAATGCCTTCACAGCTGCTAGTACCTTAGGTAATACTGGTAACTATGACCTGAACTTTATGACTAATAATGCTGCTAGATTAACTGTAGAAGCTGATGGTGATGTTAGCTTAGCTGCAGGTCTATCACTCCGAGTAACCGGCGGCAACACCGCCTCCCGCCCAGCCTCCCCAACAGAAGGCATGGTCTACTTCGACACTGACACAGATAGACTAATGACTTACAGCAATGGTAAATGGCAAACAGACAGTAGAGAATCTATCCTAGTAGCTGCTAGTAACTCCTCCCAAGCCGACAAAGACGCAGCCGACTACGTAGCTGACGGTAACACAGGTGCAGCAGCCGATGGCGACCAAGTACAAATTAACGCAGCTCTAACAGCAGCATCAGGCAGAAAAGTAGTCCTACTAGCCGGTACCTACGTAGCCGACGCTACTATCCTAGTACCTAACAACACTACTCTAGCTGGTGTAGGTATGGGTACTGTCATAGAATGGGCCGACATAGATGCCACCGACAACTTGATAGAGAACAGCGATACCACCACCGGTACCGGCGTCGTAATCCGGGATATGAAACTTGATGGTAGAAATGATCTGAATACCGTCAATTCACAGTATGGTATCTTATTCAATGCAATGGGTACCGGCAGCGGTAATACCGCTCGTAGAGGCGCGACGATAACCGGCCTGTACATGACGCGGTTCAGAAGCATCCCGATATACTTGTTTAACTCAGCTAATACTACCGTTTCGTTCAACGAGTTTAAGAACAACGGTGATGTATCGATCCTAAACCAGTCGTCTATCAATGTTTCAATTATAGGCAACATAATTAATTCCAATACATGGGACGGTATTTGGTCTGACGGTACTGGCACGATCATCAGCCAGAATACGATATATGGTGGTTTTACAGCTATCTTTGTAGCCGGCAATTATACCGCTATAACCGGCAACACAATTAGCGATGCTATCGGCTACGGTATGGACATTGAGTCCGATTACAACACAATTACCGGCAATACCATTAAGAATTCTGATAATGGGATATCTATATTTAATAGCGGCAACACGGTCAGCGGCAACAATATATACAACAGTGGCGGGGCAACGGGTAATGATGGCATCTACATCAGCAACGGGGATAACAACTCAATTACCGGTAACACCATTACCGACACCAGCTGTACCACCACGTGTTATGCGATCTGGATAAGTAATGCAGGAGCACAAAATAACTATCTCGCAGATAATGTCTTTAGCACAACTTCCGGCACAGCTACAATTAATGATACTGGCACTGATACCCGCTATGGTGGCCAAACCACTGCTCAGGACGGACTAGACACATTGTTCAAACAAACTAACTCCGCTACCGCCTTCCAAGTCCAGAGCTCTACAGGCGGAAATGGCCTAACAGTTAACACCTCAACACTCGGTGTCTCGATCGGCGGCACCTTAGCCGTCACTGGTAACACCACCCTAACAGGCGACCTGGCAGTAAATGGTGATGACATTACAAGTGACGGTGACCTTACCATTACTCCAGCTGGGGGAGACACTAATATAGTCGGCAATTTATTCGTAACTACCGATACTTACATTGGAGCGGGCGCAACTGCTACTAGTTGCCAGACGGTTAGTCTTTGGGCTGCCGGCTGTAATGTCCAGCTTGGCAACTACCAATCCAACAACACAGCAACCTCAAATAATTCCCAGATAAACCTAGACAATACAATCATCGCCAATCCAGCTAGCATCTCGAGTGCCAACTATTATGGAGCGTTTAACGGAGCCTATACAGCCAGCGGCAATACCCAGAATCTTACTGGTATTTTGAGCGGACAATATGGCATGGCATCGCATCAAGGTTCGGGCACACTGGCAACAGCTTACGGCGGCTTCAATGAGGTCGATAATTCCGGCGGCGGAACGATTACTAGTGCTCGTAGTTCTTTCAACTATCTGGACAACTACAACACAGGGTCAACCATAACCAACGGCTACGGCGTATATAACAGCATAAATAATAGTATCGGTACCACTACCTTGCTCACAGGCACCTATAACAAGGTTGAAGCATACGGTGCCGGCTCCATCACAACAGCCGTCGGCACAGACAACCTAATAACTCTAACTAGCACCGGTACCATTGCCAATGCCTACGGTACTCGTATCCAAGCGGCTACTGACACCGGAGCTGGCTCGATAACTAGCTTGGCTGGTATTGCTGTAGATGAGCAAGCCGTAGCTACAAACAACACCAACTTACTTATTGGTACCACAACCATACCAGCCGGCCAGTTCTCGATATATAACAGCTCTACTGATGACAATGTATTCGCTGGCAATCTGCGAGTAGGTTCAACCGCTGCACCAACAGTTGCGCTTGATGTAACCGGAGCAGCTGCTATCTCAAACACCCTAGCAGTCACCGGCCTCACTACCCTAAACGGTGGCCTAACCGTAGAAACAGGTGACACCTTCACATTCAACGGTGATGCCATTACTGACCTCACTGGTTCAGGGTTGATTGTTTCTAGCAACGCTCTTACCGTAGATAACACTAGTTCCACTGGCTTCTTCCGAAACGGTGGTAATGCCTTCACAGCTGCTAGTACCTTAGGCAATACAGGTAGCTATGACCTGAACTTTATGACTAATAATGCTGCTAGATTAACTGTAGAAGCTGATGGTGATGTGGCGTTCGACACTAATACGCTATTTGTTGATGCTGCCAATAATCGGGTTGGAATAGGAACTACAGCTCCTACTGCAGACTTAAGCTTCGGTGCTGGCGCAACAAGGACTATCAACGTGCTTGCACAGACCACTAGCAACACAGCTGGTAATGGACTTACCCTACAGTCAGGAACAGGAAATGGAACCGGCATTGGTGGAACTCTAACGCTTCAAGGCGGTACTGGTGGCGCAACTAACGCAAACGGTGGTAATGTTGCAATCAGTGGTGGTGCTGGCTCTGGAACAGGCGTGCTTGGCTTAGTCACACTTGCTCCAACTCAGTTCCTTTCTTCTGGTAGTACACAGACCTTTGCAGCTAACGGTTCAATAACTGGTGTCGATAGCTTCAGTACAGTCGCTGTTAATGCTTCAACAGCCAACGTAGATGTAACAGTTCCAGTACCTAATGCGGCAAATCAGGTAGTTGGAAGAATTCTATATGTCTCGGCTGTAAACGGTACTAATGACTTCGATCTGATACTGTCAGGAACAAGCGTGTCGATATCTATGAAAGCTAACTCCACTGCAACTCTTATCTGGAACGGAACTGGCTGGACCGCTGCCGGTGCATCGAGCTCTACTGACCTTCAGGCAGCATATAACAACACTCTTAGCAGTGCAGGTGGAGCTGAGATTGTTCTAAATAATACAGCAAGCGCCAACGGTCTCACCGTTAGGAACAACGCCACCACACCAATTATTGGAGCTATTTTTGAAGCCCAGACCTCAATAGGTAGTAACCTGTTCAGCGTCAACAACAACGCTACAGAGTATGCCACTAACGGTGGTGCCGAAACACAGGGCGCCAGTGCTAGCACCTTCCCGGCAAATACTTGGAGCGCAGCACCTGGCGGCGGTACTGTAGACAGGTACACAACACTCGGAGACTATGTAAACACCGGCGTTGCCTCGGTTCGAATACAAACAAGTGCCACGGCTGACCATGGTACATCGAACCGATTAAGTCAGGCTCTTGTACCAAACCAAACATACTCGGTATCGTTCGCTGTACGTGGAGCCACCAACTTCAATACGCTCAAGATAGAATACTCCCGAGACGGCACAACAACCGGCTTAACCAGTTGTGCTGCTTCACAAATTGTTACTAGCGGTGGTTGGACCAGAATCGACTG
>JALYRK010000025.1 GCA_030855355.1 bacterium
GACGGTCAAAATTGGCTGCAGTTCGGTTGTTATCCGAAGCAGGCCATTAATCAAAAGCGAAACGGCGACACCAAGCACGCATCCAATAATACTTAGTAGAATAGCCTCTGTAATAAACTGATGCAAAATTTGACGGTTGGAGGCGCCAATAGCTTTCCGTATGCCTATTTCGCGTGTTCTTTCGCTGACCGTCGCAAACATGATGTTCATAATGCCTATGCCACCGACAATGAGCGAGATAAGTGCGACTCCGGCAACGAATAAAGTCACCTGATAAAATACCGAGTTTGTCGTTCCGATTATTTCGTCGGGGCGGTAAACCCCTAGTTTTTCGTTACCGCCAGCTAAGGTTTTTAAGTTGTCTTTTAGCTTTGTAACTGTTTTGGCTGAGTCATATTCTTTTGAAAGCTGGGCCAATACTTCGTAAAACGTAACGCCACCGTTCATTTTCTTGGCATAATCGACTGGCAGAACTACGGCATTATTAAAATCGATAGAGTAGGGCACTGGCTGGAAGTTTTTTGTTTCGAAAACGCCTATTACAAGAGTGTCTTGGCCGGCAACTTTGAAAGTTTTGCCGACGGGTGACCTCTCTTCGAAGAGCTGATCGGCAACTGTTCGACCTATAACAGCATAATTGCGGGTTAGTTCATTAGCCGAATAAAAGCCGCCGAACTGAACGCGCTGTTGCAAAATATCGGCTAACTGGTGGTTACTGGCGTAAATTGTGAAGTTCTCATTGGTTCGCCCCTGGTATTCAGCTCGTCCGCTGACTATGCCGACTGGAACGGCTTTCTCAACTCCTTCAGTCTTAGTAATAGCTTCGATGTCTTTATCTGTGATTGATCCTGCTGGCAGGGCAGCCTGCGGGATTATTCCCCCACCCAAAAGTGCTTGCTTTCGGACTGGCTGGATAACTCTAAGTTCGCCGCCCAGCTTTTCGACTTGGCCGGATATTTGCCTCTTAAGCCCTTCGCCTAAACTAACAACCGTAACAACCGAGGCTATACCCACAATAATGCCGAACATGGTCAGCAGGCTTCTGAGTCTGGCCCCCCTAATTGATTCCCAGGCCATCTTTATATTTTCGGTGAATAACATTATTTCTTGGCCTTCTTTGATTTTTTACGGGCCGGCTTTTTGGTACCTATGTTGCGGGATGGCGAAGCTTTGCCGTCGACCGAGTTCATTAGAGCAGAAACTGCCATTAAATCATCCTCTTGTTTGTCGAAACCGCGGCCACCGAGCACTCTTTTGACCGGATCGGGAATCTCACCAACAGCCGTCTGTTCGTCATAAACAATGCTGCCGTCGCGCATATATATGACGCGGCTAGCGTAGCGGGTAAGCGAGGGGTTGTGGGTTACCATCAGAATGGTGTTGCCCATCTTATTTACTTCGCTCAATAGTTCCATTACTACACGGGTTGAGGTGCTGTCCAAGTTACCGGTGGGTTCATCGGCAATAATTATGCTAGGGTTATTAACTAAAGCTCTGGCGATAGATGCTCTTTGAAGCTGGCCACCAGATAGTTGCCTCGGGAAATAATATTCACGGTCGGCTAAGCCCATCTGATCTATAACATTTGCTGCAGCCTTTAGCCGGCGGCGCTGTGTGTAACCACGGTACGCCAGGGGTAGCGCCACATTCTGCAGGATATTTAACCTTGGTAGCAAGTTAAATGACTGAAAAACAAAGCCGATGTGATCACGACGGTGCTTGGCTTGTTTATTTGGCTTAAGGCGAGCTACATCGCGGTTATTAAGCTTATAGGTACCATGCGTCGGCACGTCTAACAGGCCGGCAACGTTAAGCAGGGTAGTTTTGCCGGAGCCGGAAGGACCCATGATGGCAATGAACTCGCCCTTTTCCACGTTCAAGCTAACTTCGTCTAGCGCTATGGTAGTGGCATCGCCGAAGCCGTACAGTTTTGATACGTCTTTTAATTCTATTAATGACATCTCTTCTTATAGGATACGCGCTATTTCATATCTGTTGCAATACAAAAAGTCATAATTACGAAGTAAATTTCACCACACTTTATGTCATTTCGCAAACAGCTCATGTTTAGAAAATTTAATGTGCACTGTTAAACTGTTTCTCAGCAAACAAGTTAAAGCGATATTTGATAGAGCTTCTTCCCTTACGATATTTAGCATGGAAGAGTCGCCTAGTGGTCTATGGCGCCGCCTTGGAAAGGCGGTTTACTCGCCAAGGGTATCGAGGTGAAAAATGCCAGTGGCATTTTGCAAGGCAATCTTATAGATTTTTAACTTGTTAAAAGTATAAAAGTTGCGGGCCCGCCGAAGGTGGGTCGAATCCCTGATTTGAACCCGTTATACTTAACAGCACGGAGGGGTCGCCTAGTGGTCTATGGCGCCGCCTTGGAAAGGCGGTTTGCGGGCAACTGCATCGAGGGTTCGAATCCCTCTCCCTCCGCCAACAAATTAATTACTTAGATTACTTTTTGGGCGAAAACTGCTGCGCTTATAGTCTTGGCCTCTGCCTGCTTTAAGGCTCTAGCTGCTTCTCGGAGAGTCGACCCAGTCGTGAATACGTCGTCGACGACCAAGAAATCTTGTCCCTTAACGTACTGTGGCTTGACTGTGTACATCTTACCGTCTATTTGCCTTAGTCGAGCCTGCCTGCCAGATCCGGTTTGCCTGACTTGATCGACTCTGCCCAGTAGCGGATCATAACTGAGGCCTTTGATCGCAGCTACTTTCTTGGCGATTAACGCCGTGTGATCAAAACCGCGCACCCGACGATGCTGAGTCGTAGTTGGGACGGGCACCACAATTGTCTCTGGTGGCAAATAGGGAAGGGTGTCGGCAATTAGCTCAGCGATTATTTCGGCCGCTTCCATTACCCCATTAGTTTTTAGGAATTGCAGCATAGATTTTGCGACACCCTCATAATCACTCGACACCCAGATATGTTTAAGCTTGAACGCACTTTTGGAATTTTGGCAAAGTGAGCTACTTATAGTTAATTTAAGGCAGTGCGGGCAGCGGCTGGGCGGGGTTTTGATATATTCCATGCTACAGGCTTGGCAAAGTATGGAGCCTTCGCTACCGCAGACTAAGCAGTCGTTTGGTGCCAACACTCGAACAAGTTTTTCGACGAAATTCATAGCCACAGTTTAGACCTTGAATAACTATTATGCACAAGCGTTGTTTTTTTAGTGTTGTGAATATATCTTCGATTGGTTGCGGTAAGGATATTTGCTAAGCTATACTGCTACTAATACAAAAAGGCAAATATTTTGCTAAAGATAGCGAACAACTTAATTGTTAGGGGTAACAACGATGGCACGAAAAACTCGTGATGATGATTTATTAATGGAAGACGAACTTACAGCAGCATTTCTTGACGACAGTCCAGCTAACGACAATCAAGGTCAAGACGATGATAGCCAAGGACAAGCCGGTTTGCCTGCAGATGAATGGGACGAAGAAGAGACCGTTCCCGGTCAGTTAGCAGTCGACGTTTATGAAACCAGGGAAAAGCTTGTAGTAAAAGCACGAACAGCAGGTGTTAACAAAGACGACCTTGATGTAAGCATCGCCGATAATACGCTAAGTATCCGCGGCACATTGTCAGCTGGCGGAGAAGAAGATGTTGAGAATTATTTCGTACAAGAGTGTTACTGGGGTGAATTTAGCCGCAGCATCGCCTTGCCGGTACCAGTAAAAGAAGACGAGATTGAAGCCGCACTAAAAGACGGCGTGTTGACTATTAGCTTTACCAAGGTGAAGCAAGACACCGTGAAGAAAATCCAAGTTTTGTAAAACAAACAGGGATTAAGAAATAAGGAGGGGCCAGGCCCCTCCTTATTTCTTTTTATCTAAGTTTGAGAATAAACTTTACTCCTGAAGGTTACGCTTCACAGTTTTTTGTTGATCTTATCCTTATACTTACCACGTACTGCCAACACAATTTTTTTATACTAATACGCGTAGAAAATAAAAAACCCCTCTTACGAGGGATTCTTTATTTATAACAATGTCAGAACTTAAGCTAGGCCAGTTGCTTTACCGAGTACGAACTTGACGATGAACTGCGCAAGCGCAACGATTACAAGACCTATGATGGCGTAAAGAATCGTGTTTTTGGCTCCGGTAATATTACCTGAATCCCCGCCACTGGTAATGTACTTGAAGCCGCCGATAATAATCATTATTACAGCCACAACTCCGACTACTATAGAGAACAGGTTAATTACGAAACGAATTGTGTCGTTAATCTTAGTATTTGCTTCAGCGCCAGAAGTAGCACAGTCTCCTTGAGCATTAGCATCAAGGCTTGCTCCGGCACATAAGTTAGCCTGAACATCTGCTCCGCTACCTGACGGCTGTGCACCAGCAAGAGCAGGTACGGCGAGAGGCGAAAGCATCCCCAAGGCCACTGCAGCAGACGCTAAGATTCTAGTAATTCTTTGTGATAATTGTTTCATTGTGTTTCCCTTATTAGTTACTTATGTTTATAGCACGTTTGGCTTTTTTTACGCAAGCTTTATTAGCGTATCTTGCACACTCTATTGAAGGATTAGGGTTATAGCCGTCGAGGCGGCACAGATTGATATTGCCGCCACTCGAGCCTTATGTGGAGTTTGATGAACGGTTTATAACGAAAAATACGAGAGTTTGGGCGAGGGCTACTATAACAACACCTACCAATGCGTATATGATAGTGTTCTTGGCCGAAGCGGTTTTACCTGAGTCACCCCCTGAAGTAACATACTTAAACCCTCCCACAATAATCATGATGACTGCTGCGATACCGACCACTAGAGATAGGATGTTTATGACAGTCCTGACTGCTCCTAGTACTCCGCTACCTCCCGCCGGATCTGAACATCCCGCACCTCCTGCTGTGGCTCCTAGTCCTTCACAAACTGCGTCTTTGCTAGTTTGAGCTGATACACTTGTTCCAACTAATATGCCAACGCCAGCCACGAGCATTGTTAATACCATGAGACTCATTAAGATTCTTTTCATTTCATAAGCTCCTTTACAACCTATTCACTACAAAAATTATTATTGCTCTAGCCAGAAGAGTAACAACAACACCTATAATCGCATAGATTATCGTGTCTCTTCCTGACTTGACGTTATTGCTGTCGCCGGAAGAGGTGGTTATTTTTATACCGCCAATAATAATCATTATTACAGCAGCTACTCCTACTGCAATAGCTATCAGGTTGGCCGTACGTATTAAAATACCTTCAGTGCCGCCGACAGGGTTGTCTTGTTGATTGCGCTCATCGCATATGTCGCTGGTACTTGCATTGCCTGAGCATGCCTGATCAAGTGGTTCAAATTGTGCAAAAGCGGCGGCAGGCGTTAGCAAGATAAAAGTAGCGATGCCTAATGTTGCTAGTATTCTATTAATCATGACTATATTTCCTTTACAACGAAACGTACTATTGAGAAGGCCAGCAGCGCAATTACCATTCCGACTAAAGCATATACTATTTGATTTTTGGCTTTGGCCGTTTCTTGTGGGTTACCCTGGCTGAGTGTATATTTGAGCCCTGCAAGTACTATTATCAAAAAAGCGATAGCACCTACGATCGCAAAAACAATCTGCAGCATGTCATCGACGTTAGAGTTATTTATAGTATCGCCCTGTGGGATATCCAGTCTACCTGGGTCAATTGTCTGAGCAACGATCTTTAAAAAATCATTCATGAGGCACTTATCCTATTACCTATAAATGATACTAGCGGAGTGGCGATTAATACTAGTATTAGACCGATGATGGCATTTTTTATTATTAATCGAGCGGCTTTTGCTCCGTCGGGTTCGCCCTGACTTATCATTAGTTTTACGCCGCCCCAAAGTATAAATACGGCCGCCAATATACCCGCTGCACGCAGCATTGCCTCAAGTACGGCTATACCAATAGGTAGTACGTCAGTTGAGTTATTGATTATTGGAGTGCATCTGCCCCCTAACTGTTCTGCATCGAGATACTTATACCATGTAGGAAATCCCAAAATACTGCCTCGTGGCGTACATGCGCCAGCTGCTTGAGGCGCGCTGCCAGTACATTCTGATGCAGGTCCACGTTCCATCCATGTCCTACCTGCCGCTTCACAAGCTTCACGGGTGGACTGGGCGGATACCGAACCAGAGTTAAGCCCAATTACTACCATAAACAAAAATAGGCTTATTAAGATAAATGATTTTATTCGCTTCATGGTATTAGTCCGCCTGGAATAAGGTAGTTCAAAATCGCATACATGAATATGTAAAGTAGGAGCGCAAATATGGTGATGGCGATTCGATTTTTAGCAGCACCTACAGCCTGCATGTTCTCTCTAGCGGTTATATATTGATAGCCCGCCCACATCAGTGAGAATACGGCCACTATGCCTACAAGCGCAGATAGAAAATTAATTCCTCTTACTAGGTATTCCAGAATTTTACAGTTATCTTCAGTTACTACCTCTCCGTCGCAATCAGTTTGTACGGTTGTGTCAGATATTTCTTGAGATACATCGGGGCCTGACTGTGTATTACAATTAGAAACATCTCCGTCAGGCGCACTACTACCGTCTGGACACCTTGCTTGAGCACTTACTGTATTAGAAAAGCTCAAAATTCCCACACTGAAATTAAATAGCATAAAAGCTACGAATGTATAAATTTTTAGGTGTTTTTTAATTTTCATAACAGTTCCATTATATTTTGCCACTGATAGCATCAAATAGCAATTGTTTACAATACTTTGCTTTAGTGGTAAAATAATTTTAAATAAAGCCTTTAGGGGCATTAATAGTTATATAAGGATACATAGTGGACGTAAAAATCGAAAACTTAACAGGATTAGGCCGTAAGCTAACCGCACTGGGAGCATTAACTGGCATGGCCATATTAGGGGGTTGCACATCTGAGCGATCCGAAGCTCAAGAATTCGCCACTGAAGTTAGCACCCCGTCAACAGAAACATTTCCAACACCTGTAACTATAGAAGTAGCGCCCATCGGCACTGTAGCTACTAGCGTAAATAACAA
>JALYRK010000076.1 GCA_030855355.1 bacterium
TCTCAATGCGTTTGTTAATCATGGGCAAAGCCCTCCTTAATTAGGCCAGAGATAGCAGGTTGACCGGAAAGTTATTTTTGTTTATCTAGTAGCGCTTACGGAAGCCGCCGCCACCGCCGCCATTTTGGCGAGGTTCTTGTGGACGTGCTTCGTTGACTGTAACTGAACGGCCGTCTAATTCTTTGCCATTCATATCTTCGATAGCTTTTTTGCCATCATCGTCGTTTTCCATTTCGACAAAACCGAATCCCTTGGATCGACCGGTTTCTCTGTCTTTAATGACAGTTGCACTAAGGACTTTACCTTGTTCTGCAAATATTTCCTCTAGTTTCTGGTCATCAATATTGTAGCTTAAGCCACCGACGTAAAGTTTCATTGCCATAATTTTTTTGCTCCAATTATATTTAATATCAAATGAGTTTAATATTCTTCCGGATAGTAATATTAAGTTTTGTAAGAACGTATTATGACAACGACAGAGATATTAACCACTTTGTTAAATACATAATACCATACCAGGGGCGATTTCGCTATCTTAAGGGCAGGGTTTGACTAGCCCGTCCGCTAATGCTTAAATTCTATCCATGAGTAGAGAAAGCAAATCCGCAGTCATTTGGTACCGTAGCTCACTACTGGGCGTACTAAAAGTCCATGTATTTTTTATTGCCGTCTACACTTTATATGTAATATTATCTCAAGCTTGGAATGTAATTACGGACGAAGCTGGTCTCTGGAGATGGGTAGCACTTAGCGGGCTAGCTATTACATTAATAATTGTATGGCTACTGTCGCGACCTCCGAAAAAAGGCGCAAGCTATTACAAGACACTGCTACAGGTCATGATATTGGCGGACATAGCCTTTGCTAGTTTTAATGTTTTTAGCCAGCGAGGCATGGCCAGTCGGGCTGTAGCACTTTATGCTTTGCCCATCATTATTGCCGCCAGTTTGCTTAGATTAAAATGGTTGGTCGTAACGACGCTTTTATGCGCCCTGAGTTATATTTTTAGTGCTTGGTGGTATTTCCATACGCATTTTAATGAAGGCTATAAAGCTGAATTAATATTTGAAGTTGGCTTTTATAGTTTGTTTTTCGTTATTTTAGGCGCATTGCTATGGAAACTGATTCGTCCCAAAACATAAAGACCTTTAGTGTAAAATATTACCTAAGGAGAGCTTATGATTGTAGATTTAGTTTCTGAAAGTAAGAAGGTTACAGCGCGCGCCACTTCTAAGGTTAATGGGCCCAGCGTTAATGCTGCGGCAGAGCTGACTGAATATGATGTTGACGGCGCAAAATACGTTCACTTACACTTAGAAGTCCAGGGAGACCCGACTGTTATTAAACCGGGTAAACATGCTGTTCATTTTCACGAAAAGGCTGCCTGTGACTGCGAAGGCTTCAAATGTGCCGGTGGTCATTTCGATCCAGGACCTTCTGGCAATACGGATCCCGATGCCAATCACGGCTATCACGCAGGTGATCTACCAAGCATCTCGATCGACAACACTGGGCACGGAATACTAGACTGCATTACTACCCGGGTCACGCTGAGTAAGGGACCTGTATCATTACTTGATAAGGACTCAGCTCCAGAAGGAACTAGTTTGATGATTCACGCCAATTCAGACCCTCACACTCCTGGGGAATCCGGATCTGGACATTCGGGCGGCCCTAGGCTTGCCTGCGGGACCATCGAAAAAGTATAAATATTAATTTAATCAGCCAGCCAGTGCAAAATTTTGGTTTCTCGTACTTGTAGCGGCTCATGCAATGCAGCTAAATGATTCGGTAACTTTTTAGAATCTGAATTAAGTGGCTTAGTTCTATTAATGTGAAGCGCACTCGTAGCTGCAAATCTGTGCCAAAGTGCAGGCGCTCCCGCTTGATCTTGGCCGCTAAAAGTTCTATCCCATACATTTCGTTTAGGCGGCTGAGGCACTGAAAGACCAATTCCCTTTGCGCCCTTTTTTTCTGCAAGATTCCTTATAATTCCGTATGAAATTACGAAACCGGCCGCTAAACTTAATAATAATTCTCTGCTCCTACCCTCATGAAACTCATTAATTAAAACATTCGGAAAGT
>JALYRK010000008.1 GCA_030855355.1 bacterium
TTTGCGCCCTTTTTTTCTGCAAGATTCCTTATAATTCCGTATGAAATTACGAAACCGGCCGCTAAACTTAATAATAATTCTCTGCTCCTACCCTCATGAAACTCATTAATTAAAACATTCGGAAAGTTTTCTGAGGTTACTACATCAAGCCGATTTCGTTCATCTTCTACTTCGACAGCAGTCACAATCCCATACTTGCTTGGATCAGTCTGAAACATAACTTCAAAATTTATTGTGAACCCTTTTTTTGAACCTATTAATGCACCCATTTTATTCACAGCTAGAGAACGGGTGCGTTTATCAGTAATGTAATCATGAAACTCAGCGTGTGTTACCGGAGGTTCCTCCGCACCAGGAAATTTATATATTCTTGCGCTCATTATTGCAGACTTCTCCATTTTGCGATTTCGGCATGATGTCCTGATAATAAGACAGAGGGTACTGGCATACCCATGAATTCTTCGGGCCGTGTATATTGTGGAAACTCAATGCTAGTATCGTCATTTTGAAAAGATTCTATCTCGGCACTTTGCTCTCCGCCTAATACTCCAGGCAACAATCGAACGACTGAATCTATTATTATCATTGCTGGCAGTTCCCCGCCAGTAAGGATATAGTTGCCGATACAAAACTGCTCATCCACCCAGTTTATGACACGCTCGTCATATCCTTCATAACGCGGACAAATAATAATTAAATCATCGGAGTCTTTAGCAAGTCGTTTTGCGTCAGACTGTTTGTACACTTTGCCTCTTGGAGTCGGTAGTAATACTTTTGAATTTGGGGAAACAGTTTTAGTATACTCAATAGCTTTTACTAAAGGTTCTATCATGAGTAGCATACCGTCGCCTCCACCGTACGGAGTGTCGTCAACCTGCTTTCTTGGCCCAAACCCATACTGACGCAGATCTATAATACTAAACTCAACTTTAGCTTTATCTTGGGCTTTCCAAAGCATGCTTTGATTAAGCACACCATCAAACATAGCCGGAAAAAGTGTAACTATTTGAATTTTCATATATATATTATATTATTTTTTACTGATGCCGTAAATCTAAACGACCGCCATAAAGACGGTCGTTTAGTCACATAAGGCCCCAAATCTTGCGACTTGGCTCGCATGGCCCATTTGAATTTTTATTTTTGTTTCCGTTTTTTTGATTATTACGGATCATGTTTATGCTAACAGAAACAGCGAGTTCATACAACCACTTTTCCCCAGTTATATATTCCTATGTAACTTATTTAGACATCTAAATCATCTAGATCGTCGAGCTCGCGACGGGTTTTCGCTATCATGTCTTCGTTATTGTCCTCGTCAGCTTTTGGAGCAGAACTCCTAGAAGACGTAGACCAAGCGTCATCATCATCGTCGCTTACAGTGGTTACCGGTGGCTGCTCAGTAGGCTCATCAGAACTAGAAGTATTGTTATCAGATGTATTGTCCCAGTCGGATGAACTATCATTTTGCCGAGCAGGCTGGTCTTCGCGATTTGGACGGTCTGGTTTTGGATAACCATTATCTACGATTTTAAGATTGTAACGTGCTTCGTTCTTGGTACCAAGTGCCCGTAATAGCGTACGCAGACTCTGAGCTGTAGCACCGCGCTTTCCAATAACCCGGCCAAGGTCCTCAGGATCAACAGTCAGTTCCAGTAAAACGCCCTTTTCGTCAATTGTGCGCGATAGTTTAACTTCATCTGGTTTGCCGACAAGTGATTTTACAATATATTCAATAAATTGTTCGTCGATGGTTGCGCTCATAATTCCTCCTATTTAGTCGTGCTGATAAATACAGTATATCAATTGAGATAGGTACTTTTAGGCATCTTCTGCAGGTTTTTCTTCGGTAGTTTCTGCGACTACTGCTGGTTCAGCTTCAGTTGCGATTTCGGCTGGTGTTTCTTCGCTTGAAACTTCAGCAGTAGTTTCTACAGGAGCTTCGGCTTCAGCAACAACTGGAGCTTCAGGTTCTTCAATCTTTTCTTCCGCGGGGCGATTTCGACGAAGCTTGTCATTAGACTTTATAGACTTGTCTTTTTTAGCTGGCAAAACGACCCATTTAGGTAGTTTAAGTTTATTGGCTTCAAATAATTTAACGACTCGGTCGCTCGGCTGTGCGCCATTACTCATAAAAGTTTCACATTTTTCGATGTTTAATTTTGCCTCTTTGGTGTGGGGGTTGTACGATCCTAGATGTGCAACAACTTTACCGCTACTTGGAGCGGTACGTGAATCTTGTACAACAACACGGAACTGAGCGTGACCTTTACGGCCAGTACGCTGCATACGGATTGTCAGCATAGAATTATTGATCCTTAATAGTTAATTTAATTTAAAACCGTGAGGAGACACACCCACAGCGTTTCAGTGAATAATTGTAACTGTTTATCTGTTATTAGTCAACTGCGGGGAAATGCTGCTCAGCAATTTCGCCTGCAGTAGTCTGCCCAAGAGCCTTTTGGGCAGCGCGTTGCTGGGCATGCTGTTTACTAGGGCCTTGGCCTTCGGCTCGTAATGAATCGCCCACAAACACGCCAACAGTGAAGATTTTGTCATGATCTGGCCCGTCTTCACTCAAGACACGGTATTGTGGCGTCATGCCTTCGTCACTCTGCACTACCTCTTGATAGCGTGACTTTGGGTCGAGCCATGAGCCGGTATCCAAAATTGTTTTGAAAGTACTCAGTATGTTCTTAGTTATAAATTCTTCGGCTGCGTCATATCCTTGGTCCAGATATATTGCACCTATAACAGCTTCAAAACAGTTCGCGAGAATTTGATCCCGTGCCCGCTCTGTGCCGCGTTTTTCACCTCTAGATAATCGCAATAATTCGCTAAAGTTAAGCCTAATTGCTGCTGCCCCGATACTTTCTGTACGCACTAAAGCACTGCGCCAGTTTGTCAGGATGCCTTCAGGCTCCGAATAATTAGAATATAAAAATTCTGTTACAACCAGCTCTAAAACGGCATCGCCTAAAAATTCTAGGCGTTCATTGTGCTCGCTAACGGTTTTTTTATGCTCATTTAAATAGCTACGGTGGGTAAATGCCGTCATCAAAAGCGAAACATCGTTGAATGGCCCAACAAGGTGCTTTGTAGCAAAGTCTTGGTATAAATTACTGTCAAACATAACTAATAAGCCTAGTGACCACTCCGAATTTTCTTAAGTCCTAGTAGTATCGCCTTGCCGATATCTTCATATTCAATCTTATCTAGTGCTTCTGCAGCCTTAAACCAACGAATTCCGTTCATCCACTCTTCGGGCTTAACTTTGTCGCTGTTCGCACCTGCCTCCATTAAAAATATTTCAGTCGTCATGAGTACCAAGCTTTGGTTTCGTCTATATCGAAAATCTATTTTACTTAGCCAAGAGATAATTTTGACGTCTAGAAGCCCAGTTTCCTCGCCGATTTCGCGGACTGCGGTGGCGCGGGCATTTTCGCCTTCTTCGATATGACCTTTAGGTATAGTCCAGCGGTTTTTGGCATCCTGAATGAGCAGGATTTCGATGGTCTTAGTAACGGGGTGTCGCCTATATACTACGCCGCCGGCGGTAGGTTCGCGGACAACTTCAGATATAGCCGGTCGTTTTCGGTCAACCAGTTTCTTGAATCGCTGGATCGGGCGGGGTTTTTTCATCATAATTTTTTACTTCTTGGATTTAGTTTTAGGTTTCGTTTTGTTAAGGCTGAAATCTGCGTCTTTTTCCTTTTGCTTTAATAGAGTGCCGAGAACGCCATTTATGAATCTGCTAGAATTTTCTCCTCCGAAGGCTTTGGCTAATTCTACAGCTTCATTTATGACTACTTTAGGCGGCACATCAGTCCCGCTAAGTAGCTCATAAAATGCAATCCGCAGTATAGTTCGATCCATCCTAGCTATCTGGTCGATAGGCCATTCAGGTGCGATCGGCTGAATAATCTTATCAAGTTCGTCCTCGCTTTCAAGCACTCCGTTAACTAAATCTATAATAAAAGATTTGTCTTCGAGAACCTCGCTGTAACGACCTATATTGCGCTTTACAACCTCTTTTTTATCGACGTCTTTATCGTCGCAGTCACGCCTAAAATCAATCTCATACAGTGTCTGCAGAGTGACAATTCGGCCTAAGTGACGATTTGATGCCATTTGAGGTATTCCTTATTTTTAACGTAAGTTAAGTCGAAGCTTTTAGGCTTCGACTTTTTTGCCGCTTTCACGGACTGTTGTTCGAACTTTTACAGGCGACTTTGCATTAACTGCACGCGCAAGTTTTAGTACCAAATGACTACGCCGCGTACCTGTACGGCGAGACGAGGTGCGTTTTTTTGGCTTCCCCATGTCTGCTCCCTTCTTAATTACTGATAAAGTTAGGCTAATTATAACTTTTTAGGGTTCAACCAGCAAGCATTAGCTGTAATTAAGCAGGGGGAGCTTGCTCCCCCAAGCTTGCTCGAAGTAAATTCGAGCAGCGCTTTCCCCCACCTAAAGCCGATGCGTGGCATCGGTTCGCTTTGCTCAGAATTCTAGTTTTGATAGATTTTAGATTACGAAGTTGACTAGTCTGCCGGGGACGTAAACTTCTTTTTTGATGGTTTGGTTGTTTAAGTGCTTTACCACATTCTGTTCGTTTTTAGCGGCTTCCAGTACTTCTTCTTTACTAATACCAGCGGAAACTTCTATGTTTGCTCGTAACTTACCGTTAATTTGCACTACAATTTGCACAGTATCGCTTATTAAATACTTCTCGTCGTGTAACGGCCAGTTATCGACGTGTACCGAAGTAGTTTGACCTTGCTCATGCCAGATTTCTTCAGTTATATGAGGCGCGAATGGGGCAAGTAACTGTGTAAGTGACTTTAGAGCAAATTCCCAGCTGTCAGTAGCCTCAAAACCGCTACTCGCTTTGATTTTATAGAGACTATTTACGCATTCCATCATTGCAGAAACAGCGGTATTGAAGCTTAAGCTCTCTAGATCACTTGATACTTTTTTAATAGTTTTGTGGGCAATTTTGAGCACCTCAATATTTTCGGAGTTACTATTGCCTCCAGTATTTCCCTGTTTATTATCCAGAAACTCATAGACTAAAGTCCAGTAACGCTGCAAGAATCTGTATGCACCGGGCACTCCATTGGTATTCCAGCTAGTATCCTGGTCGTACGGAGCAATAAACAGTTCGAACACCCTAAGTGCGTCAGCGCCGTAACCTTGGTTAATTATATCCATCGGGTCGACTGTGTTGCCCAGGCTTTTGCTCATCTTGCGACCGTCTTCGGCGTTGATATAGCCGTTATACACGAGTCGTTTGATTGGCTCTACTGTGCTCTTGTCCATAATTCCGGCGTCTACTAAAACTCTTTGGAAGAACCTAATGTAAAGCAAATGGGCGACAGCATGGTCACCGCCAAAATAAAAGTCTATCGGGAACCAGTAATTGGCTTTTTCGGGGTCGAAAGCCATGTCGGAGTTGTGCGCATCTGTGTAACGGTGCAGGTACCATGTACTGCAAACGTAACCGTCCATAGTATCAGTTTCACGTTTTGCAGGTTTGCCGCAGGTCGGACAAGGTACATTTACCCAATCTTCAACACCGGCCAAAACCGAACTGTTAGTTCCATCGGGAGCATAGTTCTCTACTTCAGGCAACAATACCGGCAAATCTTTTTCAGACACCAAAACCGCTCCGTCTTCAGGACAATGAATAACAGGAATAGGTGAACCCCAGTACCTCTGGCGGCTAATTAACCAGTCACGAATTTTATAATTTGTTTTTTCTTCTGCCCTTTCAGATACTGCTAAATCCGAGACAATCTTTTCCCGCGCCTCACTAGAAGTTAAGCCCGAATATTTTTCAGAATTGATAAGTGTACCTTCAACTGTATGATCATCGCCATGAACTTTTACAACTTCTATAATTCGAAGACTGAATTTTTCGGCGAATTCATTGTCGCGTTCATCGTGCGCTGGGACGGCCATAATGGCTCCTGTGCCGTAGCCTGGCAAAACGTAGTCAGCTATCCATATAGGAATACTCTCTCCATTAGCTGGGTTTATAGCGTATGAGCCGGTAAAAACTCCTGTTTTCTCTTTGTTTTCCTGGCGCTCTAGATCCGACTTAACTATTGACTGTTCCACATATTTTTTTACACTATCAAATTGCGAATCTTTTGCAATTTGCATAGTAAGTGGGTGCTCGGGAGCAAGTACCAAAAACGTAGCCCCGAATATGGTGTCGGGCCTTGTAGTAAAGACTTCGACAGATTCGTCTGATTCAGAGACTGAGAATTTAATTAATGCACCCTTTGACCTCCCTATCCAGTTTTTCTGCATGGTTTTGATCTTTTCGGGCCAGGCTAATTCATCTGTCGCATCTAATATTGCATCAGCATAATCGGTAATCTTAAAAAACCACTGCCTCAAACTTTTTTTGGTTACTAGCGGGTCGTCTGATCCATCGTGACGCCAGCACTTGCCGCCTACAACTTGCTCGTCGGCTAGGACTGTCTTGCATTTATCGCACCACCATTGAAGTTTTTCTGCTTGATAAGCCAGCCCCCGATTATGCATTAGCTGAAACATCCACTGTGTCCAACGATAATATTCGGGGTGAGATGTATCGAATTCGCGGGACCAATCAAAGCTCATTCCAAGCTTTTGCAACTGTTCTTTGAAGTATGAAATGTTTTTAGCAGTTGAAACTGCTGGTGCTGTGCCAGTTTTAATTGCATAGTTTTCAGCCGGCAATCCGAATGCATCCCAACCAATAGTAGTCAGAGTGTTATAGCCACGCTGCCTGTTGAATCTTGCTACAGCATCGCTAATTGAATAATTTCGGACATGGCCAGTGTGTAGTCCTGCCCCGCTCGGGTAAGGCAACATTGGAGATGCAAAAATTTTAGTCTTGCCAGGTTTTTCGACAGTTTCGTAGATTTTGTCGACCGCCCACTGGGCCTGCCATTTCGGCTCAATATCTTTAGGATTATACCTCTTCATAGTTTAAGTATAGATTGTGAGCATAAATATTAGTAGTATGTCTATCTTTTAGGTGGCGTCCAATGTTTTGAGGTTCTAGTCAGAACCATAGCATCTTTGTTTTTAAATCTTAGAGTGATGTAGCCACCTCTCTGTAACAGAGAAACCGCAGTAGGAAGCCCTTCTCGATGATCGTGCTGACCTAATAACTCAGTGATCTGGCTTATCTGTATATCCACGCCTTCGGGTAATACCAAAACTGATCGCATTATTTGTTCAGATTTTTCCTTAGGGGACGTAGCTGAATTAATTTTATTTATTTGTTCATCGTTAAATCCATTAGATGGATCGCTACTTTTTCCAACTAGATTAGTCGCGTCAATAGTTGCGGCTGGTAAGACTTTTTTAGGTTTTCGGCTTGAAACCTTACTGGCTTTTTTGGGTTCACTAGTTATTTCAACTTGCGAAGCTTCCTGCACGGGTTGGATTCTGACGGGCGAACTTGGCCCAGTATCATCTTTTGAATTGCTTTGTCGTACTTCTGGTTTATCTGATACAGGTACATTAAATGTATCAACCCCGAGTTCAGGCATTATAGTTCTTAGGTCTGTAACCAGTCGAATGATACTTAAATTGTGAAGTGACTGCCATGAGGACTCATCGTCTGATTCTCTAAGTGCTAAAAGGGCCGGAACTTCGGTTGCAGTCCTAAAAATACTTTTCGCTCTGTGAGCTGATCTGCTAATAGCTGTCTTGTCATTTGGTAAACCTGCCGATAATGCAAGCTCACTAATTCTCAAATCTGTGTCAGGTTTTGCTATAGCTGAATAAATTAAAAATTTAGGTAATAGAACTCTAGCGTCATTACCCATAACATACTCTCTGCCTCCACCTGTAGTTTCGTATGTCAACACTCTTCCGTTGCATTCAACATTGGCGAACCGGTTCTCTTTAGGCACGTAAATTTGTGTACTTACGATTTGAGGAAACAATTTAAGTTCAGGATTAACCATACTTTAATACTATGCCATTATTATGATTTAAGCACATGCATTTAGATATATCTGACGATTATCAAATCTCGGTTAACCAGCGATGGCGGTCTGGGTAGCTGCCGTGTAGTAAATCATAGTGTGCTTTTTGGATTTTTTTCGTAATCTCTCCAGTTTTGCCGCCATTTATCTTGCGACCATCAATTTCGTGGATAGATGCTATATTCGCGCTGGTACCGCTGGCAAATACTTCATCGGCTATATATAGTTCTGTTAAATCAAGCTGACGCTCAACAACATTTACACCTAAATCTTCAGATGCAAACTCTATAACGCTTTTACGATTAATTCCTTCGAGTAAATCGCTGGTGGTGTCAGGGGTAAGAAGTTTGCCCTCCCTAACTATGAAAATATTGGCTGCACTTAGTTCGCAGACGTGTCCGTTCACATCCAAAAATATGCAATCGTCATAACCTGAATCTAAAGCGTCTTGCTTAGCAAGAACTGAGTTAACATATGCGCCGTTAACTTTAGCTCGGGATGGGATTGCATAATCAGGAATCCGTCTCCACACACTGGTTTTTAAGCGCCCGCCTTCTTTGGGAAGAATAGTGTTGGCGTCGTAGATAAACATACTAAGGTCTGTTTCAAGACCTCGTGATTTTGTACCAGCTACTTCTGCGGTAACATGTACTGTTACTCGGACAAAAACATCTTTAGTTATTTCGTTTTTTAGAACCAGCTTTTTTACTGTTTGCTCAAATTTAGCAAAATCCCATTTAGGCTCGAAAGTGTCGATACCAATGATACGAGCGGAGTTACAAAGGCGCTTATAGTGTTCATCCAGCCTAAACGCGTACCACTCACCCTTTTTACCAATACAAACTGGAAATACTGTATAAACACTCAAGCCATATAGCACAGCGGAACTAGTGATACTAACTTTCGCGTTTTTAGTTTCAATAATATCGTCATCAAACCATGAATATTTATATACATTAGCCATTGTGCTATTCTAACTAATTTTTATGGTAGCGTATACTAAAATCATGAAAATAAATGTTGTGTGCGGAGGAAATTCCAAAGAACGCGAGGTCTCATTACGTTCAGGTATAGCAGTTGCTAACGGATTAATTGCTAAGGGACATACTGTAAAAATTATGGATACCAGTGCAAGTGATCAAGAATTATTGAGCTGCGATGTTACCTTCCCAGTGCTTCACGGTGTAGGAGGTGAAGATGGGTCCTTCCAGCTAAGGCTAGAAAACTTAGGGATAGCATACGCTGGTAGTGATTCGAAATCTTCGGCACTATGCATGGATAAATCTGCTTACAGGGATTTTATGATTTCAAATGGATTTCTGATGCCAGAAGGTGCTATTTTGAATTTAAGTGATTATGCTAATTCAATTTTTGCAAATCAGCCTCACGTCATTAAACCAGTTAATGGCGGATCCAGTATTGATACGTTAATAATCAGAGATGCTGATAATATCGACAGGTTTACGGTCGAAGAGCTATTTAAAACTCACTCAAAGATGGTTGTAGAGCAATTAATTATTGGTGACGAACTAACGGTAGGCATACTAAATGAAGAAGTTCTGCCAGCAATAGAAATAATCCCACCCGCAGATGGGGAGTTTGATTATGAAAATAAATATAATGGAAAAACTCAGGAACTTTGCCCGCCTAAAAATGTATCAGAATCAATACAGTTAGAGGCTAAAGAACTATGCTTAAAGGTTCATGAGGCCGCAGGTTGTCGTGATTTTAGCAGAACTGATTTCATGATAGCCGATGACGAGAAAATTTATTTACTTGAAACAAATACTATACCGGGCATGACTGAACAAAGCTTATTCCCAAAAATGGCTCTCACGGCAGGAATAAATATGCCAGAGCTAGTGGACAGGATCGTGAGTTTAGCGGTTTCTAGATAAACTCGCGAAGCTTTTAGATTTTTTGCGGAGCCAAGCATCGGATTGTCTTACCAGTTTTGAAGAGTCGGTCTTGTTTGCTAAGAGATTCTTGACTGCTTCTTCGGCGAACACACCGTTTTGACTACCTTTGCAAAGTATAATCACCCCAGGTTTGTTAATTCGCTTCAGCTCTTCTCTAATAACGTCGGACGCCTGGTATGGTGTAGCTGTACGAATCACTCGGCAGCCCTTACTTTCGGCAGACTCTGCTAAATATTTGTTAGCATCAGTACCTAGAGTCAGCACTACATCGATTTTATTTGGATCGCAGTATTCCCCTACCTTAGAATGTGCTTCTTCAGAATATGCTCCTAATTCATTCATATTACCAAGCAGTGCAATCCGAGCTGGCGCTTTACCTTCGTATAAAAAATCAAGTGCGGCTATGTTGGCTTCAGGGCTAGAGTTATATGTGTCATCGATCAGTACGCTTTTATTGATGCCCGGCAGTAGTTGCATCCTTCCCGGTTGAGGGCCCAGGCGGGCAAGGCCTAAATCGGTCGCTTCTTTGCCTATACCGACTCTTTCGCCAACCCAAGCAGCAGCTGAAGCAATTTGTTTACCCTGTCGACCTAGCGATTTTGGCTCGGTCTTATAATTTTTTAGGATGCTACTGTCGTACCATAAGACATCTAAGCCTTGAACATATTTTGCATCTACCATTTCTCTGTTGCAAACGGTTTCTTCGCTGTACTGAGCAACTTTCAGCTCTTCGTGGGCCACGGCGTCAAGGCTGCCAAAATTCTCCATGTGTTCAGGAGCGACTGCTGTTACGACCGCTATATGTGGTTTCAAATAACTAAACTCTGCTATCTCACCCGGTTTATCTGTTCCTAGCTCTAAAACTAAAGTATCAAAAGCCGGATCTCCAAGTAAAATAAATTCGTTTTTGATATAAATGGCTAACCAGGCAAAAGGGTTTGCCAAAGTGCTTGGTAAATCGTAGCCGAAAACAGAGCAAGGTACACCGACATCGCTGTTATAGTTGTGCCTTGTTGCTCGAACTCGTTTCGTTTCACTCAGAACTTCAGCTATAGCCTGCGTAGTTGAAGTTTTGCCTACGCTTCCTGCTACAACTATTACAACCGGCTTCCACTTATCTAACAGTCTTGTTGTCTGCCAGATAAGTATTTTGGCTATGTATTTTCTCATTAACCTTAAGTTACAACTCTATATCGTCCATTGGTTGCATTTCTAAATCGTCAGAGAAATCATCTGGGCCTGCCTCTAAGGCCTGCTGATATCCTTGTAACATTTCAGCAATATTGGTTGCGTCTTCAGGTTTTTCGACATTAACTTCAGCATCTGATGGTTTTATAGTTACGTCAAACTTTGCAGTGACTGCACTAGTTCCGCCAGTAACAATATTCATACTTAACTTCACTTCTTTACTAGCTCTATTACTTGTGAGATTTAATGCGCCTTTCATTTGGTTGTTCTGATCATCAGTGCCATCAAGCCTGATATAGAATGGATACTCGTCGTCGCCGTTGTAATTGAGTCCAATGTCTATGTGGCCAGAACCATTATCATCTGCTGGCGGTGTGATGCGAACGTTTCTAATATAACGGCGGCTATTGTCTGCCCAAACTTCTAATTTGATTTTACTAAGGTCTTCTTCCTCAAGGGACTTAATCATTTCATCGAAATTGAGTGCTTCTTCAAGAGATTTATCACCCGGGGCGATTAATTCTTTAAGTTTAGTCTCTTTTGTAGCATCTTTTAAGGCCGTCAAAAAAGCCTTCATGTTTTCTTTTTGTAGCTCTACGGGATATTTAACAGATGGTTTGCCGTCAAAATCTTCCTTAGATGGCTCACCAGAACGCTTCATGATGGACTTAGATTCGTCGCTAGTGAATATGTAATCCTCTAACACTTTTGCGTATTTAGTTCTGATGCTACGTATATCTTCTTCTGTCAGTTCGAAATTGGCTGCAGGAGATTCGGAGTCGGTAGCACTCTGTGCGGCTTGTGCAAATAGTGTATGGTCGGCAAATAACCATTTGTCTTCAAACTCGGCTAGCATTTCTGATTGTTCCCCGCCCAAAGCTCCGGCTATGGAATTCAAGCCTGTTACTTTGAAATAGGCATCAGGGTAGTCATTATTTTCAACTTGTATAGTTCTGAGATCAAAGTCTACTTTGGCACCTGAAACGCTTACGCTACCTTTTGTTATGGAGTTATTGTCTTTAGCCTTACCTTCAAAAACGGCGGTGGCGGCTGTAGGTTTTTCTACATTGAGGCTACCTTTAAATTCGCTACCCGGCATAGACACGAGTTGATCAAAATTATCAAAACTTTTAAGAGCGCTGGCTGTATTGCTCAAAGAATCTTTCCAGACAACGTTCGGCTGTTGCTTATACACACCGAGATAGGCGTAGGCTCCGCCACCTAAAAGTACCAATGCGGCAGCTAGTGGTACAAGGAATTTAGGTAATTGCTTTTTAGGTTTAGGATCGTTACTGACGGGCTGTGGCTCAGGTGCAGATACGGTTTGCGGAACTGTTTCGGTCTGCCGCGGTACACTCTGATTGGTAGAATTCTCGTCCATTTATTGAGCTCCCTCTTATGCTTTTAGATTAACATATACTTTAAAAAATATGTTAGCGTGCATTCTGGAGGCGAGTTTGCAAATCAGTGAAGCTCAGCGGGTCCTGAGGGATATTTGCTGCTATTACGGCTCCATAATCCCTGTAAGTTTCAAAATCTTCGTTACTAAAAGCTACCTTGCGAACTAAGTTTGTGCCGTCGATAGCGACTTTGATTTTAATGGTACTAGTATCGTCGTACTGACTCGCGTCTAACGCAGACACCTCACCGAAGCCCATTTGCTTAAATAGGTCTGATAAAGCCACTACATAGGGCTTAGCATTGACGGTTACATCATATACAGTAAGCTTGTTTTCGGAATCCTCGGCAACCGTGTTGTAATCTACTGTGTAAGCATTAGTGGCTTGAAGCTTTGCAACAAATTCTGATGCCTGCTTTTCACTTAGCTGTGAAAATGGAACCAGTTGAATAAAGTTCTCGGCTAGCTGCTGCTTCATTTGTTCTCGAGTAGATGCTTCATCGGAGCGGACTGCCCATTTGCCTAATACGTCATCGAATTTAAAGTCGCTTCCATCTTCTCTTTTTTCATTAGTATCAATACTGTTGTAGCGCACGTAGGATTTATCGGCGGTTGATAGCGTTTCGGTTATTACAGTGCTATTAGTAGTAGTAGAAGTTCGGTTATATATCTTAGTTTTACCGGCTGAATATAGATTTGAACCAAAGCTCATGCGGCTCAACTGAGTTGTTTCGCCGTTTGGGGAGTCCTGAATCTGTTCTTTTACTACGCTATTAGTGCGAAGTCCGTTCCCTATAGCAGCCCAAAAGCGACGCTCCTTGTTCATATAAAGATTGCTATACCAAAGCGTACCTCCGACAGCCCACATAATTAACGCTAGACCCACCAGCACAGTAAATATAGTTTTTCGTCTTGTTCTCAACATAATGCTATTGTAGCAGAGGCCAGAATTGAAATATAGCTATTTATTACATTTTTGATAGAATATGTATCTGTTGGGGCATTGGCGCAGTTGGCTAGCGCGCTTCCATGGCATGGAAGAGGTCAAGGGTTCGAATCCCTTATGCTCCACCACGATCGAACCCATGTACGTAAAAGCCCCTTCTAACAGGGGCTTTTGCATGTCCGCTCGGCCGTCCGATCGCTCATAATGGTCCGCATTAGTGGTCAATTGTTTGTCCGTCACCCCTGTTGGTTCGAATAGTGTCCTGTTAGGTATCTATCAATTTTCCGCAAGTTGTTGCAAAATAGCCTGTAGATCGGAGTAATCTACTTGAGCGATAAAGACAACCCTGCACCGCTAAAGAAGGCACCTGCAAGTGAAGCCTCCTCCGGCTTATTGGAAGCGTTATTAAAAGACGCTCCGAAGATTGCAGATATTAGCGAAAGTCGAGTAGACGTAATTGTTACGGTAGCGCAGATTGAAGCCAACCTGACCACAGCTTTGCTCTCAACACTGGCTCCTAGTATGGATGAGAGAGAGGATGATTTATTCGACGATAGCAGACCGCTTGGTTCCTTCATGCTAAAAGCAAAGCTTTGTGTGCGTTTAGGTATTGTAAGTCCAACACTTTTCAAGGCGCTGTCTGTCCTATCTCATATTCGAAACCGATGTGCCCATGAGCACAAGAAAGATTTTGACATATTCTCAGATGGACCATCCGTCGACAAAATTTCTTATGTGTTCGGTCAAATCAATCCACAGTTCAAAACAAAGAAGAAGTATTCGACCAAAGAGATGTTTAATCTGATTTGCGGACTTACTAATGCATACTTTGTTCTATATAGCCCATTGGCGGATGGTAAAACTGTCTTCCATGAGAATGAGTTGATTTTCAAGAAATCTTAAATACAAGCACTATTTCCACTGATTCGTCCCGTTCGGCCGAGTCTTAACCCCAGCCCCCAGCAGCCCCTTCCGGATCGTCGACGGATCAACCTTGAAGTAGTCAGCTACAACCTGCAGCGAAGCGCCGGACTCGTAGAGCCGCTTGGCGTTCTGGGTGTCCTCAGCACTCAGGATCTTGTAGCGCAACTTGACACCATGACGCTTGAGGATGGCCGAGGCAGTCGTGCGGGTGATGATGAATTGACGGGCAATGTCGTAGACCGAGCTGCCTGCTTGGTAGGCCTTCACAATCTTGAGCTGGTCCACCTCGTTCAGACGGTTCTGGCGTTGGCGAGGCTCAAGTGGCAGTCGCAGCTGATCCGGGGGTGCGTTGAGCAGGTCCTTCAGTGTTTCTAAGAGTGATTCTTGGTTGGAGTAGAGGTGCAGCTCTTCCACCAAGACTCTATTACACCTGACATTGGCAAGAATAATTAGTTTAATAAATACTTAATGGTATTAATTCGGTGATAAAAATAGAAAAACTCGGATGCGCCCACCCGAGGCTCGTGAATTCGGGATAATTATTTGTTTTATTGTTTTTGTTTCAGCGAGCCTGGAAGCATCCGAGTCTTCCTTGATCCAAGTCTGCCATAAACATTAGCAGTAAGTCAACAAGCTTCATAATTGGTTAAGATTTTTACAGATGATTCTGACTATTAACTATAAAGTAGCGATATGAATTCAAAAGCAATGATGCAAGCAGGACAGGCAGTAGCAGCCACATTACTAAGGCGAACCTTATTGAAGTTTCTTTATATAATTAGCGGTGCTGGAATAGTTATTATAGTAATTTTGATAATATTAATGACGTCTCTTAGCGGCTGGTGGGGAGTGTTGTTACCTTTAGGACTGATAGTTCTAGCTGTAGGAGTTATGGGGCTTATTGCAACTAATTTTGTGATCGACAGAGTTAACCCTAGAAAGCTCACATCTGACGAAAGACAGCAAATAACTAGTTTTGTGGATGACATGAATGAAAAAATCGTTGCCGGCGCAGTAATAAAACGTAATCCGATGATGATAGCCGCCGCTGCAGCATGGGCGTATTTCCGTAAAGGCAAGGACGGAGCTGCCCAATCTGTATTAAACCCTATCGAACAGGTCAAAGATTTAAGAACAAGGTTTTATAAGATAGTTGAGCTTTTTAGCGACAAAGACAACGTCGAAAGCGTAAAAAGTGAAAGGCTATCTTAACAGTTCGATAAGTTTTGCTTCATCGATAACTTCGGTCCCAAGCTCGCGCGCTTTTTTGGCTTTGCTTTCACCAGCGTTAGTCCCCATTACAAGATAAGTTGTGCCTTTGGCTACAGAACTTTGAAATACACCGCCTAATTTTCTTATTTTTTCAGCAGCCAAATCGCGCCCCATACTTTCAAGTGTTCCGGTGACAACAAAACTTTTTCCCAAAAGCGGTCCTCCTCCATGCTTAACTTGTTCTGGCCATACTCCTAGCGCGCGGAAATCTGCTAACAACGCCTGGTTATCGTCATCGACAAACCATCCAAGTACAGAATCAGCGACGATTTCGCCTACCCCATTAACATGCTTTAGTTCTTCATAAGTTGCCGAACCAAGACTATCCAGGTTTTTATATCTGTTGGCTAAATCGATCGCTGTTTGCGAGCCTACGTGTCTGATACCTAGAGCATAAATAAACCTAGACAAACTTGGTCGCTTTTTGTCGGCAATTGCAGCAACCAGCTTATTGGCAGAAATTGCCGCGAATCGTTCTAGTTTGAGTAAGTCTTCCGTTGACAGCTTATATATGTCGGCCAAATTTCTAATTAAGCCAGCATCTACCAGTGCCTCAACGTTTTTCTCGCCTAAAGTGTCAATATCTAGAGCGCCCTTGCTGGCAAAATGCTCTAAAGCTCTTTTGAGTTGCAGCGGCCCAGTAGCGCCTTTTACGCGGTATACGGCTTCGCCTTCAGGCCTCTCAAAATCTAGTTCGGGATACTGCCGTCTAAGCTCCATTTCCATTAAAAATGCCTGAGCCGTTTTGGGTCTTAACTCTGAAATTACATTTTTTACCTGCGGAATAATATCGCCGGCTTTGAATATTACTACTGTGTCGCCAACTCTAATATCGTGGCGTTTTATTTCATCAGCGTTATGTAAACTTGCATGCCTTACAGTGGTGCCGGCTACAACAACCGGGTCAAAGACTGCTACTGGCGTGGCAGCACCAGTCCGCCCAATACTAATGACTATGTCTTTAACGATGGTGGTTGCTTCTTCGGCAGCGTATTTAAAAGCAATCGCCCCTCTTGGTACTTTACCGACAATCCCGACCGATTCAAATAATTCACGGTCATCAATTTTTATCACCAATCCATCTGTATGATATGGTAATCCAACTCGGAGACCGTCAAATTTATCTGCGTAATTAAGTGTCGATTCAAAGTCACTCTCTCCGTGAGCTAAATCACTGATTACAAAACCTAGCTCTTTCATCATCTGATAAGCGTACGAATTGGTCGGAATTTCTTTAGAGTCATTACGCAGAAGGTCGTAGCCGACGAATTGAAGCGGGCGTTCTGCAACCAGGCGGGGGTCGAGCTGCCTGATTGTTCCAGCGGCCAGATTTCGCGGATTGGCGAAAGTGGGTAAGCCCTGTTTTTCCCGCTTTTCGTTTAGTTTCATAAACTGGTTCTTTAGCATGATTATTTCACCCCGTACCTCGGTAAAACCTTCAGAAAAAGGGTGCCCGGTAGTCAAGCGGATTGGTACACTGGCAATGGTACGTATATTTTCAGTTACAACTTCGCCTAATCTACCGTCTCCCCGAGTAACCGCTCTAACTAATAACCCATCTTGATAGTGAAGGGAACAAGCCAATCCGTCTTTTTTGGAATCTACATAGTAACTCGCCTTACTAACGGTGGGATTTAGCTTTACTACTCTTTTATGCCAGGCATAGGCTTCTTCAGCTGAAAAGCAGTCCAGAAGACTTATCATCGGGCTTGCATGTTCGTACTTAGAGAAGCCACCTTTAAGCGCATTTGCGATACGCTGACTCGGTGATTCCGGCACTATCCAGTCAGGGTTATGGCTCTCAAATTCTTTAAGCTCCTTGTTAAGTGCATCGTAAACCGCATCACTAACGCTTGGACTGTCGTGGATGTAGTATTCGCGCCCGTATTTATTAAGTACTTCGACTAGCTCTAAGTAGCGAGCTCTGCTCATAAAAGATCTCTATAAAGCGTATAAATAAACGCAGTTGCAACGGGCAGGGCGATCGCCGAAAGAACAAAATACGCCCATCCAGCCACCGTTGGCAGGAAGAAAATTAAGGGGAGCAGCACACCCGCTCCAGCCAGGGTAAATAATAGTAGACCTGAGAATAGTCGATTCATTACGCTGAATCTGCGGAATCGCACAAGGTTACGAGCACTACGAAGCGCCCGCAGCGGTGTCATATTTGGCAGAGTAGCAATGTACACTGCAAATAACGAAGAGCTGATTAAGTACCCTGATAGAAGCACTGTTAAGCCCAGGAATATCCACCAGATGGCTTTCTCGTAGGCGTTTATGGCTATTTCACCCTGCATTACTGTCGAAAACAAGACAGAACCAACAGCGAATGGCAACATCTGCACTGCTATTACTATCATTACCCCTAGTACGACTGTAATTGGATAAGGACTGCGGTATACAGCCTGTAATACGGTAAACTTATTCCCCGCGGTTTTTTGCCTGTAAATCCATATAAACATTAGACTGAAAAACAAAATTACGATACTGCTATAAATATTTGAGTTGGGAACAGTGCTGTCTCGCTGTGCACCAAACAAAGCACTAAAGGTAGCTACTATTGTACTAAAATTGTCGATACTGCCCTGGAACAGCTCATCTAGAGTGTCTCTAAAATCTCTGACATCAAGTGGCTGCTGTAAGCCATAGACAAACAAAAGCTGGATTGCAGCAAATACTGCAGACAATATAAGTAGCGGCTTCCAGCAAAGTTTAAGTAAGGTTGCAGTCCGCCTTATTAATACCGTAATTGGCGCTGGCGCACCTTTAGGATGAGGAATCTTCTTTTGCAGTCTGAAATGTTTATATTTTGGCGATTTACGTTTTCGGCTATCTGTTTCTGCATCAAGCACTTTTTTAGTCTTTTTTGCGGGTAAGGCTACAGCTACTTTACTGCGAGTCTTAGGCTTTTTGGCGCGTACTTCAGCCGTCATAGCTGGGATCCCATTTTTTCTAGGCGAGCTATTCTTTCATCAATAGGCGGATGAGTACTAAATAATGAGCTGAAAAATCCACCTTTTAGAGGATTAGCTATGAATAAATGCGCAGTTGATGAGTTTTGTCTTTTTACGGTGGAACCGTAGGCTTGAATCTTACGAAGTGCATTGGCTAGACCTTCAGGATATCGAGTTGTTAAAGCTCCTGATGCATCTGCTAAATATTCACGGCGCCGAGAAAGCGCAAGTTGGAGCATTGTCGCAACAATAGGCGCAATAATAGCTGCAACTATACCGAAAATGGCAAATGTTTTTGCGCTATCGTCATCATCAGTTAAGCCTCCGCTGTACCAGCTGACACGAAGGAAAAAGTCGCATAAAAGCGAAATCACACCCACAGCCGCAAAGGCCATCAAGCTAACTCTAATATCGTAATTTTTAATGTGGCCTAGCTCATGGGCCATTACACCTTCAAGTTCTTTTTTATCTAATACTTCAAGTAGTCCTGTGGTTATGGCGACCGAGGAGTTATCTGGATTGCGCCCTGTTGCAAAAGCGTTTAACCCCTTCTCTTCCATGATATATACCTTTGGCATGGGCATACCGTTTGCAATTGTAAGGTTTTCAATGGTCCTCCAAAGCTCCGGACTATCTTGCTTAGATATTTCCTTGGCACCGTTAAGTGCTAAAGCCATACGTGCTGAAGCAAAGTAACTTATTAATGCATAAACCGCCGACCCTATCATCGTATAAACAAACACACTTCGATTGCCAAAGTATAAGGTTGCCAGTCCCGCAAGCCCGGCAACAAGCACAAAAAACCCTACTAGAATAAATAGGGTTTTCAGCTTGTTCTTTTCAATCTCACTATACATTTTTGTTTGCCTCGTGTTGGGCCCGGGGGCTAAAACTTAACGTCAACGGGATTCTGTACTGCTGCGTTCTGAGCTTCGTCAAGCTCGAAGAATTCTCGCTTTGTAAAACCAAGCATGCGAGCGAACAGTATTGTTGGGAAAGTATCGATTTTGGTGTTAAGGTCACGTACTCCGCCGTTATAGAATCTTCGGCTGGCTTGTATTTTATCTTCTGTGTCTACAAGTTCGGTCTGCAGCTGCTGAAAGTTTTCACTCGCTTTCAGGTCAGGATAAGCCTCGGCAACAGCAAACAAGCTCTTTAGTGCGCCTTCAAGCATGTTTTCAGCCTTGGCTGTTTCTTTGACTGTCTGAGCTCCTAAAATAGCACTACGAGCTTCAGTAACCTGCTGAAACACACCAGATTCATGCTTAGCGTAGCCTTTTACACTGTCTACTAAGTTTGGAATCAGGTCAGCACGACGCTTTAATTGGACAGTAATGTCGCTCCAGGCTTCATCTACTCTAATTTTACTTTTGACTAGGCTGTTATATATGCCGATTACTGCCACAATCAACACAACGACAACAGCTACAATTATCCATAACAATGGCATTATTTGAACCCCCTTAGATTACTAATTAATTATAGCACCACCGACAAAAAAAGTATTGGATTTTCGATGCAATATATCTGGATTAAGTTTAAATATTTATGCAACTAAAAAACCGGCCAGAAGCCGGTGTTTTAGTTGGTGGGTGATGAGGGGCTCGAACCCCCGACCCCCTCGGTGTAAACGAGGTGCTCTAGCCAACTGAGCTAATCACCCTGGATGGTTCTAGGTTATTTTACTTCACAAGCCTAAACTTCTCAAATTTATTCTTTATGTGCAAGTTATTAGTTATAATAATTCGGTGTAAGCGCGAGTGGTGAAATTGGTATACACGCAGCCTTGAGGTGGCTGTGCCGCAAGGTGTGGAGGTTCAAGTCCTCTCTCGCGCACCAAAACAACTAAGCGACCTATCTTAGGTCGTTTTGTTGTTTTGTAGCCAGAGGACTTGAACCGATAGGGGAGAAAGTCCAGTGGACTTTCGAGTAACTGTTTCTCTTGAAAACTTGTTTTCTAAGACGAAACAGTGCATAAAGTCCTCTCTCGCGCACATATAATGAAAATTATCTAATCTGACGAAGCGCTATTTTATCGAATGTACGATCGCCAAAAATTTTACGGATGAGCATTAGTGTCCTGGCATATTTCCCTGCAACGTAGCGTGTTTTGGGACGTTTACTATTCACTGCCCTAGATACTGCCATTGCTACCACTGATGGCGGCGATAAAGTTTCGGGTTTGCCATATGTATTTTTTAGGCTTCGAGAAAAAGCTTTGGCGATACTAGCATAGGCACCCTCACCTGAATATTTCATAAGCGGGCCGTCGACAACATTGCCAAAATTTGTAGCAATGGCGCCTGGTTCTATTATAGAAACATTGATGCCAAAACTTTGGACATCGAGTCGCAGGCTGTCCGAAAACCCTTCTACCGCGTGCTTACTGGCGTGATACCAAGCTCCGAGAGGGAAATATATTTTGCCTCCCATGGAAGACATATTTATAATTAGCCCCTGCCCTGCAGTTCGCATGTGAGGTAG
Organism: bacterium; assembly: GCA_030855355.1. Taxonomy (GTDB): domain Bacteria; phylum Patescibacteriota; class Saccharimonadia; order Saccharimonadales; family SZUA-47; genus JALYRK01. The sequence continues at coordinate 21,078 of JALYRK010000008.1, forward strand.
GATAAGCTGTGTTAACTTGGCTAGACCGAACAAATTTACCTCAAACTGTTTCTTTGCATCGTCAATAGGCACGTCTTCGACTGCTCCATAGAGCCCATAACCAGCATTGTTAAAAAGAACGTCGATTTTACCTTCGTTTTCAATTACCAAATTAACGGTACTTATCAGCGATTTATCATCTGTTACGTCTGCTACAATCGGCTTTAGACCTTCGATTTTTTGCAAATTTTCAAGGTCACGAGCAAGCCCATAAACAATGTGGCCTTCAGTTATAAGCTGCTCTGCCGAAGCCTTGCCTATTCCACTCGATGCACCTGTTATTAATATTACTTTTTTGGAGTTTGTCATAAATATATTTTAACTACGAGGGAGGTGATCTGCAAAACGCCTTATAGAATATTCAGATCTAAGCATAGTTTTAGACTGTTCCACGCTTGCCTGAAACTTTAGTCCAGGATTTAAAATGTTGTGCGGATCGAAAATCTTTTTTACAGCCTTACCTACTTCCATCATTTTTGAATCAAGCTGCATGTGCAGGAGAGCACCTCGAAGTCGGCCGTCACCGTGCTCCCCACTTAGTGAGCCTCCAAGTTTCAAAACCATAGAATAATATTCATCGACCATTTTGAAAACTTTTTGTCTGTCGCCTAAAATGGATAAATCCAAAAAGGGCGCAACATGCACACTAGCATTACCAGCATGCCCCCAGATTCCGTATGCCGATTGGTTGTAATTTTTCATAATCGCATCAATATTACTAAGTAACTGCCCAAACTTATCTGCTGGGACAGTAGCATCGTCAATAATTGGAATGGCCCGAGTTGCGCCCTCGTTATGCGATAAAATTCCGGATGCAATATCTCTAATTGCTCTAACTCTGTCAATATATTCCTCGTCCTTCGACTCCAAGACAATCTGGCCATGCTTTTCTATAATTTTGTGATACTTCTTAACTAGTTTCTTTTGAAGTCGCATGCTTTCATCGTCGAACTCAGCGAACAATAGAATGGCCGGCATAGCTTCGTCGAAATAACCTTTTAGAACGTGTGGATTTGTTCTTTTTGCGAACTGGAGCAGATTCTTATCTACAAAATCAAGCTCGCTTGGTGCGTGTTTCATCTTTTTGATTTCGTCGATTGCAAGCAGCGCCGCTTCAATCGTGTCAAAACCGGCCATCACTAATGATGTTTCAGGATTATGTGCTTCACAGTCCAGAACAACTTCTGTGATAATACCTAGAGTTCCTTGGCTGCCAACTAATAGTGGCGTAAGATCAAAACTGCCGTCTTTACGCTTCACAGAATGAATATTGTAGCCAACGTTACTTCTGGTTAGTTTAGGCTCATTGTCTGCAATAGTTGATTTGTTTTCTTCAATTAATGAATCGAGGGCGCGGTAAACTTCGCCTTCCATGCTGGCTAAGCCCATTTTGTTTTTGAGTTCACGCTTACTCAGCCTGCCTGTTTCAATTAGCTCTCCATTTGCTA
>JALYRK010000026.1 GCA_030855355.1 bacterium
TCTATTCAAAGAGCAGGTTGGTACATTAGCAAAACACAATTTGATTAGCGAAAACGATTACCGAATGCTTCCTGATGAACTGCGTTCCTTGATTACTGTCAGTATGGGCGGCACAGCATTGCTTAAGATGCTTGAACAAATCGACCTTTCGCAGTTAATTGAAGACCTTCGTCATGAAGCCGAAGAAGCTAAAGGTCAGCGTAAGAAGAAACTGATGAAGCGTCTGCGACTTCTGGAGTCTATGGAAAGAGCTGGTATCAAGCCATCTAGCATGTGCGTTAGTGTACTGCCGGTTATTCCTCCAGATCTTAGGCCAATGGTTCAGCTTACAGGTGGAAGATTCGCTACAAGCGACCTTAATGACCTATACCGACGTGTGATTAACAGAAACAATCGTCTCAAAAAGCTAATCGAGTTAAACGCTCCTGAAGTAATTCGCCGAAATGAACAGCGTATGCTACAAGAGGCTGTCGATGCACTGATAGATAACAACAGTGCGCGTTCAGGCCGAGCAGTAGCTGCAACAGGTCAGAGGCGACGTTTGAAATCGCTCTCCGATATGTTGAAAGGCAAGCAGGGAAGGTTCCGTCAGAACCTTCTTGGTAAGCGTGTTGATTACTCTGGCCGTTCAGTAATTGTTGCCGGTCCAGAACTTAAGATTCACCAATGCGGTCTGCCAAAAATGATGGCATTAGAGCTATTTAAGCCTTTTGTTATCGGTTACTTGATCGAAAACGAGCATGCACACAACATTCGTAGCGCAACTCGTATGATTGAGCTTGGCGAAAGTGTTGTTTGGGACGCATTAGATCACGCTATCCATGAAAAATACGTACTACTTAACCGTGCTCCAAGCCTTCACCGACTAAGTATCCAGGCTTTTCAGCCAATCCTAATCGAGGGTAAGGCTATTCAGTTGCACCCACTTGTCTGTAAGGGTTTTAACGCCGACTTTGACGGAGACCAGATGGCAGTTCACTTGCCTCTTTCAGATGCTGCGCAGGACGAAGCAAAGAACATCATGGCTAGCAGCAAAAACTTGCTTAAGCCAGCAGACGGTTCGCCAATTCTTCACATGGAGCAGGATATTGTCCTCGGCTGTTTCTATCTTACCTACGTACGACCAGGTGTCGAAACTAAGAAAACTAGGTCATTTAGTAGTGTCGGCGAAGCTATCATGGCTCGTGACAACAATTACATCACCAACCAGGATCCTATTCGTGTACCATTTAGAGGCAAAGTTATAGAATCTACCCTTGGAAGGTTCATTTTTAACGAACTTTTTCCCGAAGATTTTCCATTCCAAAATGAGCCAATGACCAAGAAAATGCTTGGAAAGGTCCTAGCTATCGTTTACCAAAAATATGGCCAAGATCAAACCGCGTTAATTGCCGACGAAATCAAAACTGTAGGCTTTGAATTCGCTACACGCTCAGGCTTGTCCATGGGTATGGGCGACTTCAGTGACATTGTAGGTTTAGATAAGGCTTTAGCAGTTGGTGAAAAGCGCGCAGCCGAAGTTAGCGATCAGTACGAAGAAGGACTGATTACAAACGACGAGCGTTACCGTTTAACCGTCGACAACTGGCTAGAAACAGACGCCAAAGTTCAGAACATGCTTACAGAGCAGTTTGCCAATGAAGACAACTCAATGTCTATTGCAGTTGTGTCTGGTGCGCGTGGTAACATCGGCCAGGTTAAGACCGCTGTCGGTATGCTTGGAGTTACCATGGATACCAGCGGTCGTGCAATTGAGCTGCCGATTAAAAGTAACTATAAGTACGGCCTAACGCCGCTTGAATACTTTACGGCTACCCGTGGTGCACGTAAGACAATGATTGATACAGCCCTAAAAACGGCCGACTCAGGTTACCTTACCCGTCGTCTAGTAGATGTCGGACAAGATGTCTTTACTACTAGTGAAGATGTTGTCGATCCAGGATTTACATTGTTCAGATCAGATGCTGATGATATCGGTGTTGAATTTGCTAACCGTCTTAGCGGTCGTTACGCGGCACAAGCTATAGGAAGTCACGTCAAAAAAGGCGTACTGATAACTCCAGAAGCAGCTCAAGCAATTCATGAAGACAGCTCAATTACAGAAGTTAAAATTATGAGCGTACTTTCTACGCCTGCACTGAGAGGAATTCCTCAAAAGAGTTACGGTGTTGACCCTGCAACTGGTCAGCTTGTAAGCGAATTCCACCCAGTAGGTGTTATTGCTGCACAGTCAATCGGTGAGCCTGGTACGCAGCTAACGCTACGTTCATACCATGGTGGTGGTTCGGCCGCAGCCGAAGACATCACTCAGGGTCTGCCACGTGTCGAGGAACTTTTTGAAGTACGAACACCTAAGGGTGAAGCATTCTTAGCTGGGATCAGCGGAGTCGTAAATGTCTGGGAAGACGGCGACAATTACATCGCTCAAATCACTGTCGACGGAGCCTCAGAAGTAAAACTTGTACTTGGCGGCCGAACATGGAAGATCAAGAGCGGTACAGATGTTACTATCGGCGATGTACTAGCTGACGAAGACGGTTCTAATCCATTGGTTGCGTCAGTCGGAGGCACACTTGAGTACAACAAGAAGAAAGCTTCAATCGTACCGAGTAAGCAAAGTGTAATTCGCTATGAGATCCCAGGCTTCAAGCAGATCGTTGCTAGCGACGGCGACATAGTAAAAGCTGGGGATCGTCTAACTAACGGTTCTATCAACTTACACGATCTTATGCGCCTGTCTGACATCGAAACCACACAGCGTTATATCATGAACGAAGTTCTTCGTATCTTTGCAGCCCAGGGCCAGAATATTTCTGACAAGCACCTTGAAATTATCGTGCGACAGATGTTCAGCCGTGTCCAGATAGAAGATGCAGGTGACAGCGAGTTTGTTACAGGCGATGTCGTAAGTAAGCAAGCTGTTCTAGAAACCAATGAAGCACTAAGTAAGAAGAACAAGGGCCTTGTTCAATATAATCAGCTGCTTCTTGGAATCACCAAAGCTAGCCTTGCAACTGAGTCATTCTTAAGTGCAGCGAGCTTCCAAGACACCACAAGAGTACTTATTGGTGCTGCTACAAGTGGTAAAGTTGACCATCTGTACGGTCTGAAAGAAAACGTTATCTTAGGACGACGTATCCCTGTTGGAACCGGTGCTATTCCTCTAGTAGAGGAAGTTGAAGACGAAAACGCAATTAGTCCTCATCTAGCGCGCTAGCGCTTATGAGAGGGAGATTCACTCCCTCTCATCGCGCCGTGCAAAAAAATATGATTTTTGCTCGGGCGGCTCTCCCTCCAGTTGCAGGCTAACGGCTAATCTGTTACAATAAATTTACAAATTAAGTGATCTGAGCCGAGCATAGGCATGTGCTTGCAGCAGTAGGTCATATATCTAAAGGAGAATAAATGCCAACAATCAATCAATTAGTGCGCAAACCGCGCAAAATGCCACGCGACAAATCCAAGTCGCCGGCTCTTCAACGTGTGGTTAACAACCTCAAGACTAAGTCTTACGAAAAAGATAGCCCGTTCAAACGCGGCGTCTGCGTTAAAGTAACGACTAAGACTCCTAAGAAACCTAACTCAGCACTTCGTAAAGTAGCCCGTGTTCGTTTGAACAACGGCTACGAAGTATGGGCATACATTGGCGGCGAAGGTCATAACTTGCAAGAGCACGCCGTGGTGCTAGTGCGTGGCGGTCGTGTACCTGATCTTCCTGGCGTACGCTATCACATTGTTCGTGGCGCATTAGACCTGCAAGGCGTACAAAACCGCAAGCGTGGCCGCTCAAAGTACGGCACGAAGAAGGACGGTAAATAACCATGCCGCGTAAAGCTACCAAGGCTCTAGTCAGGCCAAAACTACCAGATCGAAAATACGAATCAGAAATGGTTCAGCGACTTATTAACCGTGTTATGCAAAACGGCAAGAAGCAAATGGCAGAACGCTTAGTCTATGACGGCATGGAATTAGCCGCCAAAAAAGTTAAAAATGAAAACGCTCTAGAGGTGTTTGATAAAGCTTTCAAAAACATTACTCCGTTTGTCGAAACTCGCTCACGCCGCGTAGGTGGAGCTAACTATCAGATTCCTTTTGAGGTTAAAGGCCAGCGCCAGAAACACTTAGCAATTATGTGGTTTGTCGCTGCAGCCCGAGCCAAAAAGGGCGTACCTATGGCAGAACGTATCGCTAACGAATTAGCAGATGCCTACAATCAAACTGGTACAAGCTTCAAGAAAAAAGAAGACACCCACAAAATGGCAGAATCTAACCGAGCCTTCGCTCACTTCGCAAGATAAAATGTCCGGTACAGTCGAAAGTGATCCCGCGCTAATTAATGCTAAATCCTTGGTAGATAAATCAATCAGAAACAAAGGTGTAGTTTTTAGTGGACGTAGTGCCTATGGACCGATTAGAACTTTTGACGATCGCATATGCGAACAAATTTTTACTGATTATGTTGCTGCAGCGCTTAGAATAGTTAACGATGGCAGGTGGGCTGAAGCTGATCAAGAAGCACGAAATGAAGTAATAGGACGCACTGCACTAACATTACGTAATCAATCACAAGGAATTTAAATGGCAGATAAGAAAACTGAAATGAAGAACATCCGTAACTTGGGCATTATTGCTCATATTGACGCGGGTAAAACAACAACCACTGAAGGTATTTTGTACCGAACAGGGCTTAATCATAAAATTGGCGCAGTTCACGAAGGCGAAACTACCACTGACTGGATGGCTCAGGAGCGTGAACGTGGTATCACTATCGTTGCTGCATCTGTTACTTGCTTCTGGAAAGGTAACCAGATCAACATTATCGATACACCTGGTCACATCGACTTTACAGTAGAAGTTGAGCGATCACTCCGCGTACTTGACGGTGCCTGTGTTGTCTTTGACGGCAAGATGGGCGTTGAATCCCAATCTGAAACCGTTTGGCGTCAGGCCGATAAGTACGGCGTGCCTCGAATCTGCTTTATTAACAAGATCAACCAAACCGGTGGCGATTTCTATAAATCTCTTGATTCTATTCACAACCGTCTTAGCAAGCGCGCTTTCCCAGTCCACCTGCCAATCGGTTTTGAACAAGCAATTAACGGTGTTGTCGACCTTGTCGAAATGAAATCTTACACCTACACCGAGTTCCACGATAAAGAGCTTGTCGAGGGCGAAATCCCGAGCGACATGATGGATCAAGTTAAGAAATATAGAAGTCTATTAATTGAAAATGCTGTTTCTGAAGACGAAAAAATGCTCGAGAAGTATTTTGAAGTCGGCGAAGACGGTCTAACTACAGAAGAAGTCAAGCAAGCAATCCGTACTGCAGTATTAACGGGCAAGTTCTTTGCCGTAACTGGTGGCGACGGACGTGGTGTGATTGTCGAAAAAGTACTAGACATGGTAAACGATTACTTACCAAGCCCACTCGAAGTTGGTTCAACTTGGGGAACTCATCCTAAGACTGGCGACGAGATCGAGCGTAAACCTAGCGAAGAACAGCCTTTTTCTAGCCTAGCATTCAAAATCACAACCGATCCGTTTGTTGGTAAGTTAGCTTATTTCCGTGTATATTCAGGCAAAATCACCGCCGGCTCATATGTTTTGAACAGCTCAACTGGTGAAAAAGAACGTGTCGGCCGTATTGTACGATTGCAAGCCGATAAGCGCACAGACGTTACTGAAGTTGGCGCCGGTGACATTGCTGCAATTGTTGGACTTAAAGGTACAACTACTGGCCATACGCTTTGTGATGTGGCTAGTCCTATAGTTCTGGAATCTATTACGTTCCCTGAACCTCCTGTAAGTATTGCGATCGAACCTAAAACCAAAGCCGATCAAGAAAAGATGAGTCTTGCATTGCAGCGACTCGCAGAGGAAGACCCAACTTTCCGTGTGCGCGTTGATGACGAAACGGGCCAGACCATTCTTAACGGTATGGGCGAGCTGCACCTAGAAATCTTAGTAGACCGCATGAAGCGCGAATTCAACGTTGAAGCTAACATAGGTCAGCCTCAAGTTGCATACCGAGAAACAATCCGAAAAGATGCCGTCGAAGTTCAAGGGAAATTCATCCGTCAATCAGGTGGACGAGGTCAGTACGGTGACGTATGGTTACGGCTAAGCCAAAATGAACAAGGCAAAGGCTTTGAATTTATTAACTCAATCAAGGGTGGTGTAGTTCCGGGCGAATATATTAAGCCGGTTGAAGCAGGAATCGTCGAAGCGATGAATAACGGCGTATTAGCCGGATATCCTTTGGTTGATATGAAAGCCGAGCTATACGACGGCTCGTATCACGATGTCGACTCTAGCGAAATGGCCTTCAAAATAGCCGGATCAATGGCGCTTCAAGAAGGCGTAAAGAGAGCTTCGCCAGTACTACTAGAACCAGTTATGAAAGTAGTAGTCGTAACACCTGAAGAATTTATGGGCGAGGTTATTGGCGATCTTAACAGTAAGCGCGGACGTATCGAATCTATGGAAGATTTGTCGTCTGGTATTAAAGAAATAACATCTTTCGTACCACTGGGCGAGATGTTCGGCTATACGACTAACCTTAGAAGCAATACTCAAGGTCGCGCATCAAGCTCAATGGAGCTAGATCACTACGCCGACGTACCAAGTCACGTCACAGAAGCAATCATCGCCAAAAACGGCAAATAAAAATGAATAGCTCGCAATCTATCTAGGCTTTGTATGCAACTTGATAGTTCCTATCAGATTAAGTATACTAAAAGAGTAACTCGCGTGAGGGCTTTTTTATGTGTTTATTTACTTACATAGAAATATGGATCGCGACAATTACTAATAATTCATTAAACCCTTAAAAATAATATTCTCACGAAAGGAGAAGCTGTAGCTCGGGAAGAGCAGTCCGAGTCGGTGGATTTATTC
>JALYRK010000077.1 GCA_030855355.1 bacterium
GTGTATGTCTTGCTGGAAGTATTTTGCACAACTTGGTTATTAACCCGGAATTCGTAGGACGAAACTGTTGTACCAGTTACGGTAGCAGCCGCTGTCGCGGTTACTGGCTGCCCTAGTTTTAGGGTAGCTGCGCTGAGTGTCAAGGAATCACACTTCACTGCAGCACATACAACATTAACTTTTCCGCCAGCAGTGTCTTCATCTGGAGGAGTCAAAGCACCGTCAACTATAGCTTTGTTAGTAAATGCAGTGTCGCCGCACTTAGTAGTCGGCACAGAAACTTTAGCCTGGAATGTTACTTCTACGGTTTGACCGGCGTTAACTGTGCCGATATTAATCCCGCTTCCTACAATTGCATTTCCTGCCGTACCTTTTGCTACTCCATTAACTTTCACAGAACCTGCAACAAATGTATTGTATGAAGGTAGAGTGTCCTTAACTATTACGTTCGTATCGGCAGAGGTGCCGCTATTCTTTATTAGCATGCGGTATGTTAGTGTGCTGCCGTTAGTAAATGTGTCATTTTCTACCCAGGCTGTGTTTGCAGCATTACGGACAGTTTTTTCAATGTTTAGATTTGGCTTGTTCCATTTAACTGGGTTGCCGCAGCCTGGCAATACTCCCCAGGATGGTACACCATTTTCGTAACCTATGTACGCAACGATAGCATCAGCCGCAAATGCAACTTGAGTGCTTCGAGAGTAGGCTGAAGTACCAGAAATTGCTGTGCTACCAGTTCTGAAAACGCGTCCGGCAGTAACTGCTCCGTTGCCAATCTGCTGGCCGTTCACCCAGACAGTGCCGTCCTTACGAACTTCCCCAACTTTGTAATTTGATCCGAGACTTTGAACATCTGAGGCGCTAATTCCGAAATGGTTATAAACAGCTGGAATGTCAGGGTATCTGCCCCCGTCACGGGTGTTATAGTCGGTAATCAATTCACCGACGCTTGTGGAACCACAATAAACAATGGCTGTAGCATCACAGTTACGGTTGATATCAAGAGCGCTTGTGTTTGTTGATTTTAGAGCGTAGCCACTAACTAGGCTTACTGCTATTACAGTGCCGGCAACTACACCTTTCCTGATAGACGAAAGATATCGCTTGATCATATTAAACTCCTCTTTAGATTTGCCCCACACATAAATAACTTTTACTCTCTCATTATACTACTCATTGTTACATTTGTCAATTAACTTAAACGTTATTATTTACAAATAAAAATACCCCTCTGTTAACGAGGGGTATTTTGTATGCTTAGTTTTGAATATATCTAAGCGTTTTTGCGGCTAAGGTAAACCTGGTAACCTGCAGCTGATACGATAACTACTACGATGAATAGTACCGCAAGATTAGCTGGTCCTGTTACAGGAAGAACGTTAGGCGTAGTTGTCGTCGCAGGCAATACATTCGGTGAGAATGTGACGCTTGCAGCACATTCGTCGCTTTCAACTACTTTAACTTGTCCGTTTACATCGAAGGCTACTTTAAGCCTAACAACGTATGTGCCGTCTTTTGCAAAAGTATGGTCTACAGTTGCTTTGTCGGTCATATCTATCTTGTTGCCATCACCAAAGTCGTATGAGTAGTACTTGACTGTAGCATTTTCCATTGCAACTTTTGAGGTTACACGTATGTGCCTTTTAGCACTGTCTAGTACCTGTATGACCAAATCCTCACAAACATATTTAGGTGTTGGATTAGTGGTAGGCTGGCAGTTATCTTTTTTGATAACTACGTCAGCAGTGTCTTCAACTTCAGTAGGAGTCTCTGTAGACTTTGCCTTAACAACGTTACGGATTCGTACTTCACAAGTACTGAAATCATCTAGTGCTTTAGCTGTGAAAGTAATCATAGTATTGTTGTTAGCTGCGTAAAGTCCACTATTATAGCCACCTGCAAAGAACTGGTTATTGCTCAGCGTTTGTGTGGTTGTTCCCTTGTAGAATTTCATTGAGCCGCTAACAAACTGCATATGAGGAGGCATTATGTCTCTGGTAACTACATTAGTTAGATTAGCTTCACTGATGTTCTTAGTATTGACGATGAA
>JALYRK010000078.1 GCA_030855355.1 bacterium
TGGTCTTTGGCGTTAGTAACATGTTCCCAATCTTTTGCGGTGTTGCCTAAATTTGGAATACCACCATTATCTTTTAACATACGTGCCATGTGTAGAAGGTTCCAGGCCATAAAAGTAGCATTACGATTAGTGAATTCGTTGTCGTAGCCAACCGGTGTATCCTGACCTTTGATAACATCACCATAACTTGGTCCGGGACCGACCTCACCGATCCAGCCGCAGTCAGCTTGCGGTGGTATGACGTATCCAATATGCTGCATGGCGTACAGAAGGTCCATTGCGCAGTGCTTTACACCGTCCTCATTACCTGTGACAACGCAACCAGCAGTTTTTCCATAGTAAAGATATTGGCCTTTGTCGTTAAGATCGCCACTGTAAGCATACATCCGTTCTACGACAAGCGTTGCGACACTAGATTTTGTACCGAGCCATATTGGCGTTCCCAATACCAATATGTCGGCCGCCATAATTTTGGATTGAATTGAAGGCCAGTCATCCTTGGCTTGTCCGTTTTCTGCGCCGTCTTTGACCATGCCGAACGCAATTGTATGATCGAGGGCGTAAATATGTTCAACATTAGCGCCTTCTTGCTCCATGACGCCTGCTACACGGTTCATGAGACGCTGGGTGTGCGAACCCGTCTTATCTTTTTTTATTGAACAATTGATAAATAATGCATGTAGATCGGTAAATTTTTCTGACATCACGGTACTCCCTTATACTGTCACTATTCTACACCCGCGCCCTTGATCAATTATCGGTTTTTTATAGCTCTGATATTATTGTTATATGAACCTAGAACTTTTAACTTTATCTGAGGCAATGCAGGAGTTTAACTTTTTTATTGCATTTGGACTTTTTGTCTTCTATTTAATTGTTGAAATGTTGGATTCCTCTCTAACATTTTCATTAACGCAGCATAAATCACTAAGATCAGCTTTAATCACATTTGTCTTATATATAACTTTAGCGGTAGAAATAGCTGCAATTGTATCAAATTATTTATACGTTCTGCCTGTTGCTATTGGTGCAGCATTAGGAGCATTCTTAGTAGTTGAATACGAAAAAAAGAAAAGACCTATCAAGCAGGTTTTGTTTTAGACTTTAATTACAAACGATTAACAAGTTACTTTGTTAATCGCTATTCTAGATTACTAATTGGGTCATACCAGCTACGCTCTAGAACAAAAGACTGAACTTCCTTATCTAATCCAAATAACACAAATAGACCGACAGCTATAAAAATGATTACTATTCGAATATTCTTTCAAACATCCAGTAAACTGCAATTACCGACATTACTAAAGCCGCTAATTTGATTAAAATCGGGTACCAAGGCTTATTGCGCCAAAGGTAAATAAAAGGCAGCGCTATTGCTACAATAATTAACTGACCAATCTCAATACCTAGGTTAAAAGCGAATAGTGATGCTACAAACTTATCATCTGGTACATTAATATCTTGCAGTAAGCCCGCAAAACCTAAACCATGAAATAAACCAAAAAAGAATATAATACATAATTTATAACGAATATCTTTAAGGTACTTATTGTCTTTTAAGAATACAGTCGACAGAGCTAAGACAGCAATAGATAAAGCAACTATGGGTTCAACGATTTTCGAGCTAAGAGTTAAAAGACCCGTGCCGGCGAGAATGAGGGTAAGGCTGTGCGCAACTGTAAATGTAGTGGTATATTTAAGAACTGTTTTAATACCAGCAAATACTAGTAAGAAAGACAAAACGAACAGTATATGATCAAGACCACTAAGAATATGCTGAACGCCAAGTTTTAAGAAATCAAACGTATTATCTATAAAACTCGTATTTTGATTTGCAAGCCTAATAACATCTTGTTGGTCTCTGACGTTTACAGATAGATTCGGCGCATTGCCTTCAATAAATGTGTTTATTTCGTCCGGAGTAGCATTTGGATTGTCTTCAATATATTCTATTACATTTTCGGGAAGTAACTCGTGAGCATATACGGACGTTGGCGCTAAGCCAATTAATCCCCAGCCTATAACTA
>JALYRK010000027.1 GCA_030855355.1 bacterium
GCAATAGTTCGAAGTGCTTCCAATAGTGTCCTGACGACGCTCTGTGAGTATAAATCTTGCTTGTAGCCTATCAGTTGATGATCTATATTAGCGGCTTCTAAGGCCTCATGGACTAATTTAGCTGTCTGGCGTCGTCTAGTAAGGACCGCTATGCCTGTTGGGCCACTTGCCGCTTCAACTTGCTTCTGTATGTCTTTGACAAGCCAGTCTAGCTCATGTTCGATAATCTCAAATCTTTTTAAAATTGGAGATTGCCCAACACTATTTGATTTGAGTCGTTTGTTAATTTTGAGAGTAGCTTCCAGACGGTAAGGGTTATTGTTTTGAATAAGTTTGTAGGCAGAATCAAGGATTTCTTGCCCTGAACGATAATTTTCTGTAAGCGTTGCTTCCAAGGCTTTGGGATAACGGGTTTTGAATTCGAGTATATTTGCCAGCGTGGCACCCCTAAAACCATAGATACTTTGGTCGTCGTCGCCAACAACAATCAGATTCGGATCATTCCCCGCTAGTATGTCGATTAATGCAGATTGCATGGGGTTTGTATCCTGAAATTCGTCAATCATTATGGTGCTGAACCTGTCCTGTAGAACCTTTTGTATATTAGGTCTTTTTGTGAGTAACTCAATAACCAGGTAAATTTGGTCGTCGTAGTCAATGACGTCTGACTGGCGGCAGAGTTTTATATAAGTTTGATATGCTCCCGCTAATTCGAGATGCATTTTACGGTCTAGTATTTCTGCGTCGTCGCTCTCGGGCAACGTTTCGGCAAAAGTGACGTACTGTTCTGGAGTTATCAAATGCTGTTTAGCCTGAGAAAAAACTTTCAAAATTTTGCTTAGAACCGCATCCGGCAGTCCTGCTAAAGGCAGAAAGTAATTCAGTTTAAACTCGTCGACCCTTTCGCGGACGAAAACTAACTGCGCTTGTTCACCCATCAATCTGAAGTTACCGCCTAAGCCGATATGTGAGCCAAACTCGCTAAGAATATTATTTCCTAGGGCATTAAAAGTCATAATAGGTAGTTCAGCCAGCACGCCTTGGCGTTTTTCTAGTAATCGGTCGAGCATCTCGCTAGCGGCTTTTTCGGTGAACGTTACAGCAAGAATATTATCTGGTTTTGTACCTTCATTAAGTAATTTATTAATGTGCTCTATAATTACGTAGGTTTTTCCGGTACCTGCCCCAGCTACTACTAACAGAGGTCCAGTGCTATGGTCAATGACACCAGACTGTTCTTTATTTGGCGAAACCTCATTCATACTTCTATTTTACAGGGAAAAAACGGGTTACAATAGCACGGATGATTGAATCGAATAAATTATATGATTTTGTCCTGCCAGAAAACCTTATAGCTCAGTCGCCCGCTACCCCAAGAGATAGCGCAAAACTGCTAGTTTATTCGTTGGCAGATGGGAGTATAACTGACTCGACGTTTAAAGAGCTAGATAAGTTTTTAGCTACTAATACGACGCTCATACTAAATAACAGCAAAGTCGAAGAATGTAGGTGGTTGTTTGACAAGAATAAAACTGAAATTTTTGTTTTGGAGAAAATAGACAGTTACACAGTACGTGCAATAGTAAGGCCTGGACGTAAGTTCAAGTTAGGAAAAGCCATAAATCTGACCGACTGGTTGAGCGCACTTGTTACTGCGGTCGACACTGAAGGTATTAGAACAATGAAATTGAATATTCGTCACGACAACTCCAGATTAAAAAAGTACGAGCATATTCCATTGCCTCCTTATATCGCTCAAGATGACTCATTGGCAGATGAATATCAAACAGTTTTTGCTAAGCCAGTGGGCAGTCTAGCTGCCCCTACCGCGGGGCTTCATTTTACTTGTGAGCTGCTTAAAGAAATTTCACAAAAACATAATATAGCGGAGCTGACGCTCCATGTTGGGCTTGGTACATTTGCCAAACTTACTATGGAAAACCTAAAATCTGGCCGATTGCACTCTGAAAGCTATCGACTTACGGACTCAAGTCTTCAAAAAATACAGTCAGCAAGTCACATTACAGCAGTTGGTACGACCTCAGTTAGAACGCTCGAATCAGTATTTAAAGCTGAAAGCCCCAAGCTGAAGGCCGACGGCTCAACCGATATTTTTATTAGACCGGGACATAAATTTTGTAAAGTCGACAGCATGATTACGAATTTTCATCTTCCCTCCACTAGCCTATTAATGCTTGTCGCAGCTTTTATAGCAGACAAAAAATCTATAAACGAAAAACAAGCTGCTGAGGAACTTATGCGAATTTACAATCATGCCATTGAACAAAAATATAGATTTTACTCTTTCGGCGACGCTATGCTGCTCGTCTAAGCAACTGATTCTAGGTCAGGGTTTATCGCAGTAATACCAAGGCCTCTTTTAATTTTTTCCGCCAGCCTTATAGCAACTTCATCCAAGTACTCTATCGGGTAAGGAACTGCCTGCTCATTTAGGGCAGCAACCAAGTTAGCACTGTTTAACGCATCGGGTATCCTCCTAAGCGGCGATGATGCATGACAGTAATTGGTAGCTCCTACGCCACTATGACCGGTAGATATTCTGCCGTACCAACCAAGTTTAAGACCAGCGAAGAGTTCGCTGTCCGGATAAAGCTCTGTAATCAAAGTTTTTCCACTATGTTCAAATTGACGGATGTTATGGTTTCTGAAGAGTACAGGTGAATTTAGCCCCCTAGCCACGATAGGAATAGTCTTATTGTAAACCAGCATATGTTCAGCAACAGCATCTTTAGCTGTGCGTTGTCCGACGTTTGCGTTAGTTTGTGTAAGTAACGGCCTCTTGCCTGCAAGCATACGTCGATTCAGAACTAATAATTGTGCTGATTGTAATATTAATGCTTCTTCAGGAAAACACCCCGGCTCAATTGCTTCGGCGTTAAGTCTTTTAGCAAGCTGTTTGTAGGTAAGAGGCTCACAAATTACCCTAGATTTATAAAACTCAACATCTTGTACATCCGTAAACCCTTCAGAAACCGTAAAAGCTAGTGTAGTCGAAGCTGCCCCTAAACCGGGCTCCCCTCGTTCTAAGCTAGTTCTTGCAACAACTTTATTGGGGAATAGGGGGTCACAACGACCGTCATCGTAGTATTTGCTCCAGCCTGTCTTTACAGCCTGATCCATAAACTTATGACCAACAAATGCGGAGGTATCAGGTATATGAATCTTTACACGTAATTCCTTGCTATAAGCGCCGCCTATATCTTCAACGCTCAGCGCATCATCAATTTCATGCGACTGAAAAGGATCGTATGCTCGGGCAAATTCTAGGGGTCGGGACTGTAGCTCGGCTTTAGTTTGAAGCCAAGTGGGGCGTTCAAGCTCAGCAGCCGAAGCCGGCATAGCCTCCAACTAAGATATTTTTGTTTTTGCTCACCATAAGCATTATTATCTACCTAGATAAATCTGTGTCAAGTCTAATTGTCGTTTTAAATACTTGTAATAATTATTAGTCAGGATTATCAGTCGCTAGAACTAATGTAGGTTAGCTAAAAAGAAATTAGGCTACTGCGACTCCGAATAATCGGCCGATAAAATACGTAATTGCCATAGCAAAGCTGCCGCCGATTATGACACGCTTGATAGCTTTGCCGCGATCAGCAAAGCTCAGTCCGGCACTAACATACCCGGTAAGCGATAAAGCAAGCAGTACAGATATAAAAGTTATTTGTACTCTTAGGTTTTCAGGCGGGATTAGTATTGCTGCCAGGGGAATCATACCGCCGAAAGTAAATGCTATTGCCGATGCTATAGCAGCATGCCATGGATTTGTCAGATCTTCTTCTACAAGTCCGAATTCTGCTTCTAAATGTGCCGCTAAAACATCATGCTTAGTTAGTTCTGCGGCAACTTTTGTAGCGGTTTCAGTTTTAAGACCCTTATCTCGGTAATATTGAACCAGTTCCTGGAGTTCACCCTCAGGATCTTCTCGAAGTTCGCGTTTCTCTTTTTTGATGTAGGCCTTTTCGGCATCTCGCTGCGTACTAACAGACACGTACTCACCAGCGGCCATAGATAGTGCTCCTGCCGCTAAACCTGCAACTCCTGCCGTCGTAATGGTGCTTAAATTATCAGTTGCACCCGCCACACCCACCACTAAGCCGGCAATTGAAACAATGCCGTCATTAGCACCAAGTACAGCTGCCCTAAGCCAATTAAGTTTAGATTTTTCAGAACCCATATAAGTTATATTAACATTTTCTTCTCTGGTAAAACAGGTTAAAACTAGTTATAATTTACTTCGCATTCAAAATAATCGCATAGGGTGTGGCCAAGTGGTAAGGCACCAGGTTTTATACCCCACAAATACAATTTGTGGGGACCCCAGGTGTCCTGGCATTCGGGGTGAAAACTGCCAAGTCAGTTCGCAAGGAAACCTTTCAGATTTCAAACTTGTTTGAACTACGAAAGTTTAGGGGTCGCCGTAGGTGACTCGAATCGATATAATAAGAATATTGTTGTTATCTCCCTAGTTAATAGGGTGTGGCCAAGTGGTAAGGCACCAGGTTTTGGTCCTGGCATTCGGGGGTTCGAATCCCTCCACCCTAGCCAGGGAGATAACAACAAACATCCGTATCCCTCCACCCTAGCCAACTAAAGAGTCTATCGTAAGGTAGGCTTTTTATAATTGCTCTTGAGGGGGGTTCGAATCCCTCCACTGTAGTCATGGAGATAACAGTATACTCTCCAACCCCACCGCCGTTTCCAAAATGTATCAATTACTAAAATTTTTTGGGGGCGAAATATTTTGTGCCGTAATGGCTGGGACTAAGCTGTGCTAATCTCTAAAGGAAAGCGAGCGGCAGAAAAAAGGACAAACCTCCCTAATAATCGAGCGGCATTTTGCTCAATATTGGTAAGTAGATTAACAAGCGGACTAGACTGTTTTTTTAATTCGTAAGTTCCTTGATTTTCAATATAACTAGTCGAAAAATTTACTATGTCGGGGCGCGGTTGCTTGAGGTTTTTAACTTTAAGTAGAGTGGTTATTAAAGCTTCAACATTTTCATTATCGTGATTTAAATCTAGCGCTTCAAGTAATATAATGACTAATTCTCGAAGTTCCTGTTCGGCAACCTTTGTTAATTCTGGGTCAACTTCTTCGGTTTTAAGATAGTCTAAAGTCTGAACAACATCTGCGATTTCTTGTAGTGTCGGAGACAATATAATTTTGTCTTCATTAGATAGTTCACTCAAACTATTTGAAAACTCATGCACAATGTTAGGTATAGGTTGGTTAACTTCATTCATTACCTCTTCCGCATAAGTTAGATTTAATGATCCGTCATCCTCAGGAGGTAACTCCTTATCAATATCATTATTAAAAATGTAATTTTGTAATGCCGTATTAAAGCTGTCGACGACTTCTGTATTGGGCTCGAGCTGTACCGCTTCACTAGATTCAATGGAAAACGTTTCTGCATCTAACGGGTCTATATTTGTGGCGGTTAAATCAGCGCCGTCTGGTGCTGACTCTAATGCGGGGCTTATATCTGATTCCGTTATTAAATCTTCACTCTCTGCGGCGGATTCTAGTAATCCTGCGCCATCGTTATCATTAATTTGATCGATTTCTGTATTAAATGCGGAGGTTTTATCAGCGGCATAAAATTTCATCACTGGCATAGTGCGTGTTTTTGTTTCCGCTGGCGGCACCTTATTATTTTCTGAAGCAATTTCATTAGTAATATTTGTATCCGGTTCCAATAATAAAACACTAGCATTGTCAGGGTTGTTTTGCGTAAATATATCTTCCTGGTAGTCCACATCTAATTTTACCGCTTCATTACCAGTTGGTTCTTGATGGACCTCAGGTTTTGGTTGCAAATGAGATTTTACTGACTTAGCAGCGTTTGCTAAAGTTGGCGCATCGATTAATACTTCAGGCTGGGTCGCTTTAATATTAGGATCGGCTCTAATAGAAATAGGTGGCATATTGTAAACTACTGGATGTTTCGCATCTATTTCTTGCCCGCTGTCCGTGTTTTTATCAGTTCCCGGTATATCATTAGGTGTTTCAGGGCTAGATATTTTAACAGGCAAATCAGGTGCTAAATCTTCTTTTTCTTTAACTCTTTTTTTATGGCGATCGCCCATAGTGCCCCATTGAGCTTTTTTAATTTTAGCCTCGTCTAAGCCTTCTTTCTTTAGTGATTCTGACTGCTGAATAATTTTTACAGTAGCTTCAGCTTGAGTATGTGCTAAATCAGGGTTTATTTCCGCAAGCTTCGCATAATACCCGCAAGCTTTAATAAGGCCCTGCGATGATAATTTCGATGGCTCTATATCATATTCCGAATGCGAAGCGGGTATCTCTGGCGACCCCATATTTAAATCTGATTGATCTGACGAGTTATTTTTAGTAGCCGGTGCGTCATTTATTCGCCTCTCAGCTGCTGTTTCAGTAAAGTCAGGCAATATAATCCACCCTATTTATAACTCTTACGTTCTGCCTGGATTAAGCCGGCCAACAATAGCTTTACTCATCGCCTCGTAATCAGTGTTACCTTTTTGCATTTCAAGGAAGCCTAATATACTTTCAAGAGCCTCGAAGTGGTGTACGGCTGCGTAATTTACATAATCAGCTAGTGTGAGTGGTCTGCCTTCGCTTATGACCTGTGCGCCATCTTTTCCTGTGAGCGGTGTGGTTCGGGGATCTATGTTAAAGCCTGCGTGTTTAAAAATTCTTAC
>JALYRK010000028.1 GCA_030855355.1 bacterium
AAATTCGAGAATCCTCTCTCGAATTTGAAAGCTTTTGCGAGTGGATTCGCAAAAGCTAAAGGAGTAGCGGTGCGAGGCCAAGGGCAAAAGTCTTTGAAACTTGTTTTTAAAGATCTTTGTCCTTGGCTGTAACCAGCTAGGACGTGGAGCCACGACCGAGACTTGAACTCGGGACCCCTTCCTTACCATGGAAGTGCTCTACCACTGAGCTATCGCGGCCTGACTACCGAAGTATTTTAACAAAAAACAGATTAAACAACAACTCGCCGTGGTCGAAGTATCTTACGTCGCTTTTCTTTTTTGCTAACCGTCATTTTAGAAAGTCTTCTTTCGATAACGCTAGCTTGTTCAGTCATACCTCGGTCGATGTATGTCTTATGAAGCAATTTGAATGATTCAACATTCGGCTCTAACTCGGCTGCAAGCTCGAGCTCGCTAAGTACAACTTTATAATTACCTAGTTTCTCCTGAACCTTTGCGTAGGCTATGTGTCTAGCTGCGGATTTATCTTCGAGCTTAAGAGCCTGCTCAAAAGCTAAGGCTGCTTTCTCGTAATGCTCGGTTTCATAATAAATAAGACCTAAGTTATGCAAACTAGAGGCCGACGGCTCGATACTACTTGCTATTTCAAAACAGTCTATAGCGTCTTTGAACTCTTTTTGCTTAGCGTAAAGTATCCCAAGTCGGTTGTAGGCAGCAGCGTTTTTTTCGTCTATCTTTAAGATGGTTAATAGGGCTTTTTCGGCTCTTAAGAACCTATTTTCACGCATTCCTTGGTGGGCAATATCCCAGAGCTTGCCTAATCGGTTACTAAGCTTGAGAGGCATAGGAGCTTCTTCGTCAGACTTGATACTGCCAGTTATAAACGCCGCAACGGCAAAAGCAAGGATGACAAATATAGAAAGCATACTAAGCTATTATATATCACATTACAAAAGTGTGAGCATATTAAGCATTTTTATATCGCGAGCGCTACTTCTAAGAGGACTGCTTTTTTACTAACATTATCTTTAAGCCGTTTTTCTGATTCTGATAAAACTTTAAAAAGCTGAATGAAACGCAACCTATTTTTTTCATCCAGACGAGGGTTTTGCAGTGTCGCTTTTACCAAGTTAAGTAGATTAAATATTAATGTTTCGGCCACAGCCTTATGCTCTTCTACTTGCTTTAGTCTTTCAAATCTTGTAGACGTTAAGAATGTTTTAGCTTTTGCAATAGAATCGAGTATCGGATCGTCTAGGTTCATTAATAGAGTCTGAAGCAGTTCAGGCGCTCCCGAGCTAACACGATAGTACTTTGTTACAGTCTCCAAGTCGTACTCGCTGTAATGACTAATAGCCGCCTTAAGCTCCACAGGCAGCGCATTCAGCACATTTACTCTAGATATTATCGTCGGCAGCAAACTAGCTGGATTTCTAGCTAAGAGCAGTATCATGCTGCCTGACGCGGGCTCTTCTAAGACTTTTAGTAAGGCATTTTGTGCTTCTTCCGTCATAGTGTCTGCAGGTGTAATTATGGCCGCCCGAAACGGCAAGTTAGAGGAAGTTTTTATTTGCATGTAAGTTCTTATTTCTCTTATCAAATCAATGCCTAGACTTTTGCCCTCGAGTGCCTCGAAAACCTGTATGTCCATCTGAGGATTAATTCGCCGCAGAAGAATACGAGCTAATTTTACTTTGCCGCTGCCCTGCCTGCCATGAATCATCAGCGCGTGTGGAGGGTTAGCAACAAGCATATCCATGGCAAATTCAGTTCTTGGATTGATTAAAAATAATTTATTATCCTGCATAACTTAGAAACTCCGGTGGAACCTTCGATTCGAATTTTTGTATCTTGCCGCTCAAGTTTTTTATGACCAGGCTTTGAGCGTGAAGCATCAATCGTGGCGCCGGCTGACCATTATAAAAAGCATCGCCTAATATAGGGTGCTTAATGAATGCAGCATGAACACGAAGTTGATGAGTCCTTCCGGTCAGAGGTTTAAACTCGACTAAACAGTTTTTGCCTTGTTCTAATACTTTGTATCTAGTTTGAGCGGTCTTACCGAGCTTATGGACAATAAAAGTAGTGGGTTTTTTGGGGTTTCTGGCGATAGCAGCATCGATAATTGCTTGAGTTGGCTCTACTTTACCTTCACAGACGGCAATGTAAGTTTTATCTATACTCCGCTCAGAGAATTGTTTTTGTAAATACGATAAGCTAGCTTGATTTTTAGCACATATCATCACTCCACTGGTTGCTCTATCTAACCTATGAACTATTCCGCTACGTTCTGAAAAATTATTGGCATCGAAGTCGCTAACTTTAAATTTTTGGCGAATAAACGATGCAACCGAAGGCTCGTCCCAAAACTTGCCACGCGAATGACTTATAACACCGGCGGGCTTATCTATCACTAGCATATCTTTATCTTCGAAAATAATGGGTAGGTCAATATCAGGAATTTTATTTAAATCACGCGGCTCAAAGTCGATACTAACTACGTCTTTCAGCCTTAATTTATAACCGGGTTTACTAGATTCATTGTTAACTAGTACTTTTGAGCTCTCAACCAATTTGGTAATAAAGCTACGGCTAATTTGAGGAAATAAACTACCGACCAATACATCAAGTCGTTGTTTTTGAGTGCCACCGTCTACTACTACTTGTTTCATTTTTTGTTTCCAAAAAACATTGCCACAACAAAATCTCCTAATCTTCTAATCAGTCCGATTGGTGATTCTTCGTAAAGTGGTCTTTGCTTCTCGCTCAAAGCTACCTCAAGCCCACTGCTTTTTGTACCCTTAATAATGTTGCGTTTGCTTGAGTATTCATAGCTTTTTCAGATTGTTTTAGTTTTGACAGTATTTGTTCGTCACTGACGTTACTTAGTTTAAATTGGAAATCTTTTAAGAATTTTGCAACTTGATCTCCGACTTCGTTCTTTAAGTTGCCGTAGCTTGTATCGCCTTCGTGGTGCTCAATTACATCTTTTAGCGGCTCATTCTCAAGTAAGGCATGCAGCTTTAGTAAATTGCAAATGCCCGGTTGATTCTCCTGGTCATAACGCACTACACCTACAGAGTCTGTTGTCGCGCTCATAATTTTCTTTTTAGCTTTTTCGGGGGTGTCACTAAGAAAAATAACGCCTTTTCCAGTCTCGTCGCTTTTACTCATCTTCTTAGAAGGTTCTAGTAAGTCACGAATTCTTAGCCCCTGGTCTTTTCCGAAGAACTCATGTTGTTTTTTGACAGGCAGAGGCACTACAAATATATCACCGAAACGGCTGTTAATACGTTCAGCAATATCTCTAGTAAATTCTAGATGTTGAGTCTGGTCGTCGCCAACAGGCACATAGCTGGCGCTGTATAGAAGAATGTCGGCAGCCATAAGTACTGGGTAATCAAACAAACCAACGCTGATTCTGTCTTTCTCGAGCTTTTCTGACTTATCCTTGAATTGGGTCATTCGACTCATCTCGCCAAAACCAGTAAAACTGTTCAAAATTATCGTAAGCTCGCTGTGTGCGGGAACGTAGCTTTGTCTATATAAATGTATATCGGGATTATCAAGCGGCAGTCCTGCAGCCGCAAATACTCTTAAGTTGCTCATGATGGCTTCGTTTAGCTTGCTGTGGTCGATGGGCGTAGTGAAGCTATGCAGGTCTGGAACAAATAAATTTATTTGATATTTACCGGCATTAGATTTGGCCATGTCAATTAAAGGCAACAATGCTCCTAAATAGTTCCCTAAATGTAGATCATTATTCGCCCTAAGACCAGTTAGTATTACTTGTTTGCTCATATTTCCTCTATTGTATCATCAGTGATTTTCAGATGAGTGATTTTCTATAATTATTCATGTGTCATTAAATATTATTTAGATGCACTTGGAGTAGACGCTTTTCTAAGCTTTTGTCAGGCAAGGCAAAAACCATCTTAACTATTTGGACTCTTGCATCCAAGGCACTGGGACATGGATTCTGACCGACTGTCTCGCACGTTTCACAAACTGCTAAACCTCCTATGCATCGTCCGGTTTGAAGCCATTCGTCAACTTTGACGATTTCGTGCGCGCGGGGTACTGAATCTGTAATTCCGATTTGTAAGTATCTTCGCCGTACACCTAAAAATACGCTACCCCTGGGAAATGCTACTGGTGCATCGTTTTCGCTCATGGTTTTTCCTTTAATTAAAAAACCGCCTTTTGGCGGTTGTCTTTTTTATTCTTTTTAAAATAAGTTAAATAACCGCCATATAGATGGGTGTAAACCAAAAGCCAAAACAGTATTTAAAAGTGTACATAAAGCTTAATATACTCTGTTACTGATATTTGTCAACAAAAAGCTCCCTTGCGGGAGCCTTCTGTAAAACATTAGAAATTTTAGCGCTTTGTGAATTGGCGTTGCTTTCGAGCGCCCTTGAGGCCGAACTTCTTTCGTTCTTTTTCACGAGTGTCACGGCCAAGTAAATCGGCTCTTCTAAGGTTGCCTTTAAGGTTTTCGTCTTCTGCTAGACATTTTGCGATACCAAGCTTTATAGCATCTATTTGCGAAGAGTGACCACCACCTGAAACTTTAACTGAAACATCGTACTTGCCTTCCTGCTCGACTACCTTAAACGGAAGGTCAATTCCACTTAGTAACATCGGGCTGTCAGCAAAATAGACGTTAGCTGGCTTTTCGTTAACAGTGATTACACCTTTACCTTTTGTGAGTCTTACGCTAGCTCTAGCGCTTTTACGCTTTCCTAGCGCGTATGTATATCTTTCAGCAGTCATGATTATTTAACCTCTTTCTTGAGTTGCAGTGCTGTAGGCTTCTGAGCAGCGTGATCGTGCTCAGCGCCTGCGTAAACTTTAAGGCGCTTTAACCTTCCGTCGCGTAACTTATTGACCGGTAGCATGCCTCGAATAGCTTTTTCAATAACTCTAGTACTGTCTTTGACCATTTGATCTTTAAGACTCGTTTCTTTCAAACCGCCTGGGAAACCACTATGACGATAGTACATTTTCTGTGTTTGTACTGCGTTACCAGTGATTATTAGCTGATCGGCGTTAATTACGATTACGAAATCTCCACAATCGATGTGCGTCGTAAACTGCGGCTTTTCTTTACCTGTAAGTAAAGTTGCAGCTCGTGTAGACAAACGGCCGAGTGGAAGCTCAGACGCATCCAGTACCCACCATTTTCGTGTTACATCAGTAGGTTTCGCAGAATATGTTTTAGATGTTCCACTTCGCTTCACTTTTGAGGTCAACCCGTGGTTTTCCCTGGCGTGTGAGGCTCGAACTGAATTCGAGCTTCGGCTGCTC
Source organism: bacterium (assembly GCA_030855355.1). Taxonomy (GTDB): domain Bacteria; phylum Patescibacteriota; class Saccharimonadia; order Saccharimonadales; family SZUA-47; genus JALYRK01. Next base: position 5,293 of record JALYRK010000028.1, read on the forward strand.
TTTTCCTTGGGAATAGACATTACTTTGCCTCCTTTTTGGGACTCGCTAGCTTAGGCTTTGAGCTTGGTGAGGCTTTCTTAACTACTTTTTTAGCCGGTGTTGTAGTCGTTGTAGCGTTAGTAGTTACTTTTTCCGCATTTACAGCTTTTGGTGCGGCCTGTAAATCATCTACAAAACTAACTGTGGCTAACTGTGCGTTGTCGCCGCGGCGTGTAGTCGTGCGGGTGATTCGTACATGACCACTTACGCGTCCGCTAAGCTTAGGTGCAATCACATCTACTAGTTTGTGAGCAGATTTGACTGTCATGAGTCCAGAAATTACTTGACGACGGTTATGTAGGTCGCCTTTTTTGGCTTTGGTTATTAGTTTTTCAATGTATGGAACGATTTCTTTGGCCTTTGGAAGAGTAGTCTCGATTTTCTCGTGGACTACTAAAGATTCCGCCAAACTCTTTATAAGAGCTTCGCGCTGGTCTTTTTCGCGACCAAACTTCCTTCCTTTATATCCGTGTCGGTGCATCTTATAGCTCCAACTCTGCCATCTTATCTTTTACTTCATCGAGAGCCTTGTTGCCAAATCCTTTAAGATCTCTAAGCTCAACATCTGTCAGGCTAAATAGATCTTTTAGAGTGTGGATGTCATTGTTAATCAGAGCGTTAGTGGTGCGTGCGCTAAGATTCAAGTCTTCAATTGAAGTGTTGAGGCTTGCACCGTCATTGTCATCGTTCATAACTGAATCGCTGGCGGCACTGGCTGCGACTGGACTGGCTACTTCTACTCTAGTCTGTCCGGCTAGTGCAGTGTATTGGTTTACAAGTATTGCTGCCGCTTCTTCGAATGCGTCTCGTGGCGTGATAGAGCCGTCTGTATCGATAGTTATTAAAACTTTATCTAGATCGGTGATTTGACCAACGCGTGTGTTCTCAACTTTATATCGTACGCGTAGTACTGGGCTAAAAATGGCATCTAATGCGATAAGATCGCTAGATGAGCGCTTTGCGCCTGATTCTTCGATTGAACGGTAGCCTCTGCCAGTTTCTACTACAATGTCGGCGCCAAAGCTTGCTTTAGCGTCGCTTAGAGTTGCAATGTGCTGTTCAGGGTTAACGACTTCTACATCAGCGTTAGTTTTGATGTCTTTAGCTGTAACGGCTCCAGAACCTTTTTTTTCAATACGAATTGTTTGTGGCTCGTCGCTGTAAACTTTGAAGCGGATAAGCTTCAAGTTCTGCATGATG
>JALYRK010000029.1 GCA_030855355.1 bacterium
CGTCCATTCAGCCAATGCGTTCTTCGCAAAACTTCCGCTAAAGTTGCTTGGCGCAAAATAACCTTCGCTGATTATTTTTCCAAAAGCTTTATGCGTGGCCTCGGGCATTAGTACCCTAGCACTTCCTGCACCTGCATCAAAAGAATATTTGTTTGCGTTTACTGGTGCCGCAATCGCAAATTTATTGCCGCCGATTATCAGTAGCTTACCGGCACTCATGCGATTCTCGGGCCGACTCCAGATAATCTCAGGGAATAGAGGCTCGTTAAGTTGTTTTTTCCACATAAATTAATTATCAGCTTTTGGATTCTAGTAATCAAATTTAAACATTGGTCTGAGTAACTTTGTAGGCATCGCCCTCTTTTGTCAGGCCGTAGACCATATCTTTACGCTCCACCACTACCATCCAGCCACGTTCGCGGGCTTCTTTGAATAATGCTTGGTTAGGGTTAAAACAAATCGGCTGCTCTGCCATCTCAAGCATTGGTATGTCGCTACTAGTATCACCGACAGCCAGGCTGCCCCTGGTCTCTAAATCAAACTTATGAATCATGCCGCGCAGTATGTCATTTTTTTTGTAAGGAACGACATCTGATTTTCCGGTAATCTTACCGCCAGCAATCTCGTATTTAACAGCGCCAAGCCACGCATCGAAATTAAACAGCCTGGCAAAGTTCTCTACCGCTCTAAACTCAGAGCCAGATATCGCTATCATGAAATATCCTTTTGCTTGCAAGGATTTTATCAGTTCGGTCGTGTACAGATATGTGTTTGTAATACTTTCACTAACTACTGTTTGAACGGCTGCATCATATTCTTCCACGCGTAGGCCCTCCGGCATATCTTGAAATAACATATCGACTGCCCGTTTCATGTAGCTTCCAAAATTATCGTCGGCTATACGGAGACGATAATCGTTCAGCATTTTTTCAATCGAAATTGCAGTAGCCAGTCGAACGTGTCCCCTGTTAGCAAGTTCCCTTACAATCAGTTGAAGTAGGCTGTTCCGGGCAATTGTCCCATCAATATCAAACACGGCGTAAGGCTTTTTATGCATATGCTTTATTATAACTTCTTTCTATGAAAGCTCTATACTAACTGGGCAATGATCGCTGCCGAGTTGGTCGGGGTGAATCTCAGCTTTTTTGATTTTAGATTCTAATGCTTTAGAAACTAGAAAATAATCTATGCGCCAGCCGACATTTCGTTCGCGGGATTTGGCAAAGTGACTCCACCAAGTGTAATAGCCGTTGCCTTTAGTAAACAGTCTAAAAGTATCGATAAAACCTGCGGCCAGCCAGTTATCGAAGCCACTTCGCTCCTCAGCAGTGAAGCCGTGTTTACCGACATTTGTTTTGGGATTAGCTAAATCGTCTTCGGTGTGGGCGACGTTCATGTCGCCACAATAAATTACTGGCTTCTTGCTTTGCAAATTAGCGCAAAAAGCAGTGACTGCCTTGTCCCAGCGTATACGTAGCGGAATTCTACTTAAATCTTCCTTGGTGTTAGGCGTATAAGCAGTTACTACGTAAAAATCCTCGAACTCAGCAGCAATTACCCTGCCCTCATCATTACTATGCCCGTATTTATCTAGCTCTAAACCGCAGGCTTTAACGAATTCATCCGGGATGTCATTAATTATTGAAATAGGTTTTATCTTAGTAAATATAGCTGTTCCGCTGTAGCCCTTGCGCGCCCGAGAACTGTTCCAATATTCGATATAATCTGGCAAATCCAGTACAGCTTGCCCCTGCTCAGCTTTAGTCTCGTTCAAACACAAAATATCCGGGTTATACTCGGCCATGAATTTCTGGAACTCGCCTTTTTTTACGACGGCTCTGATCCCATTCACATTCCATGCGTATATTTTCATGTGTTAAGTATACTTCTTAGTTAAAAGTATGAAAAATCTCGGCCAAGTTCAAATACCATCTCATCAGTGCTATTTCCGGCACGACAGATAGTTAAATCGGCTCCTATACCACTAATTAATCTTGGCGCAAAGTAATCTCTCATTTTCACTGACCAATATTGTCCGTTTTTGTAGCGCATCCATATGCCCGAAGTTGGAGATAGAACCATTTCGGGTTTTACAAAATTTGCTAAATGTTTAGGGGTGATCAAGATATTTGTAAAACTAACAACATCTGGGTTTACGTTGGTAGCATCTATGATATCTTTTAATTCAGTGAGACTAGGAGTGTCCGTGCAAGCTGCAGACTCTAATGCGTTCATTACATCTTCATCTAAGGCTACGTTAAGCTCGGTAAACTGTGCAGTACCTATTGGGCACAGATGAGCTTCGGCTCCCTGGACTAATTCTCTAGAAATTACGGCGTGTACAACATGGTTAGTGATATCCATCCCTTCTTCCAGTTTTTCGACTTCTGTTCTAGCTACAAACCCCCCTAAGATACCAATCGCACAATGATCATCCGGAATTTCACGAGTGAGTGAAGTATCAAGAGAAATCTCTTCAATACCGAAACCCTTTGCCACCAGAGGCGAACCAATCAGTTTACATTTTTCTGCTTCTTTGCGGAGTTCTTTGGCCACATGTTTAGCGGCAGCAGCCGGGTTCTTTTCGTCATTTATTTGAAGCTGAAGATCCGCTCCAATTCTTACAAGCTCATCCATCCCGTTGTTTCTCGCCATAATAACAAAACAATAATATATTTTGTCGTATTATCAAAATTTGATAAGTGATAAAATAATCTAAATGGCATATAAACGAGTTTTGTTAAAAATATCCGGCGAACAGCTTGCCGGGCAGTATGAGGGCGGGTTTGACCCAGAGAAAGCGTCGTGGATCGCCGCCGAGATAGCCCAGGCGGTGCAAGCTGGCTGTCAGGTAGTTGTAATGGTTGGTGGCGGTAATTATGCTCGAGGTGCTCAACTTGCAGGCCATGGTATCGAACGCGTTACAGCCGACAACATCGGTATGCTCGGTACGTTGATGAATGCGCTAGCCCTAGAAGATGTTTTCAAAAACAAAGGGCTCGAAGCCAGAGCTATAAGCAATGTTAAGGCTGACTTAGTGGTGGATCAGTTCACTCATCGCCGCGCGCGGTCACATCTGCAAAAAGGCCGCGTAGTTATTGTTGCTGGGGGAATTGGCAGACCTTACTTAACTACAGACACTGCAGCGGTGAGTTTAGCATTAGAGTTAGACTGCGAGGCAGTGCTAAAAGCTACAAAAGTAAATGGTGTATATGATAGCGACCCGGCGACTAACCCAAAGGCCGAACATATTTCTGACCTAACCCATCAACAAGCAGTCGAAAATGACGCAATCAAAGTTATGGATAAGGCCGCTATGGGATTAGCCATGGAGCATGAAATGCCAATAATTATTTTTGAACTTGATAAACCAGGAAACATAGCCAAAGTAATAACTGGCGAAAAAGTCGGCACTATTATAAAATAGGCTTATGACTTACCCTTTTTACGATAGAGGAAATGGTCCCGAAGATTCAGGTAATAAAAGAGTCAGTGGCCGTAAATTGGTAGCCGGAGCAGCAATCGCCGGTATTGTTTTGTCTTATGCAGAAAAAGTCCAGGCAGGTGACAGAATTGTTGATGGAATTATAAATGTGGGACAAACTGCGCTAAAAAAAGTAATCGAAGCCTTTTAGGTTATCATATTTGCTCGAGCATCGCGGTCGCTTTCGCGCTTTTTAATTGTCTGACGTTTATCGTAGTTTTTCTTGCCTTTTCCGATAGCGATACGAAGTTTAATAAAACGAGTTTTTGTGAGTATCTCAGTCGGCACAATTGTTCGTCCTTGTTGTTTGGCGGCAATTAGGGCGTCTATTTCACGGCGCTTGGCGAGAAGTTTTCGAGCTTGAGTTTTCTCCTCATCCTCAATTGGGATACCGGCAGTTCCGTGGATCTGTGCGTTTATTAGCCAGAGTTCGCCATTTTTCACTGTAACGTAAGCACCTTGTAGTTGCCCCCTGCCCAGTCGTAGTGATTTGGTTTCGCGGCCATTAAGAGCAATACCCACTGTCACAGAATCGGACAGCTCGTAGTCGAATCGCGCTCTGCGGTTCTGAATACTAGATGAATTGCTTTTACGCTGCTTAGCCATAACCCCATTGTATAACAGATAAAGACTATTGACAATAGAAGCATAAGCGTGCTATAATATAATTATGAGTAATTTAGTTGCGGGTTATTGTGGTCCAAAATTTAATATCGAGTCAGATACTGCATTGATAGTATTAGGTACGAGTGAACGGAAGGAAACCGGTGAATTATTCGCTCGAACTTTAGATGCGCGTAAAATTTTTGAAAAGGTTGATGTTGTTACGCTTAATCGGGCAGCAGCAGTTTTAGGCCGTAAGGCATTACAGGAACAGATGAAACGCAGCACTGTCATAACGCATTCTGCTGGGATAACGCGTGTTAGAGAAGCTTTGCAGGTCATAGCTATAAATGCGCCTGAACACGTATCGTTTTTTCAACTTCTTAAGCGTGCTTCTGAAGTAACTAAAGATCCGGTCACAAAAGAACCTGGAAGCCATCAAACTGGACTTGGAGACATGGCTCAAGCCGGTTTAGAACTGCTTCGAAGTCCTATTAGCACTGTTGTTACTCCAACGAGAATCGCACGAGGATATTCCACATCTCAGAGACTAATGCATGGGAAACTAGATTTTCCTGCAGGGCGAGCACTTGTACATACTTTTCCAGACACTTTTGGATTTATAGATGCTGTGAATGAAAGCGTAACAACAGATTACAGTTTGCCTAACAGTGGTGTGTCTTATTTAGCAGTTCCTGATCAATATCATAACGATATTTTGTTTTCTCCAGGTAGAAGTATTGATGCAATGACACCTTTTATTTTTCCACGAACTGTTTAATGCTTCAGCAGCTTTAGGATATTAATAATAAATAGTGGCTCGCTTTTAGAGCGTTCATACCACCATTCTCCGCCCCAAAAATCTATTGGGTAAAGGTTCATTTTTTTGGCTAGTCTAATATTTCGGTCGAGCTGTTTAAGGCTCATTGATTTGTCCTGTTCAGCATGGTCCATTTCCCAGATAGCTTTTGGCCCCCACGGTTCTAGCTGAAGTTCGTGGATGAAACTGGGGCGCCGCCAAATAAGCTTGATAAGATTTGCGCGCAACTTAAAAACGCTAGTTTTTTGCTCTTTACCACCGTATTTTTGTTTGTTGCCGTCGTAGACAACGTTATAAAGTGAAAATCCGACTATGTCAGGAATCGGGCTCCGAAGCGGTATCCCCCAAGAGGTTGAAGTAGTCATGATAATTGGCCTTGCTGGGTCGAGCCGTTTGATAAGTTTATACTCTGCGCGTAATCGAAGCCTGTCGATTTCGCTGCGTTCGCCAAAACTATCTAGCAAAGCCTCGTTTTCTAATTGGTAACTTAGCAAGCACATCTTTTCGCGGTATCGCTCTACCACGACCTGAATAAATTCGAATAAATTTCTAGATCGATTAGATATATCTATATCAAACGCCCACTGCGGCCAATGGTTCTCTGGCCATCTAGGTTGCCTAGCTCCCAGAGAAAGTGTCACAAATCCTCCGGCGGCATCTATTTTGTCTATTTGTTTGTCTAGCTCAGTAAAATCGTAAACTCCCTGTTCGCGCTCGTGCTCGTCCCAGTAGCTCATCAGTCTGAATCGCCGAAACCCTTGCTCTATCAGCCAAGCCAAAGTTTTTTCAGGATCCTGTTCAAAATTACGGCATTGCTTGATCGAAAAACTAACCCCCCACTTTTCAGGATCTAATATATTCGCTTCATTCATTATGAGGATTATAGCTGTATTTATGGTTTCTGGCTTCTGAAATTAAGTAACGCTGCCGCTATACCAGTATTTTTGTTATTGCGGGAGAAAATGCATTAATTAACTTAAAGTAGTAGTTTAGTCTATCAGTAACATCATTTGATTTTTTTAGCCACAACAAGCTATGGTGCCACGTTTAGCGTTTAAACGCGCTTGCTTTTAGTTATTGTTACACGGAATGTTCAAATTATTTATCGGCAGGCAGAGACTGATATACGGTTTCCTACTGCCGGTTTAGGTGTATAGAGAGCATCCTTTGGATACCTAAGGGAGAGAACTCGGTACCATCTATTAGACCATACGCCGTTAGTATATCGCCATTTCATGTCTCTGTAACATAGCATCCAAACCGTATCATTCCTTTTTAAAATTTTTTCAGGACCATACGGACAGTCCCATACACAAGCTGGCGCATCTACTAGCATGTATGATGATGCCGCATGCGCTTTCGGTGTACTCAGCCCCAAAATAGCTATAACCATTGCAGCTATGAATGCTATTACTACTGCTAAATTTGTAAATGAATAGGGCAATTTTTGT
>JALYRK010000009.1 GCA_030855355.1 bacterium
CAAAATGGCGGCGGTGGCGGCGGCTTCCGTAAGCGCTACTAGATAAACAAAAATAACTTTCCGGTCAACCTGCTATCTCTGGCCTAATTAAGGAGGGCTTTGCCCATGATTAACAAACGCATTGAGATAGTCAGCTCAAATATTAGAGAGCTAAGTTCTATGAGCAGCAAGTCGCGGCTAGCAATTGCTGATAGTTTACGTGGGCACTACGCCCATGTTGGTATTACTCTTATCAATAAACCTAGTGATTTAATAGGTTTATTGGCAAAACGTCCTGACGTGGTATTGCTTGGTATGATGTATGTTCCGCTTGTACCGGTTTCTGAAGGCGACTCTGAAACTCGGGTTTGGCTGAACGAATTTTTAAGTAGGCATGGTATTGCAACTACCGGTTCAGTCTGGCAGTCGCATCTCATGGAAAAGGACAAGCAGTTAGCTAAGCTTCAAGCGCAAAGCCAAGGCTTAAAAACTGCTCCGTTTTTTGTTACTAATAAAACCTCAGTTCATCTTATTAATAAAGAAATATTAGATTTCCCACTGTTTGTTAAGCCGACCAATAAAGGCGGGGGCTTAGGTGTTGATAATTTTTCCGTTGTCCACAATTACGAAGAGATGATATCAAAGGTTGGATCTATTTCCGACAAATTTAATACTGACAGCTTAATCGAAGTTTACTTACCTGGCCGCGAGTTCAGCGTTGCGATTATTAAGAGCCTGACGACAAATCAGTTCAAAGCTATGCCATTAGAACTTATTGCTCCAGTTAACAATAACGGTGATAAAATTCTTAGTTCGCAAGTTAAATCATCTGATACCGAAAAATTTGTCGCTGTGAATGACGACGGACTAAAGACTCAGCTGCAAAACTTAGCACTTAATGTCTTCAAGGCACTGAATGGAAGGGACTATGGTCGTATTGATATTCGTTTAGACAAATTCGGTGTAGCGAATTTCTTGGAAGCAAATCTTATACCTAGCTTGCTCAAAGATTACGGTAACTTCCCCAAAGCTTGCAAGTTAAATGCCGGCATTGATTATGAGACGATGCTATTAACGATTGTACAATTGGCTCTGAAGCGAACCTCTGCCACAGAAGCTGGATTAAATATTCAGCCAATATATCCCCACAAGATTGTATCTACTATCTAACGAGAGTGGATTGCTACAACTACAAAGTACTGCTCGCTACCTAGGTTAGTCTGAACAGTTTCAAAAAACCTGACAGCGTAACCTGCACGAGTAATTTGATTACTGAGAAGACATTCTTTATGACCGTTTGTGCTCTCAAGCCAGCTTGAAACAAATGCGCTCTCAGTCATAGTGCTTTCTAGAGCAAGATTCTCACAACTGTAGCCAGTAGGCGAGCTTAATTTATGGTAATATTTTTCGCCTGATGAGTTGGTATGAGAATACAGACGTTCAGCGACGATTTCCTGCGCCCTCACACTAGCTACCTGAGCTAGTTCTGGGTCGCCGTAAAGTGCAGGTAATTTGTTTGACTGCCGTTCGCTGTTAACAAGCCGCAAAAGCTCGTTAGGATCGGGCATAGTGCTGCCGGCTGCGAATGTTACTGCAGATGCTACCTGAGGAGAGCTGGAGCCAGTACTACTTTCAGAAGTAGAATAATCAGATAAATACACCCCAAGTATTACCACAGGGCTAACCAGTAATAAAAGTCGTAGGAAATTACCTAAACCCAACTTCATACAAGTATTATATCATAGAATTGAGTATCTTGTCAATACAAAAAGCACTGTTTACTCTATAAAAGACATAGTCGGATTCTGCTTGAGCTAATTTAAGATATAATGTATTGAATGAAAAAATATAAAAAATCAGGTTTTATGGAATTTTGGCGAAAGTTTGCTTTCAAACACACGGTCGCATCATTAGTTACTATTGTGATATTTATACTGCTTTTGGATACGGTGATTGTTCAAACATTGCTTCAGGAAATAACTAGTTTAGGCTACGTGGGCATATTTTTAACAGGGGTGATATTTGTTTCGTTTTTTACGGCTGCACCGGCGATTGCTTTACTACTCGCATTTGCTGACAGTTATAATCCGCTTCTTATAGCAGTTATTGGAGGATTTGGAGCTATGATTGGCGACCTTCTGATATTGAGATTTGCTGAAGACAGGATAGGTCACGAGCTCGAACCTGTTGCTAAGAAGATGAAACTAACTGGATTTATTAATCAGTTGCATAAAAAGCGTTTCAAGCCACTTACTGCGACTGTTGGTGCTATTATTATAGCTTCTCCTTTGCCGGATGAAGCTGGAATTGCTCTGCTTGGCCTGTCGCGCATCTCAACATTAAATTTGATGTTACTAACATTTGCGTTGAACGGGGCAGGGATGCTTCTGCTAATACTTGCTTTTAACTAATTAACTTTTACTGGGCTGTAACCATTATTCATCTCGATCAGAAAACACCACAAGCCGTCTAGTGAAGCTTCTATCGGAAGTGTTCCAGCCTCCTGTACAGGTAATCAGGTTTAGATGCGCCCCGCTAGTACTGTTGAATACTTCCGTTGGCCTATCGTTTTGATCGTAAGTTCGAGTTTCCCTAACAGTAAAAACTATAGTTTGAGCTTTGTCGTCTTTAACAGTTATTTTGTCGCCTTTTTCGAGTTTATCAAGTTCCTTAAATACGCCAGGAACACCTTTTTGACCAGATAAGTGACCAGCAATTACAGCACTGCCGGTGTGGCCCGGAATCGGGCCGTTCTTATACCATCCACCATTGTCGATGTTTGTCGGGGATTCCATATCACCGGCTTTTGTGAGCCCCATGTAATCTATCGTTGCGTCAACATCTATACGGGGAATCTGTATGCGAAGTGGAAGGCTAGGGTTTACTAGAACTGGCGAACTGATTACTGGATTTGACGTAGGCTCCGATATTAAAGACTGCGATGTCTTGGTCGATCGATAAGTATTGATGATGAAGAAAGTACCCGTTAAAGCAGCTAAACTGAATGCGCACAAAGAAATTATTAATAATCTTTGGCGTGCGAGCCTGTTATTGTTTCTGCCTAATCTATAGTTAAGGTGCATGGCACCCATTATATTTGGCTAAACTCTTTTACGGATGAAATATACACCAGTCAGTGTTGCAAGGAAAGACGCAGGAATTAATAGCCATAACGATGAACTCTGAGAGCTGTCACTTAGGCCTGTATCTGGAAGGCCAGGCGTAGGGACACTGGTATTTGCTGAGCACACAGCTGATGAAATTGTGTCTGCGGCAGTCGAAACTGTTCCGCCAAAAGAAAGAGCTCGGCCCGTCCAATTAACATTATTGCCAACAGTGTTACCTGAAGCAGAGATAACATTACCAAGAAATGTTGAGTCTGCACCGAGCGTGGTAGCCTGAGTAGGTGTCCACCAGACATCACAGATTGTTGCACCATTTGCTGTTTGGACGACAGAGTTTGCTGAAGTTGTTAGTGCGCCGTCAATTCTGAATATATATGTGCCACTTCCGCTAAGAGTAATAGTCCCGCCTCCGCCAACAGAATCACCGCCAGTGACACAGTAAACCCCAGGAGTGTAAACCCCAACCGGGCCGTGTGTAGTATCGGATGCTAAATCTATCGCGCCAGGAGCGAAATTGAACGTACAAGGTTGGCTGTTTAGATTGGCAAGGGCCGCATTCTGATCAATGCCAGCTTGATTGTAAGTAGAATTAGCTGCGTGGGTTGTTCCATTAACTGTTGGAGCAACTGCAGGCGGTGTTGTATAGCCAAGGTCGCCTGTAAGTGTAGTTCCAGATACAGTGTTGGTATATGTATCAGATAGAATTACAAAACTTCTAGCAGCGCCTAGGTCAGGGGAGGTCGCTGCATTAGCTACTGGAGCCACTGTTACTATTAAAATTCCTACCAATGCTGTTAGTGATGCTAATCTGCGAGATAAATTCATCTTTTTATTCTTTCCTTAGTTTTATTTTATATTCCCATGTATGCTCGTAGCATACCACAAGCATGTTACAAATGCGAATAGTCTGGCTATCTGAGATTGTTAGGTCGAAGTGCAACTGAAATACTAATTTTAAGCCATCAAAAAGCCCAGGCGTATGCCCAGGCTTTTTGTATCCTAATGGATATTGTTAGAACAGTGTTGGCTGGGTTTTAATTATGCCAGATGCAAGTGCATTAGCAATAACGTTTACCTGCTTAACAGCTTGAACTTCGAATTTTTTCGACTGTCCAAAGTTTTCGTTTGCAAAAGCTTCGGTAGATCGATTTATTAAAGTTTCGTGCTCTAGTAGTAGACCATAAACTGCTTCAAAGGGCAGTACAGGAATGGCACCGCTCAAGAATGTTGCAATCTCGACTAAATATTCTTGTAACTCTTCATTGGCAAGTGCTTTAGCGGATTCATCACCAGCTGCAACTGCCATTGCAAAGTTATTAGATTCTTCGATGTGTTCTAAGAACATCTCAGAAAATGCTGCTTCGGCTTCTGCACCGTAAATACTACCAATTGCTGCCGATAAAGCATCAGAATTAGCTATTTGAGCCTGTATGCCCGCATTAATTTCTGCTTGCGATGAACCACCAGCAATTGCTCGGTTCACAGTTAAGTTAGTAGTCACGTGTTCTTGTAATAACACAGATAAACCAGCTCGCAGGTTAATTGCTGCCTGACTTTCTTTCTTAGACTGTCCAACTGCTGTAGAAGATTTGCCATTAGCACTCTTTTTAGACTTGCTCATTACGCCAGCTGAAGCAGTACCCCCAACAACGCTTAATGAAACTGCCATCACTGCTAAGACTGCCAAAGTCGTTTTAATGTTAAATTGCTTTTTAGTATGCTGCATTGAAATTACCCTCACTTAAAATTATATTATTTATAAAATTGCTATCCATAAGGACACTCAATTACTTTACCTTATTAAGTAAACTAAGTATGTAAAAATCCTAACATAACTCAGAACAACACAGTTTGAAAATCGGAGTTAATACAAAGTAACTAGTTATTTGTTGTGCAACAAAGAAGGATATGCTAAAAAGAATCGAAGATGTATTTTGTAAAAATTATTAATGACTGGCAACAGGGGATTCGAATCACCTTCTGCTGGCACGTTCTTCTACTTCCATCCATACAACAATACACTTGATTATCTCTCTCGGAACTTCACGACGGAAAAAAAGTTATAAAGAGTAGTTTTCTTGTGTAATGCTTATGGCATTTCTCACCCCGATCATATCGGATATTCGAGCTCTAGCAACAGAATCCGAAAAAAACGGACATAAAGCCCGGTCTTTCTATGGCTGAGTATATGGGTCTAGTATGATTGTGGCAGCTAAAAATTTAGACACTTAAGGAGAAACCTCACAGCTTCATAGTTATGAGGTCAAACTTATTTGGTTGCTAAGATAGAGACTTGTTCAATTTTAGGTGGCTCAGATAAAAGATCGTCGGCATGAGCCATTAAGGCAGCAGCAATTTCACCATTGAGATGAGCTTGGCGCCCTTCTTCATCGTCAAATGTGTCAAAAATGCCAAATGTGGTCGCGCCCATTTGAAACGCATACCATGATATAGTTTTTTCTTCTGCCTGTGCTAGTTCGACAGCACCTTTAAGCATATCCGATAACTCTGTTACTTTATCGGGCTTTGCTTGTAGGATTGCTAGGATAGCGACTGTTACCATGGTAAATTCTCCAATTAAATTTTATGTGCTAGGTATATAATATCAGCCGAGCCTATTATAAATTGAAATAACTTGTCCATACGTTTATATGTATCATTGTACGGGTCTGTTTTATTGACCTTCCACGTGACTTATTCTGTAGTATTTAATCATACTTTATACCGCCACTTAGCCAAGTAAGATTTCCCGAACAAAAAGAGCCGAATTAACGGCTCCTCTTGATTCAATAAGTTCTCTTTGCTGATGCCACAACAGTAGGATGGACATTGGTCTAAAATTCTTCTCTCGCATCTGGTTGAGTATCATAGACAATTTTAGAACCAAGTTGATGCTAAATGTATACTGATAATGACATGGAATCTTATATCGTACTGCTACGCGGAATTAATGTCGGTGGCAAAAATAAAGTATCAATGGGTGAACTCAGAAAATGCCTAGAAGAATTGGGGTGCAGTAATGTCAAAACCTATATTAATAGCGGGAATGTCCTTTTGCAAACAAACATGGATTCCAGTACGCTTAGTCAGAAAATAGAATCGATTCTGCCACAAAGATTTGATTTAGACAGTTCAGTAATCAAAGTGCTTGTACTAACAGTTAATCAGTTACAGGCGATAGTTGATAATAAACCTAAGGGGTTTGGCGAATACCCGGATAGGTTCCACAGCGACGCAATATTTCTTATTGGCTTAGTTACTTCTGAGGCTATGAAAGTTTTTGATCCTCGAGTGGGCGTAGATAAAATTTGGCCCGGCAAAGGCGTAGTCTACTCCCAACGCCTTAGTTCTGTGCGCACCAAAAGCCGTCTAGGCAAAATTATAGGAACAGCCATTTATCAATCCATGACGATACGCAGCTGGAATACTACGACAAAATTACTTTTACTTGTTAAAGCAACTGAACCAAAATAAAGGCTTGTTAAAGTCCTGAGTTCTAACATTCCGCTTAGACCATCAACTTCTACAGGTATAAAAAGCTTGGCTGGGGATGAGGGTCTAGACTCCAAAATCTGGACTAACAGATACCAAATGTTACTATAATTTTAATTATAGATCCAAAGAGCCTACGCTAACTAGTAAATCAGAGTTTTGCAGAAATCTGGATGACTATTTTTGCACAAAGCGCTAATAGTAAATTAGCAACGGCGTATGTAGATAAAATAAACAGAATAAAACTTGATTGATTTGTAGCAATAGCTATCAGCCCGGTTATTATACCCAGAACAGCCGGAAAAACCACGAATAGCAGATCACTAATCAAGTATTTTAAACTGCTTGATACGAATTTTCTATCGCTAGAAAAGTAAATCGCAATAACAAAAACTGGAATCAGTTGAACAATAGTTGAATAATACTGAATTGAAACTTGGTGTATGAAATTAAAATCTCGCTGTGCCCACAAAACTGAAAGCAGTAATACGCCGAAAACCTGGATTAAAGAGCCAACTAACAGTAGATTATCTGTTTTTTTGTCTTCCACATTAATAAGATGAATGTTATCGTTTATAGCTGAATCAAGGGTCTCTTGCTCTCTATCTATAATTGTTTTTAAACAATTAACCTCTTTTGGGTTAAGGTCTGAGCTGGATGCCTGTTTTACAAGCTCTTCGATTTGCTTGAAACGACTCTTATTTTCTTGAGTTCGCTGGCGAGTATGCTTTAGTTTAGATTTATTTGGGTCATCTGCCATTACAAGTCTCCTTTGGTGCAATACATGGCTGGGGATGAGGGATTCGAACCCCCGATGTCGGGACCAGAACCCGGTGCCTTACCACTTGGCCAATCCCCATTGCAGACTAAATTATACAGGAATTGGTAAGGTGTGCCTTGGCAAGCTTTGCCTGCCCACAGAACTTTCATGCATGCAACAAGTTCCATCCTGAAAGGTTCTCTTGCGACATGCCACAGGCACGTCTCACACTTGGCCAATCCCCAAAAGTGAATACTGTAACTATCCATTTTATGCGTTACAACACGCTATTGTAACAGAATTATCCATAAGCTAACAGGTTACTTAGACATAAATTGTAAACTTCTTCATAAGTATATTGTAAGAATTATTATGGTCAGTAATTGACGTAAAGCATAAACTAAATTCTACATAAGAGGGATTAGGACAAATGAAAAAACTTATAATGTCGATGGTTTTAGTCACTATAGTGATTACTTCAAGTAGTGCTTTTGCTGTTACAGGAGAAGATGTTGGACAAGCTGAACCACCCAAGTGGTCCTCTTATAGTGCGCTTAATGACATTCTAATCCCCGATGAAATTCTTTTCGCAATACAAGTTGAATATACCGGGTTTTCAGCGACAAGAGCTGAAAAACTCAATAGGAATGGGGTGGAAGGATATAAACTTTTTATAGATAAAAGCGATGTTTCAGTGGGCCGTGAAGGATTCTACCTGTTTTTTGATAATAACTGGAAATTCATAGATAGGGGGGAACTTCCGGCTTTAGCCCCTGTGTTTCAACCAGAGTCTAAGCCAACCACCGAATCCGAACCTCAGCCAACCGAAGTTGAAGATACCTCAGAAGAAACCGAACCCGAAGAAGCAGAACCGGTAGAGGACAACGAAGAAATTCCTGCGCCAGTCCCTGAAGAAAGTCCTGCCCCTCCCAAGCCTGATCCAGTGGATGAAAATCCTAGTCAGAACTAAGGATTTCAAAAATTTACTTGCGACGCGCGCAGGTTGAGCAAGATTCCTCAATAGTATCGCTTGCCCGCCAAATTGTCATTGCCCTTAGTGGGCCCATTACATCGGCATAGCCAATAAAATCTGCAAGTCGTCTTAATATGGCAGGGATAATACCGCCTAGTGTTATTGAGCCTCTCTGAAGAATGGCGTATCTGTCGCCTACCGGTATAATTTGGATTGGCGTATGGGGCTTGTATTCCGGCCTTTCAGATCCTTTTAGCCGCGCTTTTATGTCTTTTGCGACGAAATCTGCATCCTTAATGGCAGTGTATGCAAGTCCGCTGAATTTGGTAGCTGCATTATCGCCGATTACATAGGTATTGGAATGGACTTGAAGATGTTTATTCACACTGATCTTGTTACGCTCGCCTATCGGGAATATATCGGCTTTGTCTGCAAAAAACGGATTATTGATTGCTCCAGCTGTCCAAATTATCGCATGAGTAGGGATGGGACCTTCGCTTGTTCTGAGTTCTTTAAGTTTTCCGGCAGTGACTTTGGTATTAAGATGTATTTTGACGCCTAGCATTTTCAGCCTCTTACTGGCTAAGCGACCGGCTCGTTCGCTCATCACAGGGATTAGACGTGGTGCTCCCTCCACTAACCATATATTTATCTTCCGACGCGACCGGTGATGCTTTTTGGCTATCTTTTTTAAATAATCGCCCATGCCAGCTGCCAACTCAACGCCCGTTGGACCACCTCCTACAATGACGAAATTGCGTGATGCTTCGTCATCAAGAAGCAGAGTATCATGAAGATGATTCCGTAGCTTTATAACTTCTTCAGGTGTTTTCATACCATAAGCGAATTCGTGAAATCCCCTAATATTAAAAAACGTACTCATGACGCCCATGCTAAAAACTATGTCGTCGTATTCGATAACTTCACCTGATTCTAGGCCTAGTCTCTTAGCTTTTAAGTCTACCGTTGAGGCTGTATCTTGCCTGAGGCTGACATTAGGAATATCAAGCAGCATCCACTCCAACGGCAATCGGGAGACACCCATTTTTCGGCCTGTGGCCGATCGATATAGTGCTGGGCAATAACGAAATTCGTCACCATTATTGACTATTGTTGTGTAGATATTTTTTTCTTTTCGTAGACGCCGAGCCAGCCTTACACCGCCGAAGCCGCCACCTACTATAACTAAATGTCGCATATGCTTAATAATATCAGGAGGGGCTTGCCCCTCCAAACTTGTTCAAAATAAATTTGAACTGCGTTATCCTCCTCCTAAAGCCGACGCGATGCATCGGTTAGTCTACATTCAGAGAATTTAGTGGGCATTTTCTTGTAAAAAACTATTTAATCGCTTACGCTTAGAGGTATAAAGATGGGCAAACTAAAAGAAGAACTACTTCAGATTATTAAAGGCGAGGCCGAGGACTCAGAAGAGTTTAAGGATTTTTATAGCCACGATGCAAGTATGTTCGAGATGCGTCCAGAAGTCATAGTTGCGCCAGCCGACGCTGATGACGTTAAAGAAGTCGTTAAATATGTTAACAAAAAGCGGAGCGAAGGCCAAAAGTTATCGATAACGGCTAGAAGTGGTGGTACAGATATGAGCGGTGCTGCGATCGGCCAATCAATTGTTATGGATTTTTCCAAGCATTTCACTCTCGTCGGCCAGGTTTCTGCAACTAGCGCCCAAGTTCAGCCAGGAACAATGTACCGTGATTTTGAAGTCGAGACATTAAAGCACGATGCTTTTATGCCTAGCTTTCCAGCCAGCCGTGATTTATGCACTGTCGGAGGCATGGTG
Source organism: bacterium (assembly GCA_030855355.1). Lineage (GTDB taxonomy): Bacteria > Patescibacteriota > Saccharimonadia > Saccharimonadales > SZUA-47 > JALYRK01. The sequence goes on from JALYRK010000009.1 coordinate 10,131, forward strand.
AATAACAACTCTGGTGGTGAAAAGTCGTTACTCTTAGGTAAAACTGAAAATTATATTAATGAGCTTAAAGTTGTTTTTGCCGATGGCAACGAATATGTCGTAAAGTCTCTCGACAGAAATGGTCTAGACGCAAAGATGGCGCAGGGCGATTACGAGGGCAATATCTACAAGCAGATTTTTGAAATTTGTGATAAGCTTTATGACCAGATAAAAGCCGCTAAGCCGAATGTCAGTAAGGATTCAACCGGCTATCATTTATGGAGCGTGTGGGATCGTGAAACAGGGATTTTCGATCTGACAAAAGTCATTACAGGTAGTCAAGGAACTCTGGGACTCTTAACTGACATTAACTTTAAGCTAGTGAAAGCGCCAAAGCATAGCGGTACACTAGTAATGTTCCTACGCTCAATCGATGATCTGGGTGAGTTAATTAATGATGTCATGGCGCACCGCCCATCCAGTTTCGAAGGATTCGATAACTATACTCTCATGCTAAGTTTTAAGTTGTTCCCACTGTTCCGAAAAACACTGGGCTGGGTGGGAATGACCAAGTTAGCCATACAGTTAATACCTAACGCACTGATGCTCTTCCGTGGTATACCTAAAATGGTACTACTGGCAGAGTTTGACGCAGACACTCCTGAAGAGGTCGCGGACAAGGTCCATCGTCTGCGCCAAAGTCTGCGTAAATACGATCATGAGACTTTATTTGAGGAGGATGAAACAGAAGCTCAAAGTAAAAAGTTCTGGATTATGCGGCGTGAAAGCTTTAGCCTGCTGCGGCAAAAAGTGCGCGATAAGCACACTGCACCTTTCATGGATGACCTCATTGTTCAACCCAAGTATTTGCCTGAGTTTTTGCCAAGAATCCGCCAAGTTATCAAGAAATATAAATTACTTGCAACTATTGCTGGGCACATGGGTGACGGAAACTTTCATATAATTCCACTTATGAACATCGAGAAAGAAAGCGACAAAGCTAAGCTAGAACCAGCAATGCGTGAAATTAACGCTATAGTCTTGGAATATGAAGGTTCATTATCAGGTGAGCATAATGACGGCATGATTCGTGGCCCGTGGCTCGAGGATATGTACGGCAAAGAATTTATAGATATATTGCGAAACGTCAAACACATCTTTGATCCTGAAAATATATTCAACCCGCACAAGAAAACTGATGCCGAGTGGAAATTCAGCATGGCGCACTTACGCGAAAAGTTCTAAATTATCAGCTTAAGACATCTAGATTTTTAACTTCGTTGGGTAGGAAGCCGTTTTTCGGTTTGAAGTCCGGCTGCCACTCGTAGCCTTTGCCGTATCCTAGGTCTTTCATAAGACTTGTTGGGGCATTTCGTACATCTAAAGGTATCTTAGCATCTGGCCAATCGCGCGCGGCTGTCTGAGCTTGCGTCATGGCGTTTGTGACCGCTCTGGATTTTTTTGCTCCGGCAAGCACAGTTGCGCAGTGGTACAAATTGTATTGGCATTCCGGCATACCAATTCGCTCAACAGCCAAAAATGTACTGACTGCCAAATTAAGCGCGGGGCTGGCGGCAAGTCCAATATCTTCACTGGCAAAAACTATCATTCGCCTCGCGACAAATTTCGGATCTTCACCGGCCTGAAGCATTCGTGCTAAGTAGTATAAAGTCGCTGAGACGTCGCTGCCTCGCATAGATTTAATAAACGCACTAATTGTGTCGTAGTGAGCATCGCCTTTTTTGTCGTAGCCAGGGACATTGGTTTGAGCTGCAGTCTGCACTATCTCAGGAGTAATACTTTTACCCCTCGCCATTTTGGCTGACAATTCTACTAGCCCGATAGCAACACGGGCGTCACCCTTGGCAAGTTTCATTATAGTGTCGACAGACTTATCTAGTAGCTTTTTATTAAGTACTAAGCCCTCGGATGCTCGATTAATTATCTGTTTCATGTGCTTGTCGTCAAGGGGTTCTAGAGTAATAACTCGACTTCTAGAAAGTAGTGGCCGTATAACCTCAAAGCTAGGATTCTCAGTAGTTGCGCCGATAAATGTAATCAGTCCTGATTCTACATGCGGTAAAAACGCATCTTGCTGGGCTTTATTGAACCGGTGAATTTCATCAACAAAAAGCACCGTCTGGATTTTTAGTCTTTCATTCTGGCGCGCTCGTTCAATTATTTTCTTAACCTCAGGCAGTCCAGAAGTTACTGCACTTATTTCTATATAGTCGGCGTCAGTTTTATTGGCGATAATTCGCGCTAGAGTAGTCTTGCCAGAACCTGGTGGCCCCCAAAAAATCATTGACGTTAATTCACCGCTATCTAGTAGCTGCCCAATCAGTCCTGACTTGCCTAGGAGCTTCTCGTGGCCAAAAACATCATTAATATTGCTTGGCCTAAGACGTTCAGCAAGGGGTATATTGTTATCTTCCACGGTCTTATCTTACCAAACCTGTGGATATCTAAATACGTCTATTGACGAGTAACGACACCCCAGGTGTATGATGCTTGCATAGAGCTATCGTTAATGAAGCTCTCAAGCCTCGAAATATACTCGGGGCTTTTATGTTTTATTTTGTCCTGCAAGTCTGGCAGTAGCCGCGGATTTCTAACTGATGATCTACAGCCTTGAACTGTCGTGAAGCGGACAGCGCTGAGATGTGTTTTTCTAATGCATAGTCGTCCTCAATAATAAAAACTTTGTCACACTGCAGGCAAGTTAAGTGGTGATGATGACTATGGAACATTTCACTAAGTTCAATTCTTGTGTGCCAGCCAAGCTGAATTTTGTTAATAATACCTAGTTCTTCAAATAAGCTCAGGTTTCGGTAAGTGGTGGCCTGGTCATGATTAGTAGTAAGAAGTAATAGCTCTTTTACTGAAAGAGCAGGGTGGTTTTGCAAAAAGCCAAAAAGCTGCATGCGCGGTTTGGTAGTAAAGTGCCCACTTTGCTTAAGATGCTTCTTAAAACTTTTAAATTCCATACTACTCATGTGATAAATATATCTCATTTTACTATCAAATTGCGAATAATTTGCAATTTGATAGTAGGGCTAATTATTATTAGGTCATGGATATTCAGTCAAACTTGCTCACAGTGGTGTTCTTTTCGCTCATCGGGGGGGTGTTTTCTCTTATTGGCGGAGCAGTTTTACTGAGCCGCCAGAGCTGGATAAAGAAGCTTACTTACTACGCTACACCTTTTGCTGCTGGCGCCTTACTAGCCGCCGCATTTGGCGATTTGCTAACAGAGGCCGTTCACGAGACTGGTGCAGATGGAGCTAGTACAGTTTTTACAGCTGCATTGGCAGGCATTTTAGTATTTTTCATTCTAGAAAAGTTTTTACGATGGTTTCATCACCATCATGAGCATGAAAACCATAATACGCCCAGCTCCTTAATAATAATTGGTGACGTACTGCATAATGCGTTAGATGGTGTGGCTATCGCTGCCGCTTTTCTGACTAGCCCAAGCGCAGGAATAGTGGTTACTTTGGCAGTTGCAGCTCACGAAATACCACAAGAAATTGGAGATTTTGGGCTGCTTCTTAAAAACGGCATGAGCCGTAAAAAAGTCCTGCTAATTAATCTGCTTAGTGCTCTTTCGACAGTTGCCGCGGCGGCGATTGTTTTTCTGATTGGAGATGCCAACAACTTACCGATACCTGTTTTACTTGGGGTTACTGCGGGATTCTTTATATATATTGCAGCGAGCGATATCATCCCCGAAATACACGAATCTTCCAAAAAACTCAGCGATATTCGGCCGCTTTTAGTGTTGGTAGGAGTAATTGTAGTGATGGCGATAACTAATATCGCTCACAGTTACATTGAAACCGAACCAGCTGCAAGCGTGACAGCTAGTGGTGAGTCAAGCGAAGAACAATATAAATTAAGCCCGCAAGATCCTGTCCCCTCAGTTGATGCAACTGTTTCCGGTTCAGAACAAGCTGGTATGCTTATTCACGTCAAATTGGAAAACTTCAGGTTATCGCCTGAAAATGACAGTAACCCAGCAAGACCGAATGAAGGTCACGTTGTACTTCTGGCTGATGGTAAGATTCTCACAAGAATATATTCAGAATGGGCGTATTTACCACCAGAAATCGTACCTGAATCTGAAGAATTTGTTTTTAGACTTGCTGCAAATGACCATAGATATATTATGGACTCGGATGGTACGGCTATCTCTAGAGTCGTTGAACTCCATCATGAAGACGAAGCTGACCACGACCACTAGTGCGATAGCCTTAAGTGATTAAATTCTGTAGAATATGCTTATGAATGAGGTCAGTCTAGGTTTATTAATTTTGGTTGCTGGATTATTGGCATGGTTAGTTTTCAAGCCAAAATCAGTGCCTAAGGATGAAGGTAATCAGATGCTGCAGCAAAACATTTTACACCTCACCGATAATGTCACGAAGCTCAAGGATCAGTTGCAAGAACAACTCGACAGTAAGCTGGATAAAAATCAGCGGAGTATGAATGATCAGCTGGCTGCCAGCGCCAAACTTATTAGAGACGTTACGGAGCGACTGACCAAATTAGATGATACCAATAAGCGGGTTGTAGATGTTGCCGACGAGTTAAAGCAGCTGCAAAACGTCCTTCAAAATCCGAAACAGCGTGGCGTGCTTGGCGAGTTTTACCTAGAGCAGATTCTACAGAATCTATTGCCACCAAGCAGTTATAGTCTCCAGTATAAGCTTGCCGACGGCTTCATTGTAGACGCGGTAATACACCTTGATGGCAAGCTTCTGCCAATCGATAGTAAATTTAGCCTAGAAAATTATAATCGGCTGATAGATGCTAAAGCCGAAGATAGGCCAGCTTTCGAGAAAGCCTTCAAAGATGACTTAAAGAAGAGAATCGATGAAACAAGCAAATACATTAGTCTAAAGAAAGGCACACTGGACCAGGCATTAATGTTTATACCAAGCGAAGCTATTTATTATGATCTCCTTGCTAATAAAGTCGGTGCCGCAGGTGTTAGTGGCCGTGATCTTATGAACTACGCAGCCGTCGATAAGCGGGTTGTTATAGTCGGTCCAAGTACGCTTAGCGCTATGCTTCAAGTGATTGTACAAGGGCTTAAGAGTCTTGAAATTCAAAAAGATACTGATGTGATTCGTAAAAATATAGAACAGCTACAAAAGCATCTTTTGGCATACGATGCGCACTTCAAAAAGGTCGGGAATAGTCTAGGGGCGACAGTTGGTCATTACAATAACGCTAGCCGCGAACTGGGCAAAATCGACAAAGATATTGTAAAAATTGGCGGCGGCGAAAGTGTTATTGAAATCGATTCAGTCGCACGGCCTGTAAGTATAGATGAGTAAGAATTTTAATACTCATAATCCATTAGAGTGCTATGATTCATTAATAAGGAGAAAATATGGACAATAATGCAGAAAAGGTAACACCTCAAACTGAAACTAAGGTGGTATACAAAGAAAAAAACCGAATGAGCAATTTATTCACTAGAACTTTACTAAGCTTTCTGCTGATATTATGCGGAGTCGCAATCGTCTGGCTTTGGATGCAGTGGCGAGATGCCCGTCAAAATCTAGATAGCGCGAATAATCAGATTAGCTCACTCAATCAGGATAAGAGCTCACTTACTCAGCAGGTTGGAGCGCTAAGAAGTGGTTCAGCTGAAAAAGTTGCCGAAGCAACGGAGCAGTCAGTTAGAGATGAAATTGTAGCGGCAAGTAGGGCATATGTACTTGCTGATGAAAATGCCGATCAAAACGCCAATTATTCTTATAATATTTCCAAGCAAACTGATGATTTCGCCAGAGTTTCTGTAGGCGTGCCTGAAGGATCAGGATTCTATGTGATACTTAAGAAGTCTTCGGGAGTGTGGACAGTTGTGTCCTCAGGACAAGATGCTGTGCCTGAGGCCGTTGCTGAAAAGTACGGCATACCTGCCGAAATGCGCTAGAATAATTTCAAAATGGATATATTTGGAGCCAAGCAAGATTTTTGGCCTGGAGCTGACGCCTTTGTTGTTGGAGGTATAGTGGCTTTAGGTTACTGCGAAGATCTTGAAGCCGCAGGGTACGCGGAACGAGAGGCCGCCGATTTAGCTATTACTGTCACTAGAATGGATGAGCTTGATCTTAGAAAAGCACGAGAATTTTTAGAAGGCCTGCTGAAAGCCCAAATATTTTCCACCGCATAATATAACTAAGTTTTATTGATTAAATCAATTATTAATGCCGCGGTCCAGCTAAAGTTTTCCGCACCAGCCGGGCGGCCGGTTTTAGCCGAGAAATACTCAGAAGGTCCGTTTTGGTTAACGAGATCTATGGTCCTTGAACTAATTTCACTAGCTTCGTCACCAAACTGATATCTTTTCAGGCCATCAATCGCAAGCCAGTTGGTATTAATCCATGTTGATCCCTGCCAGTAGCCGGTTTCCTTGTAGTATTCGCTACTGAAGGGTACTGAAGGAATTGGGTATTTCCCCCAATACTGTTTCTTGGATTTAAGAAGCTTAACAAGCAACTGTGCTCTTTCGGGTTCGATAATGCCTGCGTAAAGGGGCATAAGTGCCGCTATACTAGGCTCTTTGATTAACTTATGAGTAACAAAATTGCGTGAATAAAACTGACCCGTATACGCATCCCAAAGTTTCTCTCTTACGTTACTACGACCGGTACGGGCTCTGTCGTTAATCCACTCAGGTACTTCGTAACCAATCGTTTTGGCGATAGCTTTTAAGTGTTCATGAGCTCTAAGCAGTACACAGTTAAACGTCAGATCCTGGACTGCAAAATCCGTGCCATTTAAAATCCCGTCGATATCCCAGTTTTTACGTTTTAATCTACGTACTACGTTGTAATAAAGCAGTGCTTCCATGTTACTAATTCGCTCACCCGGAGGCCTGTGAGCTGTGTCTCGGCGGAATCGGTTAACTATCGAATCAAAGCCTAATTTCTCAAAACTAGTTGCCCACCAAGGTCTCTGATGCATATGTAGCTCGTGCATCCACGGCGGAGTGTTGTCGAGTCCGGATTCCCAAGGATGAATCAACAAGACTAGTCCTTCTTCGTGAGGGTCGCGTTCTCTGTATAACCATTCATGGTAATTCAATAGCGCAGGGTAGACGTCGAGATACCATTGACGTTTTTGCTCAGTGTCTAGCTTCTTGCCGATACTTACTATGGCTTCAGCGAGCATCGGAGGCTGCGTGATACCACTAGTTGCGACTCCGTCTGGAGCGTGCGGGCTACGCCAAGATTGCCACATATTGCGATCACGAGCATTGTCGTCGCCGTCGGCAAATATCATGTTCGGTAACATGCCGTTAGACCATTGGCCGCGCAGTAAGCTGGTTATTTCCTTTTGGGCGCGAGGAACATTGTAATTCGATAATCCTATGGCAACAAAACAGCTATCCCAAAGCCACTGATGCGGATAAAGGTGTGGCGCCGGGACAGTATAATCGCCTCTTTGATTATCGTCTAAAACGCTTTTGCATACATCCAATAATTCATGAGGTTTTTCCATACTGGCTAAAGTATAACCGTTTAACTACCACGCCGAAATACTCTATGTATTAATCGCCCTTTATTTTTGGAGAGTTGGTACTCTCGTAACTTGGCTTCTGTCTCTGGAACATTTGGTAGAATACTTCTAATTACCTCAACATCTATCTCAGTAAACAACTTTAATTCAGAATTTGGAGTTTTAACGGGTGAAATTTTTACAACTTCTTTAAGGCTAGTGCCGCGAAATTTTATCGGTGAAATGTCCGGATTATGGCAGAACATTTTATAATGAGGCTCTGCTTGACCGTAGTAAGGGAACAAAATAAAACGGGTCGCGGACTGCAGAACAGGATTAACACCTTCAATGGGCGTAACTAAGCTAAATTTATTTTGCAACTGGTACAGTGCAAATAATGGTTGATATTGCTCGTGAGTAATTTCAAAATTCGAAATCAAAATGGTGTGCCTATTAAAGTTATATTATAACACAAAATTTAAACTACCGGAAATTAGTAAATGTTACTGGGAAGTCGAAGTCAGCTTCTCTAATTAAATTCATCGCTTGTTGCAGCTCATCCTTTTTTTGACTCACTACTCGAATCTCTTCACCCTGGATCTGGGCTTTTACTTTTGGTAATTCGTTGCGTAAAAGATTTGTAACTTTCTTAGCTTTCTCTTGGGTGAGACCTTTTAGGAACGGTATTTCCCAAGTCATTTTTAAGTTGCTAGTCATTGTTTCTTTGCTAACATCAAAAGCTTTTTGGCTGATTCCTCTGGTGGCAGCTTTTTTGCGGATCATGTCGATAACAGCGTCAAGATGGAACTGGTTATCCCCAGTAACCTTGAAACCAGTTTTATCGTCTATCCAGTCAATACTGGTTGAAGTGCCTTTAAAGTCATATCTGGCGGTGATTTCTCGCTGAGTTTGGTCAAAGACATTATTCATCTCGGCCTTGTCATAATCACTAACTACGTCAAAACTAAACTGTGCCATAGCCCCATGCTATCATGAACATATGAAAATTTCTGTAATATCAGGGAGCACGCGTAGTGGCTCAAAGACATTAGAAGTATCAGAGTATTTAGCTAAATCGCTCAAGGAAAGCGGTGTTGATGTCGAGTTGATAGATCTTAACGAACTGCGCTTGCCACTCTATGACGACGATAGTGTAAAGCAGGATAAAACCTGGCTAAAAATATTACCTAAGTTGCAATCATCAGATGGTTTTATATTTGCGAGCCCAGAATGGGACGGAATGTTCAGTGTCGGCTTGCATAATCTATTTTATTACACCGCTTCGGCTACTGGCACTAAGCCTTTAGCTCACAAGCCAGTGTTGTTGGTCGGAGTAAGTTCTGGCATGGGCGGGGCGTATCCAATTGCTCAAATGAAATCTGTGGGGCAAAAAAACAATCATTTTGTAGTAATACCTGAAAATTTAAGGTTTGCTCAGGTTGGCGACGCCTTAGTAGATGGTGAAATAGTAATACAAGGATTAAAATCCCGAACAAAATACTCTCTTAAAATTTTAGTAGAATATGCTAAAGCAATTAAAGTTGTTAGAGACAGCGAATCTATTGATCTTAAAACCTTTGCTAGCGGCGTCTAAAATCAACTCGAGGAATCGTTGGGGGTAGCGGATTAACCAACTGGAATCCCGGGATTTCGAAGCTAGACTGTGGCATCAAAAGTGCGCTAACAGCATATTCTCCGCTACCTTCATAAATTTGAGAATCAAGTAATAGCCATAGGCCTCTATAGGGAACATTTGTATGGCTAACGGAACCGTGCTTTATCTCCCACTTGCCAAGTATCTTAAAGCTTTTGTTAAAAATATCGGCACTAACAGGTTTCTGGGTTAGCTTATCTACACCCTTGGCATTGATTAATGGACTACTAATTACAGGATCGACTCCAATTAATCCAGCAAGTCGCACTAAGTTTTCAACAGCCGAAGATATTTTATTTATTCCGTCACGAATCTCAGTAGACTCTACACTAGTATTAGTTTTTTGAGCTAACAGAGTTACTTCTGCAACTTCTGGTGAGAGCTGGAAATGCATAACAGGATATTACTTAAAAAGTTAAGTATAAACAAAAGCATCATAATAAGTCTGCTAAAGCCTATGCTTACTTTAACTGAGATGACGTTGTACAATAATGGTAATGGCAGAGATTGATAACAATATTGTAGATGGATTGAAGTTGCGCGCAGAGAAGGGCGAAAACGTACTTCGGAGTGCGGAGTTTCGAAGCCTTTTTGACGTTATCAAAACCTTGCAGCCAGAAGAGCGTAGTAGTTATGGCCAAGCAGTAAATGCTCTTCGTCAAGAACTTGAAGCAATACAGAATGGTCTTCAATCGTCGCAGGTCAATCTCGATCCTATCGACATCACGGCTCCGTGGGACGTGAATGTTCCTGTCGGCAAGCGGCCTGGACTCTTAGGCAGTAAGCAAGGCAGCACACACCCGCTGATGAGCGAGATGGAGTATATATGTGATATTTTTGCCCGAATGGGCTTTGAAACAGTTGAGAGCAGGATTTTAGACGATGATTATCATATGTTTGGTAGTCTAAACTTCCCTGAAGG
>JALYRK010000030.1 GCA_030855355.1 bacterium
AGGGTATTGATTCAGTACAGCTAGGATCTGCCGTAGTCGGAAGCGTAGTTAAATCTCCTGCTGCAATGGGTTCTCCGTGCGAAGTTGTTCAGGGTATTTTGGAAGTCTCAGGTAGATCTAGTTCTGGCTAGTCGCAGTAACTTGCAATTTATCAGCAAGATTTAGGCCTGCTACACACGCTTCCAGCGCAATTGTACCTGCTGCTGCTCCAATAACTATAATTGGAGTCATAATTCTTTCTCGAAGTGTATGTTTTTCTGCTCGGCCATGGAATCGTGGGCCAATAAATTCTGACATGTTTTTATTTCCTTTGCTGTTTATAACTCTGTAATACTCCTATGAAATGCTCATGTCAACTATTTTATAAAGAAAAATCTGTACAATATCATACAGCTCGCTCATAATGTAGCTATGATGCGGAGGGTAAATGACCGAGCAAAAAACTAATAGTTCACAGAAATTCAACTTATCTTTAGACTTTAGACTGATCATAGTAGCTCTACTTTTGGTAATCGTTGCGATGCTTGTTGTTTGGAAACCGTGGAATTCAGGCACAGGTTCGGATGCACGTACGATAGATGTAGTCGGTGAAGCAGTTATAAACGCTGAGCCGGATGAATATGTATTTTACCCTACTTGGGAGTTTAAAGGTGCTGACAGCGTTGCATCACTGAAACAGTTAAATGACAAGAGTAGTGAGGTCACAACTAAACTTAAGGAACTAGGGATTGAAGAATCAAAAATCAAATCCAGTTCCGATAATTACGAAAAGTATTACATAGCTCCTACGGACGGAGAACCAACTCACACACTCAGGCTCGAGGCACGGGTAGCTAACAGGGAACTGGCTCAAAAAGCCCAAGATTATCTGATCACTACAAACCTTGTCGGGCAGATCAGTCCACAAGCGGGATTTAGTGAAAACAAGCGTAAAGAGCTAGAGTCGCAAGCTCGTGAGCAGGCAACAAATGAAGCTAGAGCCAAAGCCGATCAGTCAGCCAAAAATCTTGGATTTAGTATTGGCAAAGTAAAAAGTGTTAGTGATGGTACAGGTTTTGGCGGAATTGAGCCGATGTACGCTCGCGATAGTGCGGCTACTAGTGAAGCAAGCCCTTCGTCGTTGCAGGTCATGCCAGGCGAAAATGAGCTTCGTTATACCGTCTCCGTCAGTTATTATTTAAAGTAGAAAATAAGAATGAAATATATTACTCAGAAAGACTATAAAGACACTAAATGACAAAGAACCTATCATCTATCCGTCGTTTAACCGAAAACGAAGCAATATTCCGCAAGCATAACGAAAAGGTGACTACAGAGCTTGCTGAAGTACAACTAAATGTAGCTGTAACAAGCGATGAAGAACCGGTTGATTTTAGTAAACTTACGCTTCATTTTTTCTGTGAGTGCGCAGACGAGAACTGTCGAGAACGAGTAATACTTAAGGTGGGCAGCTACAACAGGTTGCACCAAAATAGACGCTGCTTTGTTGTTAAATCAGGACACCAGGTCAAAGGTATCGAAAAAATTATCAAAAGATATCCCGGGTACATACTTGTTGAAAAGCTTATTGATCCACCTGAGCGCCCAAAGAAACTTCATGCTACCCATGTCGAAAACGTCTAAACAATACTAACTCAGGGAGCCGGCGAGTAGAAATAATATTATTCCGCTCGGCAACGATGCCGGATTACCGGCACGCTCGCGGGGCTCAACTGTATCCTAAATATGCCACTGGCATATTTCGCCCTCACGGGCGGTACTCACAATTCAGATATTTCAAGAAAAAAGCCCGACATTCTGTCAGGCGTTTTTCTTGGAGGAGCTGGCGGGTACCGCCCCCGCGTCCGTCGGTTGACTCATTGGATGACTACAAGCTTAGTATATCTTTTGGTTCTTTCGTTAACTAACTTTAGACATACAAAATATCAGTTTACGGCAACTTGGAAATCTTAGACCTTAACTTCAAATGAGGGTCAAGGTAGCGTTCAGAAAAAATTGGCGCTAAGTATCCCGTATCTGACGTCCAGGAAATAGCGGCTGTCTAAATAATTAGGCAGCTGTTGCAAGAGTTTGCTTTGCAGGAAATAGCTTTGCAGCTAAATCAGCAATTAGACTCTTGCGATCAGTAGTATTTGCAACTATTGATTTGATCCGACTAAGGTGCAGATCAGCCCCGCTTGCCATGCCAACTTGTTAAACTAACGTCGAGCTTAAAATTCAGCCCCTTTCGTCACTGCGTAATGGCAATTTTGCCATAAGCAGTGACGAAATAAATTCGCTCACTCCTTCTGTCAATCTTGCCAAGTCAGTTCCTCTCAAAAACGAATCGGAATTCATTTTTGGATAATCCTAGTGTACATAGTACCCTATTGTTTTATTATAGCACAAAGCGCAAGCAATATCAATTAACAGAAGAATAATTTATTATACAAGCATGGTTAAAGGCAATAATGCTCAAGAAATGGTTACCTATTTAGGTGAGTTAATTGATGGTACAAGTGGTGTCGACGGACAAGAACTGAACAGAGAAGTAGGTTCTGCTTTTGCTGAACTACAAAGGTTTACCGGCTATAAGGCAGCTAAGCTAATTTTGCCGCTTATCGATAGACATCAGGGTGCAGTACATTATAGTGGGCCCGTTAATCATTTAACTTATGGAGAGCCTGAGAATAATCCTGACATTTTGAAAAGTACTGTTAGGTTAGTATCTCCATTTAGTGAACGCAGATCGTCGCATCCGCTTATTGATTTGAGTTTTGGCAGGGTTCGCGAACAAGACGATGAGGGAATTATTTTTGTCGTGGCACCACCAATAAGTGATATAAAGTATAGTATCCTAGCTACTCAGGCGGATTTACGCGCTCCTAATGCCTATACTATTGAGCCTGAATATAAATTTTAGATTTGTAAATTAATGTACAGATTAGAGATTTTTTGAAGAGTATACTTACCTACAATATAAGGAGAAATTATGTATAAAGTTGTCGGAGCTGTAGTAGTCATAATATTGGTAATCGGTGCATTTGTTCTGATGAACAATAATAATCAGGAAGATACGGTTAGTAACACGAATCAACAGAACGCTTCAGAACAGCAGCAAGAAGAAAGTAACCCTATTGCAACGGGGAGTGAACAAACGGTAATTTTTAACGACGTGGGTTTCTCGCCAGAGATGCTTACGTCGAAAATTGGCGACAGACTTCTAATTGAGAACAAAACGACTAGGCAAATAGAGGTACAATCCTCTCCTCATCCTTCACATTCAGGAAATCCCGAGCTAAATATTGGGGCTATCGAGCCAGGTGAAACTGCTGCAGTAACTTTGTCGAAAGCAGGAACGTTTAATTTTCATGAAGAACAAGCTCCAGACAAACAAGTTAAGGTAGTAGTCCAGTAAACAAACTTTTTGAAAACCAATGTTTAAAGCGCTGGCCATTGTAGATAAGGGATTTCGCTACAAGCACAAGCAATTTTCTTAATAATCTATATATGGTAACGTAATGTAATGTCAGATTTTGAAGAAAATTCACAAGGTTTAAGGGATGCGGTCGACAATCTCTTTGATATGAGAACAGATCCGTGCGCTGCTAATAAAGAATTACGTGATAAATGGGTAAAGTTTTTCGGTTCAAGCTTCTATGTAGGGGCCGTACGTGCTGAAATTATGCATAGGGATCGAGAAAGAGCTCAGCAACTATCAAGAGTATGCCTGGAATTACCGTTTAGACCTAAACGATCCAATAATTTAGTAGTTGTAAATGGTACTTTTGAAGGGGAATTATGTCCTTCAATAATTTTAGATTTAGGCAAATCGGAGCACTTAGCTTCAGGCAATAAAGCCATAAGCGTCAGAATATTAGAAATTACATTGCCAGAAGCTTCACGCCCGATTTAGTATAAGATTATGGATTCTGAAAAATCATGTTCGGACAAACTAGCTTTCGATACGCAGAAAGAGGCGTGGGCGACGGCGACTGTTGCCAGATTCCAACATGGTGGGCAAAGACTGAAATCGTATAGGTGCAAAAAATGTGGCTTGTGGCATTTAGCTACCGCATGGGAGAAAGACAAAGACTAACGCGCTGTTTGTAATCGTTCAAGCAAATACTCTGACTCAGCATCGGTCATGACACGGGTCTGCAGATTATCGTCAAAAACTGTCGGTGTCAGCTTCGTCTGTATGTGTGTGCCTTCCTTGAAATAATGAGTCAAAATTATGCCTCTTTCGGTGCCCGGCCACTGGGTTTGCTCAAAATACAGGTTCCCTAGGCCGTAGTAAATTGGCTTACCGTTGTAGAATTCATATGTTTGAGGCTGGTGAGCTGATGAACCTACGACCATATCAGCCCCTAAATCGACGATTCTTTTAAACACTGCTTCCTGGTTGTCGATAGGCTTGTCGCAAATCGGGTATTCTATGTAGCCGTTAGGGTATGAGTAGCATTCCCAAAACTGCACATTTACTATTACGAATTTAGCCTGCTGTTTTAGGGAAGTAATATCGGCTTTTATTTTTTCAAAGTCGAAACTGTTGGCTCCGGCCTTATTGGTTCCTGCGATAGCTCCGCCGTTCGGCGAATCCGGATAGTTAAATGCTAAGAACCCGACCTTCGAGCCTTTCTGATCGGCTAAATATGGTTTAGCAGCGTCTTCTGTATTCAGTCCGCCTCCTACAGTGGACCAGCCAAGTTCGCGGTACTGATTAATTGTCTGAGTATTTAATTCGCTTCCAAGATCGTTATTATGGTTCCCTGTGATCTCGACTAAGTCTACGCCGCTTGCTTTGAGGGTTTCAATAAATCTTGGGTCAGAACAAAATAGGGCGTTATGAAAAGTACAATTTGGCTTGAATGAAACCTCGTTTGAGACATGCGTAAGATCAGCATCGGCCAAGAATGGCCCTATGTCTTTACTGAAATAAAGCGGGTCATTTACACTGTTAAGCTTACGAAGCATAACTCTCGTTAGTGCGGTAACGCCGCTCATGTTGACCTTAAATACCTCCTCTTTAGTGCTATTGCCGCCTAATTTAATGCTAGATAACTCACTTGTTCCTTCGCCTTCAATTTTAGCGGCTCTAAAAAACGCACCTTTAGTAAAGCTGTCTAAGTAATAATTATTATCAAGCATGAGTAGTTTTAACTGGGAGTTTAGTTCGTTTGCTGGAATAATTGCCAAAGCGTCATCTGGCAGCTCCTCCACCAAATTAGTGCTAGTTGTGATATTAGCTATATCAGTTTTTAGCTGTTCAGCTATTTTAATACGTACTTGCTCTTCGATAGCAGATGAAAAATATAGCTTAGTAGTAGACAATTCCGTGCTAGTAATTTTTTGGTTAACAGAGTAAAAATTTGTAACAGGTACGTAAGCAGCTATCGGTTCTTGACTATCGGTAAGTTCGGTAACGGTTTCGGCAGATATCGTGACTGATTTTGAAAGTGGTGCAGTAAGCAAATTAACAGAATCAGAGAGTGCTTTTTGCTCACTAGCCGTGACACTTGAGTCGAAGTTTAGCTTACTGGCAACTTGTTCTTCCTTGGTCGGTTTGAGTTTGTTGTAGGCAAACAAGCTTCCGATAATTAACACAATTATTGCAAGTGCTGTCAATGGAGTTTTATAGTTTTTCTTACGGCGTCTAGGAACACTATAACTTCTATAATTATTCATCACTTAAGTTTAACATGCATGATTTGTAGGAAGTATTGAGAAGAGCAACCAAAATTAAATTAACATTTAATTTTGAAAGAATAAAACTTCACCATAGGAACTTGTTTATCAAAACTTTTTAGTTTTATAAACTGTTTTTTCGTGAAGTTTTATTCTGGTGGCTCCTCCCAGACTCGAACTGGGTGAGAAAAGCCTGCGGCTCTTTGCAAGGGAGTCAACTCTTGCAAACTTGTTTGCAAAGATGTTGCGACGGGGTCGCCAAAGGTGACCACAAGGCTTACCTTGTGTCCATGCCAGCTATAGAAAAAGGACCAGCTTTCGCTGATCCTCTTACTATGGTGGCTCCTCCCAGACTCGAACTGGGGACACAAGGCTCTTCAGGCCTCTGCTCTACCAACTGAGCTAAAGAGCCGCATTTGATAATTTGGATACAAGACAATCATTATTCTACATTACAGGGGTAAAAATCTCAAGCAAGGCCCCATACG
>JALYRK010000031.1 GCA_030855355.1 bacterium
TCGCCTAAAAGACAGAAAGTTTTGGAACGGGGGTATAGCTCAGTGGTTAGAGCAGTCGGCTCATAACTGATTGGTCCTTGGTTCAAGTCCAAGTACCCCCACCAAAATTCTTATGCTTAGTCTCTTGTGCTCTTTGCTGTCCGCAATATAGTGTAGCCAAGCACTGCGCTTGATGCTGAAGCTATGAATATACCCATCTTCGCAGTATTTATATAAGCTTGATTGTCCGAGAAAGCAAGCTCAGTAATAAAAATAGAAACCGTGAACCCTATGCCAGCAATGAACCCAATGCCTATGATATGTTTCCATGTAACTCCCTTTGGTAATTGGGCGACCTTTAGCTTTACAAGTAGCCAAGAGGCTAGCGTAATGCCTAAAACCTTACCTGCGACTAGACCAAAGAAAACACCCCACAATATTGATTGATTAGTTGTTAGGGAATCGGTGCTTATAGGAAAACCCGCATTTGCAAAAGCAAATACTGGGAGAATAAAGAAAGTTGTTATAGGTAAGAATAGCTTTTCTACTTTCTCCGAAACGCCAACCTTGTCGGTAGACACTGAAACTGGTGCCAATAGACCCATAACAGCGCCCACAATGCTTGCGTGTATGCCCGAAAGATGTGTCAACACCCAGAGTAGTATGCCAAGAAAACTAACAAGCAACAGCTGATAGGTAAGACGTTTTCTAAACAAGAAGATGCCGATGGCTAACAAGAAAGAAGCCGCTAAATACCAATAATTTATAATCTCCGCATAGAATAAGGCAATAACGAATATTGCGCCTATATCGTCAGCTATTGCCAGGGTAAGCAGAAATATCTTAAGCGATACCGGCACACGCTTACTCAGTAAAGAAAGTACCGCTACAGCAAAAGCTATATCCGTTGCTATAGGGATGCCCCAGCCCTGTATCGCTCCTGAATTTAGGTTAAACACCAAATACAAAATAGCGGGTATTAACATACCGCCAACAGCTGCACCTACTGGCAAGATAGCAGTCTTAATATCTTTTAGTTCGCCCTTTACTAACTCGCGCTTAATTTCTAGCCCTACAACTAAGAAAAAGAAAGCCATAAGTCCCTCATTGAGCCAATGCCTTAAATCAAGCATTAAGCTCCAACTGCCAACTCCGATTGAAAGCGGCAAGTGCCAGAAGCGGTCAAACTCATCAGCCAGCGAAGAGTTTACAACAATCAAAGAGAGTAAAGCAGCGACAAGGATTAGCTTCCCACCGATGGACTCATCCTTTAAGAATGTATCTAAAAGAGTCGCCACTCGCTTCGGATGAAGTTTTACAGTTATAAATTTTACTTTTTCTCTCATAGGAATCCTCGCAGTCAAATACTAATTGCCGACCAGACTTCCCAGCTCACCATATGTATATATTAGAGGAATGTAATCGCTATTACCACCGAAAGCCTCTACCTTTTGTTTCAACTGATTGCGCAATACTCATATCGCCCTAAAGTTTATATCTTGCATAGGTTGCTAAGCTGCGTGGTGACGTTTGTCCTGGCCGAATAACGTGCTGGTATAATGAGTCTGGCATGCTTGATTACCTAGAAAAGATAAAAACATTTATCAAAAAATACCAATTGGACGATGTTCGCACTATCGGTCTGATGGTATTTTGCTTTATTGTTCTGGCAGTTACATGGAGCGGGGCAAAGGCCGTGCAGCTGAATTACGCACTGCAGAAGCGGGTTGCCACTATCGAACAGCAGAATGACGTACTCCAGTTAGAAAACGAAACCCAAAAGCTTAAAAACGGGTATTATAATACCGACGAATTCAAAGAACTTGAAGCCCGTAGGGTTTTGGGAAGGGCAGCACCAGGAGAAAGTGTATATATCGTGCCCGAGAAAGTTGCTATAGCTAATTTGAAATTACCAGAAATGCCGCCTGAAGAAGCAGCCGAAGCGCCAGTAATAGTAAAATCCCGCACCCAACAAAATATGCAGGACTGGCTCGATTTCTTCCTCGGCAGATCATTATAACAACAGTTTCTTTCAGGACCAGCTCCCCTTCTAAATAACTAAAACTTAGCTTCATTATCATTACTTTTGAGTCGCAAAACAGGGTCCTCAAATTTCCGATACGACCGAATCATACTTTACTTTTTGTCCGCAAAAAGTAACCAAAACTCCTGGGCAAAGCTAGTTCATAACTATCTCATTGCCAAGTAATACAACGTCTCGGCGGACTCCCTTTGGTCGGCCTTTCGGTCTGTC
The DNA here is from genome assembly GCA_030855355.1 of bacterium. Lineage (GTDB taxonomy): Bacteria > Patescibacteriota > Saccharimonadia > Saccharimonadales > SZUA-47 > JALYRK01. The sequence continues at coordinate 2,234 of JALYRK010000031.1, forward strand.
TAATTTTTATTTAAATACCTCAAGACTTTAGCGCCTCGCTTTAGTTGTATTATTGGCATTCGCTAATTAGGAACAAGCTTTCGAAGCCCAGACCCGGAGCAACTAATGCAGTTAGCTACTTGAGAGGGTTGGTTCTTTGCTTCGTTTCTTGCCAATTCAAGAAAGGAGGGCGCAAAAAAGCGCCCTGCTGGGCGCTTTGCGAAAACGGGTATTGTTTTTATTATCCGCGGTTGGTGGGGCGGTTGCCGCGTCCCATGTCTTTATTGCTAGAATGAAACTTGTTAGATTTTATTTGGCTGCGAGCTTCGATATTGAATGCCTTTTCTTGCTCTTTTAGATAAGCCTTAAGACTTTGTGTGTGACTTCCTTTTGACATGCTCGCCTCCTTGATTACTGCCTCAAGTATATAACTTCACATTCATTATCGCAGTTAATATTATTACTATCATTCTAGCAACACATTTAATCGTTTTATAAATTAATAAAAGACAAACTCCCATTTATAGGATAGGGTATATTAATAAATTATGCTGCTTGCTGCTGCTCTACGCACTGCGATATAGAGCGTAGGACAAATCTTGGAAGAGGACTTGGTCCATTAGTCAAGAGTTCTTCGCCGATAGTCTGGATTGGGGATGAAAAAGAATCAAGTCCTTTGCTTGCCAGAGTTTGTGCAAGATGTCCAAATTCAGCTCTTTGCTTCTCGTTACGAGCACCAACTGGTGCATAACTTCTAACGCTTAACTTTCGCGCTAACCACAGTTGCCATGGTTGCAAATGTGCTTTTAGTTCTTTTGCAGCTGCACGGTAATATCCAAGATGCCCAGCTTCTTGCGCGCGAATCGGCTTGATCACACTTTCCATTAAAGCTTGTTCGCCAAGAGATTTTAATTTTGCGGCCATAAGCTCGTAACCCTGAAACGTTAGGCGTTCGTGCATGGCACCGCGCGTTAGATAAATCATTTCAAATACACCGTGCATAGCAGAAGATGCTTGTCCTATTAACCCCAGTATTCGGTCTTGTCGGGTAACTTCGAGTTCTGGTTGCTCTGGTGCTATTTCTAACTTTTGCTGCAGCTGCATAAAAATTTCACCATGCGCTTGTTCTTGTGCTACCCAAATATTTAAAAACCTTTCACCTTGACTTTCATATCCTCGGTATTCGGTACCAAGCCTCGGCAACATTACTTGCAGTGGTTCGCTTATAACTTCGCTTTCGACTCGGGCGAAATAAGTAAATACATGTCCAAGCTCATCGTGTACCAGTTCGGGATTCCGCATGTTTAAGTCAACATCATGCAGCTCTAAGGGAGGGCTAGCTTCTAAGCGGTCGAGTTTGGCTGATATATGCTCTGACATTTCAATCTTATATACCAACTAGAGTTGGTCAGTTTTTGTAGTTGGATCGTAAACTACAATTAAAATTTCTAGATCAGGATTGTAATGGTCGTGAAACCGGAAAGTTCCGGCATTTTTAAATTGAACTCTCCAAGCTTCATCTGCTCCAAAATCACCAGATGAATAACTGCTATCATGATCATGACTCGCATCATGGCCGTTGCCATCCGTTTCATTACCTTCGTGGACGCTACTTGAAGTACCACCACCAAACGCTAAGTTATGAGTTTTGCCATCAGCGCTGTTAAACTGCACAAACTCACCTGTTTTAACTGCTAGCTCATTTGGCTGCATGCCCTCTGGACTTATGCTTACGCATAGACCTTGGCAGTCATTAGCAACAGCTTTGCTGTTCTTTGTTAATGAATTTATGCCCAGAAAGCCCGCGCCGATACTTACTACAGCTACTAATACTAATAATGCTCCTGTGTTTTGACGTATGACTTTCATTAGACTTTTCATTATTCAGTAACCTCAACCATCGCCTTCATGTATGGATGCGGCGAGCAGTTATAGCTATAAGTTCCTACGGTATTGAATGTAAATTCATACGATTCGCCCTGCGCCAATAATTCACTAGCCTTGAAAGATTCACTGGGATTATCGGGCGTAATATCATGGCGTGCATCATCTTTATTAGTCCATTTAACTGTAGTGCCTTTTTTGATAATTAGCTTTTCAGGGCTAAAGGCAAAATTCTGAATAAATACTTCATTTTCACCTGGACTGGCTTGCATATTAGAATCTTGGCTCGAGTCCTGGCTAGAGTCCTGACTTTCATTCATGTTGCCCATATCACCATTATCTTTATTGCCTGAAATAGCGAATAAAGCAAAAGCGCCGACTACAATGACAGCTGCTATTATTCCAATCATTCCTTTCATATGCGTACCTTTCGCTTAATTTGCAAGAGGGAAGGCTATATAAGCTTCCCTCTTGCATTAGTTACTGTTTAGAAATTGTCTGGGTTCTGCTTAACAATAGCTCCGGCCAATGTGTCAGCAATTTTGTTAGTTACCTGAGCACGTGTTCGGATTTGTGCGTCGTATGAACCTGCGAAGTCGCCTGCACCGTGCTTATCAACAGTTTCTTTTAACAAGCCAACATGTTCGGTAATCAGTTGCGCTACAGCGTCTTTAGGCAAGTTAGGATTAGCTTCGCTTAAGAATGCAGAAATAGCTTCTACGTATCCATTAAGGTTTTGAACTGCTTTGTCCATTCCGGCTTTATCGCCGCCCTTAGCTGCTACAGTGTAATCTACGAAGAAACCAATGTGGCTATTCCAGATTTCATAGAACTTTTCACGTGCTTCTTCGCCGTAAACTGAACCAACTGCATCTGATAGTGCATTCGAGTTCTTGTCTAGTGACGCTGCTGCAGCCATAAATGATGGATCACCATCAAAGCCAGCTCGTGTAGCTGCAGACGCCAAATCCACGTGTTCAGCCTCTAGGTTATTTAATACTGTTCGTAGGCCAGCTGCTTTTGTATCAGTTGTTGCAATTGAAGAAGACTCTTCTTTGTTTTCATCGGTCTTCTTATTTGATGTTGCGTAACCAAGGCCTCCACCAATTAGTAGACCAACTACCAAGGTAGCAATGGCTAGTGATTTTTTATTGTCATTCATATTTTCTCTCCCCTATAAATAGTAATAATTTTAGTATACTTTACTAAGTAAACTATATTTGATAATATACCTGTGTAATGATGATGTCAAGAAAAGATATGGAAAAAAACGAATTGAGTAAAATAACAACTTACCAGGCCGGCATGGTTCAAGCTTATGTCAACCGCACACTTCAAAAATATTGTGACGAAATATTGTCGCCTTTTGGCATTAGCAAAATGCACTGGATGATAATTGGCAACGTGATGGATGCCGGAAAGAAAGGAGTGCGCATTAGCGACTTGGCAGAAAATTTAGGAACGACGATACCGTACCTAACTACAAATGTGAATATCCTCGAAAAGATAGGATTTTTAATACGCGTCGATAACAAAGAAGATAGCCGGTCTAAATACATTAAAGTTATGCCCAATCAAATAGCGAAATGCAGGAAAATTGAGAAGACTCTGCGCGAAGGCTTACGCAAAACTATTTATGCCACGATAGATCCCGAAGAGTTTCGCATCTACATGAAAGTTATGTATCAGCTTAAATCCGTCGACAAATAGACAAAAGCCAAGCTCTCCACTGATTGACAAAAAGTCCCCAAAGAGTTACTATTATCAAGCTCTTTAAAAGATTATTAGCATTTAAAATCCTAGCATTAACTGTTTTGTAAGAGCATTTACAAAGCTAGTATATTTCTACAAAATTAAATTCACATTTAATTTTGAGAGGAGGTGGCTTAATCGTATTGCTAATTTTGCGGAGCAAATTTATTTTGTCTGCAAAATTGGCAAAACGATTATCACACACCGACGACGCGGGGTGGAGCAGTGGCAGCTCGCATGGCTCATAACCATGAGGTCGCAGGTTCAAGTCCTGCCCCCGCTACCAAG
>JALYRK010000032.1 GCA_030855355.1 bacterium
CCGTCGCCCTGACAGTTTTCGCAGCGTCCGCCTCTGACATTAAAACTAAATCTTCCAGCTTTGTAGCCTCTAATTTTCGCTTCAGGAGTGGTAGCAAACAGTTCTCGGATAGGAGTAAAAAGTCCTACATAAGTTGCAGGATTAGAGCGAGGTGTCCGTCCAATTGGAGACTGATCGATTATAATTACCTTATCCAGATTTTCGATGCCCTCAATACTATTATGCCGCCCTGCTGGCTCGTGAGCATTATGTAGCCGCGCTCGAAGTTCTTTAGCTAAAATATCATTAACTAATGTGCTTTTTCCAGACCCCGAAACACCACTTACTACTATTAGCTTTCCTAGGGGGAATTCTACATCGACACCTTTTAGGTTGTTCTCGCGCGCTCCAACAACTCTTAGGTTTTTACCGCTGCCCTTTCGCCGTGTTTTTGGCACTTTGACAGTTTTTTCACCCCTCAAATACTGGCCAGTTATACTGTTTTTGGACGCCTGGACTTGGTCTGGAGTACCTTCAGCTACAACGTGACCACCGTGGACTCCAGCGCCAGGGCCAATATCCACTAAATAGTCTGCCGTTTTAATTGTATCTTCGTCGTGCTCGACCACAATTACGGAGTTTCCAATATCCCGCAGCCGCTTTAATGTCTTTATGAGCCTCGCATTGTCTCTTTGATGCAGGCCGATGGACGGTTCGTCTAAAACGTACAAGACTCCCTGCAAACCACTACCTATCTGAGTTGCCAGGCGAATACGCTGCGCTTCCCCGCCCGAGAGGCTTTTGGCGCCTCTGGCCAGGGTAAGGTAGTTCAGACCAACTTCCTGCAAGAATTTCAGCCGGGCTTTAATTTCTTTCAAAACCTGAAAAACTATACTCTGATCTTTGTCGGAAAGCTTAAGATTATCGAAAAATATTATAGACTCATCGATGTCCATTATGCAGATGTCCATTATGGACTTATCAGCTACGGTTACAGCCAGTACTTCCGGCTTCAAACGCATACCCTTACAAGTCACGCATGGTTTTTCGACCATAAAGCGCTCGATTTCACGCCGCATAAAGTCACTTTCGGTTTCTTTGTGGCGTCGTTCCAGATTTGTGATTACACCTTCAAACGTAGTATTAAAATGCCTACCATACCCTAAGCTTACTCTGAAAGATTCATTGCCGGTTCCGTACAAAATTTTTTCAATGTCACTGTCCCGTAATTCTCCTGTGGGAGTATGCAGATTAAAGCCATATCTCTCTGCGACTGCCTGCATTTTTTTCATATTCCATGCATCTGGCGCCATGCGGTTATATGGCCTTATAGCCCCCTCGGCAATAGTCAAGTTGCCATTAGGCAGCACTAATTCAGGATCGATTACTAGCCTGTTTCCGAGACCAGTACAGGTTGGGCAAGCTCCATGTGGACTGTTAAAGCTGAAAGTTCTGGGCTCCATTTCGGGTGCAGAGAAATCAGGATAGTCGGGATTGTAATAGCGTTGTGTAAACGTGTGCTCTTTATTCTCCTCATCAGCATCAACCACGACGAGTTGGCCGTCAGCTATTTGGAGAGCCACTTCTACCGCTTGAAATATACGACTTATTTGGTCTTCGTTATTAACTACCCTATCAACTACTACTTCGATATTGTGCTTAAATTTTTTATCGAGTTCGGGGAACTCATCTAGTGCATAGACAACTCCGTCGACACGAACTCTCCCATATCCTTGCCTTGTGTAAATTTCTGGGATGTGGGCGTGCTCGCCTTTTTTGTCTATTACTACTGGTGCTAAAATCATGAGCTTGTGGCCATCAGTTAATCTTCTTACACCTTCGGAAATTTCCTCAACAGTCATACTTTTAATCGGTTTACCGTCAGGGCCATGAGCTATTCCGATTCGGGCGTATAAGAGTCGCAAGTAATCATATATTTCGGTGACAGTCGCCACAGTCGATCGAGGATTGCGACTGGTCGATTTCTGGTCGATGCTTATGGCGGGACTTAGGCCATCTATTTGGTCTACATCGGGCTTCTCCATAAGACCCAAAAATTGACGCGCATATGCACTTAACGACTCTACATAGCGACGCTGACCTTCGGCATAAATCGTGTCAAACGCGAGTGATGATTTACCAGACCCAGACAAACCCGTTATGACTACCAGCTTTTCACGCGGAATCGTCAAATCGACATTTTTGAGATTATGCTCGCGCGCACCCCGAATAACAATAGAACTCAAAGAAAACTCCAATTTAACTTTAACCTGTTAATTATAGAGTAGTTTGCTACCTCTGGTCAAAGAGACTATTTATAAAACTTTCACTTCCCCTAGCTCGACATATAGGGGTAGTAAGGATTCTACTTGCTTTCTAAACCTACGACTTTCTTCCTGTGGAATGCCTTTCCGTACGGAAGCAAATGGGATTCCTAGAGTAGTGGGGTTATTAGGATAAGCAACACGCTGAGAGATATCCTGCAATTTATTAGCTACCCTTTTGGACTGCGCTATCAGCATATGGCTTTCTATTGCTGAAAGATCGGGAGAAATAGTTAATTCGTGTTCCCCATTTCGTACGTCTCCGCTAAACCGTACTCCAATAGAATCGAAAGGCACTAATAGTCTATCGCGCTGAGGTAAATCATATTCAAGCTGAAGTTGATACAGTTCGTCTGCTAATGGAGTATCTGTACCGGGGCTGTTACCCCCAGTTCCTTTACGTATTACACCTGACCGAAGTTGACGACTTGCCGCAAAAAGTTTGTTACTATCGGATTTAGGAGATTTTCTTTCTAAGAGCGGCAACCTAAGTTCATTTGCGTCATACACTTTAACATACGGGAATCCCGCTGCCGTAATGACGGGGCTATTGCCTACTTCAAGCTCCATTTGTAAAACCGTAGTAGCTTGAGATGATGTTACTAACTGCGCCACAGTTCTAACCCTATCAATAAAATTTGCCGCGTTTTCACCCCTTACCAGACGATAAACCTCAAGTACTGCAAAGTCTTCAATTGGCCTCATATATACTATTTTAACAAACTATTTGTCAAAACAGCATAAATCTAACGCAGTAGTAGTGGTTTGTTATCTTTCACTATGGCCGATGGAGGTAAAAGACTAATTTCTAGAGGAATAGGCGCACCTTTTAGGGCTACATGTGCTAATGGTCTGAAAGCATCTACAACTTCAACATGTGGTTGCTTACGATCGATAACAGAGCTATCAAAGCCTTCTCTCTTAAAGAATGTACGAGCATCTTCCATTTCCTGCGTCAAAAGTTCTTCATCTTCTCGCTCGAATACGAGTGCGACATTATTCTTGCCATGTTCTCCAAATGATGGCTGTCTGGCAATATCAAAAGTGGCAGGAAACATAAATTTCGATGGAAAACCGCCATCCTGTGCAAATTCTGAAAACTCATCTTCCCCGTCAATATTTAAATCATCATTGTCAGACCCATTTGTGGTCTCTCCTATCCTGGCGGTATCTATGCCGGGCGTCAAAAAGTTAGCATAAAAAGTTTCGTTTTGTAAATCTATTTGATCAGATGAAGATTGTCGGACATGTTGGTTATAGTGTTTTGCTAGTCTTGAGAACTGTTGAACTATACGATTAGCACGTCTTTCTTTAAACAAATCTGGAAACCGTCTTTCCATCATTCTGCCAGCTTCTTTAGCAGTCACGAAGCTTACCATCAAAGAACCGGCGGCCTTCACTTTTGCGCTACCGATATTTAACTGACCCAACCTATTAACATATCTATTCATGTCATCTGTAGCGTATTCATCTCCAAGATTAATCAGTCTGCCGACACGCATTTCTGGCATGACAACCTGCGGCAATTCTATTTGTTGTTCGCCCAACTGCATAAACAGGGCGGAATCAACTAAAGTTAATTCTCCTGGTCGTTTTCCCATTTTTATTTCTCCCCTTGTTCTTTATGCTTAGTTTAGTCCTGTTTATTTGTGGATGCAACATTTTTAGGTAAGCGACGTATAATTAATATATGGCTGATACTTCAAATAAACCTTTTTGGAAACGTATTGCTATTGATTTTGCCGGTTTTGGCCTAGTAATTGCATCGCCTTTTGTCGGAATAATACCTGGCCCCGGGGGGATAATTGTATTTTTGGCAGGCTTAAGCCTGCTTTCAATGAACTACGTTTGGGCAGAACGACTACTTACAACGGCAAAGTCCAAAGGTTCTAGCTTGTTTGAAATGTTATTTCCTCAGACAACTAAGTTTAAACTGTTTTTTGATCTTTTAACGCTAGCGCTTCTAAGTTTTGGCGGTTGGGTATTTTTCACTGCGGAAGGCAAAATGTTAAAAGCAGTTTCAACTGCAACTATGTTTTTAGGTGTTACGCTTTTTATGCTTAACCGAAGCCGTCTAGAGAGAATTACTAACAAAATACGCACTAAAAAGCGTTAACTCTTTTAATTTTATTGACTTTTATGCTAACTTGTGATATCATCTAATTAATCTTAAATTAGGTGGTGCTATGTTAAAGTTTTTAGTTTTGGGGATTGTTCCAGGTACTTCACATCAGCTGAACTTCGCAGCTGTACTCTTGATATTGCTTGCGGTATTCCTTGTTATCGAAATGTACTTACGTAAATATCTGTTGCAGGCTTTTAGAAAAAGAAGTACTGAATATTTTGGCAAAATTGGATAATCTTTAGTCAGTATAGGGGATGATGGATTCTGCATATAGCTGTAGCTCAGTCAGTAGATACTGCTGTTTTTCACTTTTTGCGGTTTCGGCCGCCTGGGCAAGTTTGGTAGCGAATTGAGCCAACAGAGACTTTTCACCCCCATCAGTAAGTAACTTAGCTCTTTTTTGCTCCCATAGTTCTGCTTGTTCGGCTGTCAAAGATTTAGGATAATTACGAGCGACAAACCTAAAACCTATTTCGGCAATTTTATCATCGCCGCCAGCTTTGGTAGCTTCTATAATCTCTTCTGGCTTGGAGCGCGACAATGAATATAGTATTTTCTGCTGTTCATCTGTCCATAAATGGTCATATAATGCTTCGTCGACATCATGCACGCCACCAAACATGGTTTGTTGTTCCTTGTCTAAGAACCTAATAACTTCGAATATTTTAGCAGTAAAATCTTTAGCGCTCTTTAGCTTTTTTAAGTTTTTTTGACATTCGGCTATATCGATTTTTATTCTTGCCTGGGCTTCGGGGTCAGCAATTAAAACCGATGCCGAAGCAACCGCAGGACAGTGGTTATACATAATCGTTTTAAGCGGGAGTCTATCGCTTGGTTCGTAGCTTTGCCATCGCCTGGCTATCTCGCTGGAGGACATATCGAACAATTCTTCTGGGTCAGTTCTCAGATCATAAACGACTGCGCCGCCGCGTGTCGGATGATCAATTATTTTTACAGCCAAAGTTGTCTTAAGATATTCCCCGCTATACTTACCGCTTGTATATACGAACGGCTTGCCCTCACCGACTATCTCCGCAACCTGCTTTTTACCACGATTTTCGAGCAAATATTTAAATAGCTTTGGTTGGGAACTATTAAATTTTTGTGCCAGCTCAATAAGCGCTTCAATATCTGCCAGGGCATCATGTGCATTGCTATGTTCGATGCCGTTAACTGCAGTCATGGAGCTCAGACTAACTGTAGGCTTGCCGTCACTAGCAAAAGGCCACTCCAGCCCATCAGGACGCAGAGCACGCATCATACGGATTGGATCGAGCAAATCCCAACGGCTTCGATTATCGCGCCAATACCAGTCGTAAGGATCGCGCAAAGAGCGGTAATTACTATAAGACATGAACTTATCGTCGAAACGAATACTATTGTAACCTACAAAAATTGTCCCGGGTTTAGCGACGTCCTTAGTAAAATAACTTATTAATTCTGCCTCGCTAATACCGTCACTATTAGCTGTTTGGGGAGTTATGCCATGAACCAGTATCGCAAAAGGATCGGGTAAGACATCAGG
>JALYRK010000010.1 GCA_030855355.1 bacterium
AGAAGAGCTTTCAAACGAAGATTATGAAACTAATAGCGAATTATCAGAAACAGAAAATATAGTAGAAGGTGCACCTGAAATTTCCGAAACTCCTGCTTCTGAAGCAGAGCCAGAAAATGATTCCGAACCTCAGCCTACTGTAGTCTTCGAACGCTCTCAGGCAGGTGTTCTGGCAACACCAAGGACTGAATCTGAGCCGGCAACTGAGCAATCAGAAGAAGAGGCGATTCATGATGTTGTCGAAGATGAACCTGCACCAGCTGACTACGAAGACCTGGAATCCGTGGAGCCGATAGAGTCTTTAGAAGCTGAAGAGCCTAGCACCCCCGAAGAGGAACCGGAAGTTACCGACACATTTGATACTTATCCGTCGGGTGGCTATGCCGCCATATCAACATCTGAATCAACATCAGCTGAACGGCCAGTCGAGATTCACGAACACCATGAGCATATCGAAAAACGCGGCGGTGGAATATCGCTGGCGGACGTGCTTATTTATAGAAACGCCAGTAATAAAATCCGGGCTCAGGGCAAAAAAATTGAACAGCTACGCACTCAGGGAGAAGCGAATAAAAAAGGCCTTGAGGTTCTTCAATATACGCCTAACAGGGCAACTACGTCACCTGAGCTTCCAATTATTGAAAGAAATCCTAAGCAAATCGAAAAATTTATCGAAAGTGTAAAATCTAATGCCGAGTCCAAGAAACCAGCCGATAAATTAAACGAAAAAGCTGAGAAAGCTGGTAAGTCTGACAAGCAACCTGTGGCTGCAGAAAAGCTAAATCGCCGAGAAGTTCGCGAGGAGTGGGAATCTGAAATCAGTCGTAACACAAGCGAAATTGACCATCTAAAAGAGACTGAAGAAGAGCGCCTGCGGCGTATCCGCCGAATTGAGGCAATAGAGAAAGAGGCCGAAGCAAAAGAGGATGCGCACGAACTCGTCTACGAGACCAGCCACGAAGCTAAGCAATTTACGGCGACAGCCTTAGCTGACGCCATCGACACTAGTGAGATTAAGAAAAAGATTGAGATTGCGCAGAGTAAAAGTATTTCTGGTTCGGCTGCAGTAGCCACCGCGCAAAATTATTCAGATGATAGTTCGAATTCGCAGAGCAAAACACAGCAGACATATAAGCAGGCAATTATCGCTGGAACAACTGCTGCGATACTGCTGATGGCAATTATTTTCATTATGTACGCATTGACCTAGATAAAGTAAAATAATAGTAACTGACTGATGAAGAAAGGATAAAAATGTTCAAACTTGATAACGATTTTCTGGTATCCCTAGGCCTGGGCGCTTTACCTGCAGAAGAAAAAAACAAAATGCTTGCGCATATTTATGAGACTCTAGAGATGCGCGTTGGTATGAAGTTGGCCGAGCAGATGTCTGACGACCAGCTCAAGGAATTCGAAAAGTTTATCGACATGAACGATGAAGCCGGAGCTCTTAAGTGGCTTGAGTCTAACTTCCCAGATTATAAAAATGTTGTCGCGGCCGAGCTAGAAAAGCTCAAAACCGAAATAACTCAGGTATCTCCTCAGATTCTTGCTCAAGCCGGGGTTGATCCAAACGCTCCTGCCGCTCCACAACCTGCACCAGACCAGCCTCAGGTTGCACCCCAACCTCAAGCACCACAACAGCCTCAGTATCCTCCTCAAGACAACCAACAACCACCTACCCAAGCAGTTTAAACGGGTAGTCTACTACGGTAGCCGGCTAAGAACGCGGCAGTTGCCATTGGTTTTTTACCTACTGGCTGCAGATCTTCTATTAATAAAGCGCCGGAGCCGCATTTAATCGTCAGTATATTTTTGTCGTCGGATGCCGCTTCTTCGTCTGATGCTATTCGGGCTTTGATGATAATTACGTCGATATCTCCAAACTGGGTGTGGCTTTTGGGCCATGGCTGGTAAGCGCGAATTTCTCGTTCAATTACGCTAGCTGGTTTCGACCAATCTATCTCGCCATCTGATTTAACAAGCTTACGAGAATAAGAAATAACAGAGCGTCCGTGAGACAAACCTGCTGCTTCTAATTGGTCGATAGCGTAGTTCTTAATCAGGTACTGTGGCAATAACTCTTTAAGCAATGCGTCGCTTAAAAGTATTAGCTTATGGGTAAGGGAACTGGTCGTGTCATCACTAGTGATGGGTTGAATGCCACTGCCAATTATTTTACCTTCGTCCATTTTATCGGTTAGTAGCATTAGGCTGACGCCCGTTTCTGCTTGACCCGATAAAATCGAGTAGGTTATAGGGTCGGCGCCTCTCCATTCTGGCAGTAAGCTGAAGTGGCTATTAACAATTCCGAATTCAAAGCTGTCGATGACTTTTCGGCTGACTATAATTCCAAAATCAGTCAGCACGGCAACCTTAGACTGAAAACTTTGCTTATCAAATAATTCGTCGAGTCGCTGTTTATTTTCTACAGTAAACTGCTGGGCGGCAGTGTGAGCCTCCCGCATCTGACGAGTTGTGGTGGGCTTGGTAATTACCGCTTCAATATCAAAACTTGCTGCTAAAAGTTTTAGGCTTTCGGCCGCTACAGGTCCGCTTCCAAAAAATACTATTCGCTCGGCCATAGTTCAAGATTATCTTTAATGTTCTTTTCGTAATCAAGTGGTTCAAGGTGACCTTTTTCATCGAGCTGGTAAAAGGCGTCCTGAATAGATTTGATATGGTCGATAAAAACTACGCCGTTAGTGTGGTCAATTTCGTGTTGGAAAATTCGCGCTAAAAATCCTTCAGCTTTTACTCTTATAATATTTCCGTTTTCGTCCAAAGCTTTTACGCGGACCTTACTGTAACGAGGGACTTTGCCGTAGATATTCTTAATACTGAGACAGCCTTCATAGTCTTCGATTATTTCACCGTCAAATTTAGTAATCTCGGGATTTATAAAAACCTGGAATTCACGATTTTTCTTGTCGTTGAAATCGACTCTGATTATCACGACTTTTTGCATGTCATCGATCTGAACTGCGGCCAGAGCTACCCCAACTTCATGTTCCCGGCTATCCTCCCACTTAAGTGTTGCCACTTTCATCGTCTCGCACAAATTTCTTACTTCTTCGGTGACAATACTGATTTTTTTCGATTTTTCACGTAAATGCGGATTCGGTAAGGTTATTATCTTCATTGGTACTAGTATATTGTATTTCGCTTACACCGAGAAGTCGCCACGCAGTTGTTCATAATAGAGATATAGGGTCTAGATCCGAACTCCAACCGCTTGGAAGGTCAGAAGCAATGCTAAGCAATTTACTGCGGTTTTTAGATTTGACTACAATTTGCTGGACGTACAGATTGTTTTCTCGCCCCCTAAATGAAGGGCTGGGGCCTATTACCTTAATGCCGGATAATGCCCTAAGCTTAGCTGATAAATTGTCGGCAGCTTTTTGGGAGCCTGAGGGTGTTTTACGTGAGCAGCTAAGTTTCAGCATAAACACGAAGGGAGGGTAAGAGTGTGCTTCGCGGTCAATTATTTCAGTTTCGTAATATCCGCTCCAGTCGCCGCTAGCTATTGATTTTAAAATTCGGGAATCTGGCTGATAGGTTTGAATAAAACATTTGCCATCAATATGACCTCTGCCTACCCGGCCGGCTGCCTGAACTGCCAGCTGGAATAATCTCTCACTGCTAGAATAATCAGGCAGATATAGCTCGCTGTCGGTGCCGGTAATACCGATCACGCTTAGATTTTTCAGATCCAGCCCCTTAGCCAGAACTTGCGTACCTACCAGTATATCGATTTGCCTATTTTCTACTTCATCCATGCGCATACCTAATGATTCATGCTTTTTATTATCGGAATCGAAGCGGGCAATACGGGCAGACGGGAACAGTTTTTCTAACTCCAGTGCTAGAGCCTTACTGCCAAGGGACTTCAGCAGTATTTCTTCGTTGCCGCAGTTTGGGCAGGTTACTGGCAGATTGGTTTTGAAACCGCAGGTATGACACAGGCAGACATTTTTGTCGTGGTGATAAACCAAATTACTATCACAGTTTGGGCATTGCATCGACCAAGCGCATTTATTGCAGAGGATACTTCTCGCAGTCCCACGTCGGTTATGTAGGATTATTACTTGCTGTTCCGCCCTCAGGGCATCCTTAATGGCAGATACAAGTTTATTCCCGATATAAGGGTTCTTAGTAAACTCGTCTCTGTTTTTTTGATCAATCAGCTCAATCTTTCTCTCGGTATTATTGCCTGCCGCCTGGCCCTCGATAGTTATAATTGGATAATCTTTTGCTTTAGCGATATAGAATTCTCTTATGCCGGGAGTCGCACTTCCGTAAATAATCTTCGATTCGTGAATTTTTGCAAGCGCCGCCGAAGCGTCATTGGCATGGTAATGAAGCTGCTCCATCTGTTTATATGCGCTTGCGTGAAACTCATCTACAACTATCAGTCCGTAAGACTTAACAGGTAAAAACATGGCGGAGCGGGGGCCGATGATGACTTTTGGGCTACCGCTTTCCAAAATTTTCAGCCAGGTTTGTCGTCTTTTGGCTAATGTTATGCCAGAGTGAAAGTGCATTACATGTTCTGAACCAAAAAATTCCTTTGCTCGTTTATAAAGCTGAGTGCTAAGCGGTATTTCAGGGCTAAGGATTAGCACCGACTTATTTCCGAGAAGTGATTCTTTAGCAGCTTCAAAATAGATCCTTGTCTTACCACTACCGACTCCACCAAACAAGATTACGGGCTTTATTGACTCGGAAATCTGCTTAATGGCCTCGGACTGGTTATCGGTTTCAGGTGGGTTCTTGAATTTAATAGTATGCTCGGTACTGTCAGTAGTCCTTTTGCCGACAGCCGTATTCAAATATTTTGGCAGAAACATGGCGTTCAACTCATCGTTTTTCACTGGGTAGTAACTGCGGAACCACTTAGCAAAAGCCAAGTAATTATCGGGAAGGGTCTTTCCGCTAATCAGGCCTGCTATTTGTTTCACATCAAAGTCCGGCTTTTTTGTCGAACTCACTATAACTCCTACAATTTTGGTTCTACCGAAAGGAACAACCACTAGATTCCCAGCAGTAAACTCCAGCTCAGATCCATATGTGAAAACGCTAGATTTGCTCGCCAAACTAACCAAAGTCTCCACTTCGTAATATTTCATATCAGTATTATATAAGTTTCTAGCCAATAACTCTTTTAAAATAACAAAATCTTGCTTTACAACCCTCGGCGTTTAAAGCTATACTAGTTGTCGGAGTAACAACAATAGACTTATGCTTGACACGTTTATAACATCACGAGTTCGCCGGAAGATAGTTGTGGTATATGCAAAGTACCCTGATTTCAAGACGCACGTTCGCGGTCTTGCCAAACTTATCAAAGAAGATGCCGGTAACATCCAGCGCGAACTAAAACGCTTAGAAAAAGTTGGATTTTTGTTGTCAGAAAAACAGGGTAACACTAAGGTTTACCATACAAATAAGCACTTTCTAATTTTCAAAGAACTTCAAAGTATTGTTCTTAAAAGCCAGCGCTCTAATCAAAAACGTCAGTAGTTATTTATCTTAGGAGGGGCTCGCCCCTCCGCTTTAACTTCAAAATAAATTTGAAGTTTCGCCCACCCCCTAAAGCCGGCGCTAAAGCACCGGTTCGCTATCGCTCATGGTACAGCGCCCTTAACCTAAAATTCCTATTGTCTTATCTGTTAAAGTACGGTATACTCGTATTCTATGATTCAAGTGACTAGAAAAGATGCAAAAGAGCCTTCTGAGAGTGTGATACGACGTTTCACGCGTAAGGTTCAGCAGTCCGGAGTATTGGCTGAAGTTAAGCAAATCCAATATTTCGAAAAGCCTATCAGCAAGCGAGAGCGCCGTAAAAAAGCAATCGTACGTCGAGCTCGAAAGGCCGACAAATTGAAGTCCATCAAAATGGGACGCAAATAAGAGGCCAAACTGGCCTCTTTTAAATTAATAAATCTGCTAATATTAAATATATGAGTTTGAAGACAACAATCGATGCCGATCTAAAAACGGCGATGTTGGCTGGCGATAAAACGCTGGTAATGACGCTACGCGGACTTAAGGCCGCAATTTTGACTGTTGAAGTTGCTGAAGGCAAACGTGACGAAGGCTTAAGCGATGAGGCGGTAATTAGCTTGTTCCAAAAAGAAGCCAAGAAACGCCAGGAAAGTGCCGACTTTTTTGCACAGGGCGGAAATACCCAGAAACAGCAGGATGAACTTGCCGAAAAAATCGTAATTGAGAAGTACTTGCCAGCCCAGCTAGGTGAAACTGAAATTGCTGAAATAATCGATACCGTGATTGCTGAGACCGGAGCAAGTTCTATGAAACAGATGGGCCAGGTTATCGGTGCGGTAAAATCCAAAACTGGCGCTAGCGGTGACGGCGCTACTATTGCTCGGCTGGTCAAGGAGAAGCTTGGCCAATGATTCTTTTAATGGGTGTCGCGGGAGCAGGTAAATCTCTTGAAGGACGACGTTTGGCTGACGAAATGGCGTTGCCATGGCTTTCTACCGGAGAATTCTTGCGTATGCTTGTTGCCGGAGATAGGCGCAGGGAAATGCTTGCCGGTAAACTTCTAAGCGACGAAGAAGTTATCGAGCTCGCAGACCGTGTGTTTCGGATAATCGATGTTAAAGAAGAGTTTTTGCTAGACGGTTTCCCGCGGACTCAAGCTCAAGCTGACTGGTTACTTGCACAGCACAAAGCCAAACTTATGAACATAACAGCTGTAATCAATCTTGAAGCAAGCCAAGAAGTTGTGAAAGAGAGACTTTTGGGACGTGGGCGTCAAGATGACACGGATGAGTCGATTGCCGAAAGATTTTATGAATATGAATCAGTTACTCTGCCAATAATCTCCAATCTTGAATCAAAAGGAATCAAAGTCCATCATATTAATGCGGCACAAACACCTGATGAAGTTCACCGCGACGTGCTAAATGCTCTCGGAGTTTAACTTGTACACTAAAGTTAAAACTAAGGATGAGATTTCAAATATGCGCGAAAGCGGGCGGATGCTCGGAGCCGTACTGAAGCACTTGGAGCAAAATATCAAAGCTGGGCAAACTACAGCTGAGCTAGACAGAATGGCCGCTGAAGAGCTTAAAAAACTTGGCGGTCAACCGGCTTTCAAAGGTTACCAGGGATTCCCGGCAGGATTATGCGTTTCGGTTAATGATGCAGTGGTCCATGGGATCCCAGGGGATTACGAGATTAAGGAAGGTGATATAGTCAGTATCGATTATGGTGTTAATTACCGCGGCATGATTACCGATGCAGCCCGTAGTGTAATAGTCGGCAGTGGCAGTGAAGAAGCTGAAAGATTAGTTAGGGCAACACTTGAATCACTCGATGCAGGGATTATGGCCGTCCAGGATGGCTGTCGTGTCGGCGATATTGCCAGCAATGTGCAAGCTATTTTGGATAGAGAAAAACTCGGCATTGTAAGAGATTTAGTCGGGCACGGTGTGGGTCATGAAGTTCACGAGGACCCAAATATTCCAAACGTCGGACGCAGTGATACCGGACCGCAACTTCAAGCAGGAATGACTATTGCGATTGAACCTATGGCTACACTTGGCAGCTGGCGCGTATTTGTGGATCGTGACGGATGGACGATTCGGACATATGATGGCAGTCTGGCTGCTCATTTTGAAGATACTGTACTCATAACTGAAGAGGGCGCTGAAATTTTGAGTAGATAGGAAGGGCTCCCCCCTCCTAACGCTCCGAATCAAACTAAAGTTGAACCAGGCTTTCCTCCCTCGCTTTTGTGAAGTTGAACTAGTACCAACTGCACAAAACGACCATGCTGACGCAACGCTTCCGGAAACCGGTGCGTAAGCGCAGGCTTTAGGTGGGGGAAATTGCAGCTCGGATTTATTCCGAGCAAAATTGGGGGAGTTGGCTCCCCCTTCAATAAATACTCCATAAGCGGTATACTAACCCTATGCAATCTAATGAATTGCCGCATTTTTGTGGCATAGATATCGGTACGAGTTCCGTTCGCTGTGTTGTTGGCGCCGTAAATAACGCTGGCGAACCCGAGATAATCGGCTTTGGTTCAAGTCCTAATAATGGCATGCGTAAAGGTGTCGTTGTAATGCCAGAAGAAGTTGGAAACGCAATCCTTCAGGCAGTAGAAGAAGCTAGCCGACACTCCGGCCGAGATATCCGTCATGCAACTGTAAATATTAACGGCTATCACGTCACCGGTAGCGATTCGCGCGGCGTAATAGCAATCAGCGCAGCAAACCGGGAAATAACAGTCGACGACCGTAATAGAGTAGAAGATGCGGCGACAATAATGCAGCTACCAGCAAACCGCGAGATTATTCAGGTATTCCCCAAAAGCTACAGGCTAGATGGCCAAGAAAACATCAAGAATCCTGTTGGTATGCGCGGTGTGCGCTTAGAAGTGGATACTCATATCGTCACTGCCAGTACTCCTAGTGTTCGAAGTGCAGAAGCCGCGCTTCATTCTGCTGGTATAGATCCTGCCCATAAGACCGTATCATCGTTAGCGGCTGCCGAAGCCGTTATGAGCCGCCAGCAAAAAGAAGCCGGCACTGTTCTACTAGATATAGGTGCCGGCACAACCAACCTTGTAGTTATTGAAGAAGGTGAAGTTCAGCACGTATCTGTTATACCTGTCGGTGGCAACAATATCACTAATGATTTAGCAATAGGCTTAAAAACCGACCTTGATATAGCAGAGCGAGTTAAATTAGAGTTTGTGTCTCTAGGATCGCACCGGGCAAAAGCAGTTGCCGCTGTGGTAATAGACGGCAAACAGCATACATTTGCCGGCGACGAAGTTTCAATGATAGTAAATGCCCGCGTAGAAGAATTATTTGAACTTGTCGATAAAGAACTAAAAAGCATTCATAAATCCCGAAAGTTGCCTGGGGGAGTCGTGATTACCGGTGGTACTTCTAAAATCCCGGGTATAGAGGAGCTAGCACGTGATAAGTTGGAGCTATCCTCACGAGTCGGCAAAGTTACAGGGGTAGGCGGCATTGCAGAGATCACAGCTGATAGTGCTAATACTGCTGCCGTTGGCTTGGTGCTTCTCGATATGCTACTAACTCAGCATGATTCTTCAGACTATGACGGCGGTTCAGGGCTCCCAAATATCGGCAGCATAGGAAATTTATTCAAGCGATTTAATAAGAAAAAATAATTGTACTCAGGACTTAGATAAACAAACCATTAGTTTATTCGTTTGTTGCAGCATCTCTATAATTTAGCTATACTTTTGGTAAGTAAAGAGGGAAAATCGATTTATGCCACAAGTAACTCCTGCTATCGAAACAGTTGCACGTATTAAAGCTATAGGTGTTGGTGGTGCGGGTGGTGCGGCAATCAATCGAATGATCGAAGCCGGTGTCGAAAACGTTGAATTCGTTTCTATAAACACTGATGCCCAGGCCCTACATTATTCCAAAGCTCAAACAAAACTTCATATTGGCAAAGACACTACCAGAGGTTTAGGCGCCGGCGCTGATCCGACCGTTGGTGAACGGGCGGCCTTAGAATCAACCGAAGAAATTAAAGCTATCGTCGATGGTGCAGACATGGTTTTTGTAACAATTGGTGCCGGTGGCGGTACAGGAAGTGGGGCAGGTCACGTCGTAGCACAGATAGCCCGTGACGGTGGTGCACTGGTAGTTGGTTTTGCGACTAAACCGTTCGCATTTGAAGGTGAGAAGCGACGAAGAAACGCTGACGTGGCTATCGAGAGGCTTCGCAGTGCCGTTGACACTCTCATTGTTATCCCGAACGACAGATTACTTCAGACGATTGACCGAACTACACCTCTGCTTGAGGCTTTCAAAGTGGCAGATGACGTCTTAAGACAAGGGATTCAGGGCATCTCTGATCTTATTACAGTTCATGGACTAATTAACCTCGATTTTGCCGATGTAAAAGCGGTAATGAGCAACGCCGGCAGCGCTCTTATGGGCATAGGACGAGCCAGCGGCGAAAACAGAGCTATTGAAGCAGCTAAACAAGCGATTGAGTCGCCTCTACTTGAAGTTTCTATAGACGGCGCCAGAGGCATTTTGTTTAACGTTATCTGTGGCAATGACATGGCGATGCACGAGATAAATATGGCAGCAGAGACTATCACTGCAGCTGCTGATCCAGATGCCAACATTATATTCGGTGCAACTATCAATCCAGACTTAGAAGGCGAAGTGATAGTTACAGTTGTAGCTACTGGTTTCGATACCTCTTACTTTGCTAATAGGCAAGCTATACCTAAAGACGACGGCACTACAAGCTTGCAAGATGACTCTGCGCCACCAAGTACTTCTGCTGTAAATGGTGGTGTCAGTTCGGGATCCGTCTTTGGAGAAGATATGGATATGCAGGAAATGCGTTCGCTTGATCTAGAGCTTGATAAGAAGCCAGACGAAACAGGGCAGCTAGGTTCGCTCGGCGAATCCAATAATGAGAAGCCACCAGAAAATATCTGGACCATGGACAATGGAGACAGCCCCGAACATGACCTATCGCATGCCCAAGCCGACAAACAGCCCGAAAAACCTACAACTTCACTTGATGAAGATGAAGAACTTGAAAAACCGTCGTTTCTTAGGCGTCTAAAAAAGTTGCGTAAGTCTGATGATTCCAATCCTGACGTAACAGATAAGAAATAGCACTACTTGTAACAAAAAACACATCATAATTTGTTTGCGCTAGCACCATAGCTAGGGCTATTATATAAAACATAAACACTACATGTGGTATGTACCTTAAGCAGAACATAATAGGAGAGACAAAAATATGCGTTGTACCCAATGCCAGCACGAAGAAACCAAAGTTATAGAATCAAGAGATGTAGCAGAAGGTGCTTCTATACGGCGACGTCGGGAATGCGTAGGCTGCCAATACAGATTTACTACTTACGAACGAATCGAGAAGCCTCAACTAGTAGTTGTAAAGAAAGATGGCACCCGTGAGCTGTTCAACCGACAAAAGCTTTTAGCTGGGCTATACCGCGCG
Source organism: bacterium (assembly GCA_030855355.1). Taxonomy (GTDB): domain Bacteria; phylum Patescibacteriota; class Saccharimonadia; order Saccharimonadales; family SZUA-47; genus JALYRK01. The sequence continues at coordinate 11,005 of JALYRK010000010.1, forward strand.
ACGGAGAAAACGCCGGTCACGAGCCTTCAACTTGAGCATTTGGTTGATAGAGTAGAGCAAAAGCTCCTATCGTGCGGCGATAACGAAATTGCCAGTAGTAAGATTGGTGAAGTTTTAATGGACGAGCTTTCCGGGCTCAACGAAGTTGCCTATGTTCGTTTTGCGAGCGTTTACCGTAGGTTTAAAGATATAGCCAGCTTCGAACGAGAGTTAAGCCAGATGCGCGAACGCAGAAAACAAAAGATAGTAGGCGGCTAAATTAGCCTTCTCCCGTGAATCAAGTAAATAGAATAAGTTGATTCACGGGAGCAGGTTAAAGAACAAGGGTCAGTTGTGGGAGACTTCGGGCCCCGGGTTCTTAAAGCTCTAATATAAAACTAAAAATTAAGACAAACGTACGTTAGAGTAGTACGACTGTCTGAGTGAGGGTAATAATGGCACAATCAACTTCAGCACTAGGGTTTTCGAGGCGTTTTACGCAACCTAAAACCAGGGCTTATAATCAACTGAACTGGGTTAAAAGTGACTCAGTAATCATGAATCCAATGACCGGTAAGCCGGTATTCGAACAGCTCGGAGTGGAATTCCCCGAAGGCTGGTCTCTTAATGCCATTAATATTGTTGCCCAAAAGTACTTTACCGGAACTCCAGGTACACAAGAACGCGAAAATTCACTTAAAGATCTTATTAATCGTGTTGCCGATACCATAACTCGTCATGGTCTACAGGAAGCCTATTTTGATACCGAAAATGAAGCTGAAAATTTTAAAGAAGAACTAAAATATATCCTTGCCACTCAGCGTGCGGCTTTTAACTCTCCCGTTTGGTTCAATATCGGTGCCTCCGGTCGCTCCCAGCAAGCCAGCGCCTGCTTTATTCTTGGAATTGAGGACACAATGCCTTCTATCCTCAACTGGTACCGAGAAGAAGGAATGATTTTTAAAGGTGGATCAGGATCCGGTATTAACCTAAGTATCTTACGATCTTCAGCCGAAGGTCTTAGCAGTAGTGGTGGTACCGCTAGCGGACCGCTTAGCTTTATGCGTGGAGCCGACTCGTCTGCTGGTGCAATCAAAAGTGGAGGCAAAACACGTCGTGCGGCCAAAATGGTTATTTTGAATGTCGAGCACCCCGATGTAGAAGAATTTATCTGGTGCAAAGCTATTGAAGAGCGTAAAGCACGCGTACTTCAGGAAGCAGGATTCGATATGAATCTGGACGGCAAAGATTCTTTCTCTGTCCAGTACCAGAACGCTAATAACTCTGTTCGTTTGTCTGATGATTTCATGAAGGCCGTAGAAGATGATGCCGACTGGAACTTAACGGCGGTTACTACCGGCAAAACTATCCGGACACTTAAGTCGCGTGATATTTGGCGACAAATCGCTGAAGCCGCTTGGGAGTGCGCCGATCCTGGCTTGCAGTTCGACACTACAATCAATAAGTGGCACACTTCGCCAAATGCTGGTCGTATCAACGCTAGCAACCCCTGTAGCGAATATATGCACCTTGATAACTCGGCTTGTAACTTAGCTAGCATCAACTTGCTCAGATATCTTCGTGACGATGGGACATTCGATGTCGAAGCTTTTAAGCATACCGTAGAAATAATCTTTACCGCTCAAGAGATTTTGGTTGGATATTCCGAATACCCAACAGAAAGCATCGCTAAAAATGCCCGCGCCTATCGTGAGCTTGGTATTGGCTACGCTAATCTTGGAGCGCTACTTATGGCTCAAGGTTTGCCTTACGATTCTGACGAAGGTCGTGCCCAAGCTGCAGCAATAACTGCTCTACTAACTGGGCACAGTTATGCTACAAGTGCTCGTATTGCTCGCAAGGTCGGACCATTTGCAGGTTTCCATAAAGACCGCGAAGCGATGTTAAAAGTACTACGAATGCACCGTACGGCCGTAAACGAAGTCGATGCTAAGTTAGTATCTGAAGAATTACTAAGTGCAGCTGCAAGTTCATGGGATGAAGCCGTCGAGTTATCGGAGCAGTATGGTGTGCGCAACTCGCAGGCCAGCGTACTAGCTCCAACGGGCACCATCGGTCTTATGATGGATTGTGACACTACAGGTATCGAGCCGGATCTGGGCTTAGTTAAGTATAAGAAGCTAGTTGGCGGCGGAAGCATGGTTATCGTTAACCAGACTGTGCCACGTGCTCTTAAGGCCCTTGGCTACACCAAAGAACAAACTGATGATGTCGTTGCGCATATCGACACCGAGAAGACAATTACTGGTGCACCTCATTTGAAAGATGAGCACAAAGCAGTATTCTCCTGTTCGATGGGCGATAATTCGATTCATTACCTCGGCCACGTTAAGATGATGGGTGCAGTACAGCCATTTATATCGGGTGCTATTAGTAAAACAGTCAACATGCCAGAGACAGCAAGTGTAGAAGACATAGAACAGCTGCACCTTATTTCCTGGAAGCTTGGTCTGAAAGCCGTAGCTATCTACCGCGACAACTGTAAAGTAGGTCAACCGCTATCTATGTTGAAAAAGGGCGGAGATAAATCAAATAAAGTGCCAGAGTCGACACCAGTAGTAGCTGCTATCGCTTCAACACCTAACACTCCAAGGCGTCTGCTTCCTAAAGTTCGTAATTCTAAGACTTATCGTTTTGAGATTGCCGATCTTGAAGGATACTTCACGGTGGGAGAATACGAAGACGGTACGCCGGGCGAATTATTTGTGAACGTAAGTAAACAGGGCTCAACGTTATCAGGTTTAATGGATGCATTTGCTATCAGTATCAGTCAGGGTCTTCAGTACGGTGTCCCACTAAAGCGCTACGTTAAGAGCTTCCGTGGCACTAGCTATGCACCTAGCGGCATAACTGACGACAAAGATATTCGTACTGCCAGCTCTATAACCGATTATATGTTTAAGCGTCTGGCTATGGACTATCTGTCATTCGACGACCGTTTGGAGCTTGGTCTAGCAAGTTTCGACGATATTCCGGCAGAGCAGACGACTCTAGCGATTGAATCGACAAAACCAGAACCAGCAAAAGAATCTACAACAGAGATACCGGTCGTAGCACAAGCAGTCGATGCACACGTAACACTACAAGCAAGTTCTGTGCAAAATATAGCGAAGACTAACAAAGCTACCGACGCCCCAATGTGTTTTAACTGCGGCAACCAGACTCAAAAAGCAGGCAGTTGCTATGTTTGTACCAGTTGCGGCTCAACTACAGGCTGCAGCTAGGTCACCAGAGACAAATACTTGTTAACGAGTTCGATTCTTCTCAATACGCACAGTAGCTGGTGCGTATTGAGCTTTAAAGTTGATTATTTGGGCCCAAATTAAAAGCTTCAATCATACAGAAGCTTTATATAGGGTGAGCAATAGATTATACTTCTAATTATGAGGATAAGCTTTCTGTACAGATTTAACGGCGAGCACAGTACGCCAGTTAGTGGATTTATTCGAGAACTGAAGCAGCGTTGCCCAATGGCTAACACTAAAGAAGTAGATTTAAATACCCGTGAAGGTGCTTCGATAGCTAGTCTTTATGACGCAATGAACTACCCGGCAATAATGGCGCTGCGTGAAGACGGACAACTAGCTCAAATATGGCAGGGAACACCACTCCCCCTAGTGGACGAAATAGCATCCTACGCCATTCAATAATTTGAAAACTTTACGCGTGAGTTACAGGCCATAACAGAGTATTCTGAGTAATTTATTTACATGCAAGGTCTGACCTTGCAGAAGTGTTAATGCTAATTATTATCAATTGGCGCCATAACTACAAGGTCAGACCTTGTAGTTAATGTTTGTGAAGGAGAGGGCGTTTGCATTTATGGGGTGGGTTGAATTTGCGGCTTCTTAAGGGTAAAATTAGCTTATTGCGCTCGATATAATTGTCGATTAGTGGCTATCAACCATGAAGCATTTGGGAAGAAATCATATTGAGAGTAGATCCCTACGGCCCCAGTACGTAAACCTGGTAAACAAGTAAAAGAGGAGCCTCTTTTAGAATCTGGATGGTACCGTCTGCAGTCAGCAGGCTCCAGAAGCTAAGCGAGGTTTTTGTTTTTTAAGGAGAATTATGAAATTTAAATCAGGTACTAGGCGACGAGCGCTAGAATACGAAAAGGATTGGGTTGCACGCTGGAAAGCAGACAAAACTTTTGAAAAATCCGTAGAACATAGACCCAAAGATAACGCATGGGTTTTTTATGATGGTCCTCCATTTTTGACCGGAACTCCTCATCACGGTCATCTATTGGTTTCCACTATTAAAGATTCAGTCGCTCGTTATCAAACTATGAAAGGCAAAAGAGTAGAGCGAGTATGGGGTTGGGATTGCCATGGACTACCCGCTGAGGTATTTGTCGAGAATCAGCTCGGAATCAAAAATAAAAAGGAAATTGGTACTAAAATCAGTATTACCGACTATGTTAACGCCTGTAGGGCAGCTATGGTTAAGACAGGAACGGAGTGGGAAGACACAATTGATCGGATCGGTCGTTGGGTAGAGTTTAAAGGTGCCTACCAGACTATGGATAACGACTATATGGAGTCCGTTTGGTGGGCATTTAAAAAGCTCTACGAAGAAGGCAAGATCTATGAAGGCGAAAAGATCTTAATTTATTGCACAAAAGACGCTACACCAATTAGTAAAAGCGAAGTAGCAATGGAAAACAGTTATCAACAGGATACCGACCCTAGCATTTATGTGTATTTTCAGATTGAGGATTCAGATGAATACCTACTAGCCTGGACAACTACTCCTTGGACTCTTCCAGCTAATGTTGCAATTGCCGTTAATCCTGAAGTTGAATATTCATTGATTGAACACTCCGGAAAAAAGTTTTACTTGGCTTCAAATACGGTTGAAAAAGTAATGCAAGATGCCAAGCATCAGCCTTTAGGGCACACATTAATAAAAAAGGTTAAGGGCACAGAGTTAATAGATAAAAAATATTCGCCTTTATTTGAGAATAGGGGTCCTAATGCGCATCGGGTGTTATCTGCAGATTTCGTTAATACCGAAGAAGGTACAGGTATAGTGCATGAAGCACCAGCATACGGTGAAGAAGACTACGAACTCTGTAAAAGAGCAGGTATTCCTGTCCTTTCTATCGTAGATGCGGATGGACATTTTACTGAAGGACGTTGGCAGGGTTACAACATTTGGGACGTAAATAAAGAAATTGCCAAGGCTCTCGTTGCTGAAGGGACGGCTCTAAAAATTGAATACATAACTCATGATTATCCTCATTGTCATCGTTGTGGAGGGAAACTTATGTATCGCGCTCACCCCAGTTGGTTCATGGATATTCAAGCCCAAAAGCACGAAATGCTTGAAGCTAATAGCATAACTAACTGGGTCCCAAAGCACTTGCAAGATGGTAGATTTCACAACATTATTGAGTCCGCACCTGACTGGAACTTGAGCCGAGATCGCTATTGGGCGACACCAATTCCTGTTTGGAGGGGCGTACGCAATGATGGCACCGAAGTAATAAAAGTTGTTGGTAGTTATCAAGAATTTGAAGAGCTAACAGGTAAAAAACTCAGTGATTACCATCTGCCGATGGTTATGGATGTTACGTTTGAATGCGATGGAGTTACCCTGCATCATATTGGTAAGGTGTTAGATTGCTGGTTTGAGAGTGGTAGTATGCCTTTTGCTCAGTTCCATTACCCATTTGAGAATAAGCAAAAGTTTGAATCTGGATTTCCAGCTGATTTTATCACTGAAGCGATCGATCAGACTCGAGGCTGGTTCTACAGTTTGACAGCTGTTAATGTGGCGCTATTTGGTAAGTCTCCTTTTAAAAATCTTATATGTACTGGCTTCATCAACGCTGCAGATGGTAAAAAAATGAGCAAAAAACTCAAAAATTACACAGATCCTGTCGAATTAATGGATGAATTTTCTGCCGACTCTTTCAGAATGTTGATGCTATCAAGTCCTCTTGCCAGAGGTGAAGATTTTAGCCTTAGTGATAGAGATGTAGGCGATGTTGCGCGGAAATTAAGCATGATATGGAATATGTACGATTTCTTTACTCTTTATGCCGAGGCCGACAAGTGGGAATTTGATGGCAAGTTAGAAGATCCACTAGATGAATGCACTAATTCACTGGACATCTGGATTATTAGCCGCATGCATCAACTGGTCGGAGAAGTCGAAAGACATATGGATACTTACAATTTGCCAGATGCCATGAGCCCCATCCTGCCGTTCATAGATGACGCCAGTAACTGGTATGTCCGTCGCAGCAGGCGCAGGTTTTGGAAGTCGGAGGACGATAATGACAAACAAATGGCCTATAAGACACTGCACTACGTTCTGGTACGCCTTTCATACCTGCTTGCACCATTTACGCCATTTTTATCCGAGGAATTATTCAGTAAGCTGACAGGTGATTTAGGGTCTATCCACTTAAAAGATTGGCTGTCAGCAGGCAGAATAGACGAACTTGTAATGAATGACATGGATACAGTTCGAGAATACGTCAATCAAGGATTAAGCTTGCGTGCCCGTGCTGGCCTAAAGGTTAGGCAGCCGCTTCTTAGCGTTACAGTGCCTAAGCTTGGTAAGTTTGTGGATTTCGAATCAATACTTATTGATGAACTAAATGTAAAAACTGTAAAAGTCGGCGACGAATTGGCTATCGATGAGAAGTTAACTCCTCCACTAAAGCGCGAAGGATTAATGCGAGAAATAGTCCGTCATGTCCAAGCGGCCCGAAAATCTGCCGAATTCAAAGTGGACGATAGAATCGAGGTATATCTTCTGACCGAAGATAAAGAGCTCAGCAATGCTATAGCTGACTTCGATTTAACGATTAAGGCCGAGACGCTGGCAACCAGTATCAGTAATAAAAAGCCAATAGAGTCACACTATCAGTCCATGGTTAAAATTGACGGTAAAGAACTCAGTATATTCGTCAGTAAATCATAGCATTTACAACAGGGTAGCCATCTGGTAAAATACTGTTAAAGTAATTAGGAAATTTTATGATAAAAGCAATTATTCAATTGGGCACGTCTCAGCACATCGTATCAGTCGATGATGTTCTTTCGGTTTCAATTGCCCAGACAGATAAAAACAAGTTTACGGTACCCGTTCTTGCGATAATTGACGGAGATAAAGTATCTATTGGTGCGCCAAATGTGAAAGATATTGAAGTAGAGTTTACTGTAGAAGATCAAAACGAACGTGCAGATAAAGTTACTGCTATACGCTATAAAGCCAAAAAGCGCGTTCTAAAGGTTCGTGGTCACAAGCAGCATTTAACTCGCCTAAAAGTCAGTAAAATCAGTTAAATTACCATCCACGCTGTGGAAAACTATTTTATATATAAAATTACGTAGTTTTAAATACATCTATATATTCAGTTCATGAACCTAATCTTTATATCTTTAAGCACTGTGTCGTTATAAATATTACAACGAATAATAGATAGAAAACATTAATTTTAGCCAATTTTAACTGAACAAATTATTTTGAATAAGTTTATTGTTACTAGTTAAAAGAGTGTAATAATATAGTTATTCCTCAAAAGCCGCACGGCGAAACAAAAAGAGGAAAACAAACAGTTCCTACTAGCTCAAACAGCAG
>JALYRK010000033.1 GCA_030855355.1 bacterium
TCGAGAATAGTCAAAGCATCAGCAACGGTTCGTCCACGAACAAGTGCCGCGACAACGCCGACTTTTCGTGGGCTCATACGTACGTTTTTAGCTGTAGCAATTACGTTATTTATCATGATTTAACCTTTTGCCAACTTTCCGCCGTGTCGTCGGAACTTACGTGTCGGGCTGAACTCGCCAAGTTTGTGACCAACCATGTTTTCAGTAACGAATACAGGCACATGAACCTTGCCGTTATGCACAGCAATAGTTCGGCCGACAAACTCTGGTGGAATAGTGCTGGCACGTGCCCAAGTTTTGATAATTGTTCGGTCGTCATTGCCAAGAGCATTAACCTTTTTGGCTAGCTTAGCGTCAATAAACGGCCCTTTCTTAAGACTTCTACTCATAATTACTTCCTCTTCGCCTGATGACGTGTTTTAACAATAAACTTACTGGTCGGGTGATTACGACGACGGGTTTTATAACCCAATGTTTTCTGACCCCAAGGAGTTCTTGGCGCTGATCCATGGTTAACACCACCACCAATACCATGCCGGCCACCGTCACCACCACCGTGAGGGTGATCAACTGCATTCATTACTACACCACGAACGCTAGGTCTGATACCGCGTTTGCGGTTACGGCCAGCTTTACCCCATGTGATGTTCTGGTGCTGTTCGTTACCGACACTGCCGATATGAGCCATACAATCTGGCTTAACGATACGAACTTCGCCACTAGGCATACGAATTTGAACGCCAGTTTCTTCTTTGGCGACAATTTGAGCACCATTACCGGCGCTACGTACTAGCTGAGCACCGCGACCCGGCTGGAGCTCTACACAGTAAACGGTTGAGCCGTTAGGAATGTTTCGGAGTGGTAATCTATTGCCAACTTCTATTGGAACATCTTCGCCGGACTGAACTTTTTTGCCTACGCGCAAGCCATTAGCAGCAATAATATAATGCGGTTTGCCAGTTTGATCTTTTAGACGTGCTATACGGGCACTTCGGTTTGGATCGTACTCAATATGCTCAACTGTAGCGTTTGTGCCAACGGCGAGGTTGAAATTAACAAGTCGGTAAAACTGGCGAACACCACCACCCTTGTGACGGGTTGTGATACGGCCCTGGTTGTTTCGACCGCTAGTTTTCTTCTTGATAACCAGTAGGCTTCTGACAGGCTTACGAGTTGTAATACTGTCAAAATCCTGAGTAGTCATGCCGCGCTGGCCAGGAGTTGTAGGTCGCAGTGTTTTAAGTGCCATGTTACTTCTCCCCGCTCTTATTTTGTCTTAGAACACGCTTGGCTAGACCGGCTTTATTAGGAGCTTTAGCAGTGGTATTAACACTACGCTTGCTGTCTTCGGTCTTAGTCGCTTTTTTCACTGGCTTGTCTTCGGCTGATTCTTCGATCGCTGCAAATATTGGTAGGCTGTGACCCTCTTTAAGAGTTACGTAGGCCTTTTTGACGTCGTTACGACTGCCAGTAGTGAATCGCTTGTTCCGGTAAGTGCGGACTTTTTTGCCAAGCTTATTTACAATAGCTACATTCAGCACTTCTACACCATACTGAGCTTCGATAGCCCTGGCTACGGTGTGTTTGTTAGAGCTAACAGGAACAATAAAAGCGAATCTATTATGCGCAGTCGAAAGTCCGTACACCTTTTCGCTAACCACTGGAGCAACAAATAAATCTTTTGACATTATTTTGCCTCCTCTTTCTTGAGCCAATCGTGAACTGCATTTACAGCATCGCTAGTCATAACTATTGAATCAGCATTCAGAATATCGAAAACGTTTAGATATGTAGCTGTAGCGAGCTTAATGCCTGACAAGTTTCTAAACGCCCGGGTTAGTTCAGGAGTTTTAGAAGCTACAACTATTAGCGTCGTGCCCTTAACTCCGATTTTGTTCATCAGGTTGAATGCGCTAGCAGTTTTGGCGTCCTTAAGATCAAGAGTTTCTATAACTGATAGTTTGCCAGCCTTATTAGATACGCTTAAAGCTTGTCGAACAGCTGCTTGCTTAGCAGAAGTATGGATTTTCTTAGAGTAGTTTTCGTTGCCAGTAGGGCCCCAAACGATACCACCACCACGCCAAATTGGTACTCTGGAGCTACCAAAACGGGCTCGTCCTGTGCCTTTTTGTTTCCATGGCTTTTTACCGCCACCGCGTACTTCGCCGCGCTTAAGTGTCTTGGCCAGATTTACTCGGGAATTGGCCTGGTGAGCGATGTAGGCTTGCTTTAATAAGTCATGGTTAGTAACTTCTACTTCAAACACGTCTTTACGGAGCCGGGCTGCAGTCGTAGCTTTTGTACCACTCTTGGTGTAAGTATTAACAGCCATTACCTTGTCTCCTTAATAATAACGATGCCTTTTTTAGGACCAGGAACGGCACCAAAAACGCCGATCACATTTTGATCAGCGTCTACGTAGGCTACTTTAAGTTTTTTGACTGTGACTTGCTCGTCACCCATTTGGCCGGCCATCTTCTTGCCTTTAAAAATCTTCTGAGGATACATTGAGCCAATAGAACCTGGGCGTCGATAGCTACCGCCACCGTGAGTTTTGCGTCCGCGATGAAAGTTATGGCGCTTGATAGTGCCTGCCCAGCCTTTACCTTTGCTGGTACCGGTAACATCAACCACGTCACCAACTGAAAAGACCTCTGCTGTAAGTTGGTTGCCTACGGCGAGGTCTTCTGTGACTTCGGCTACTCGGAATTCGCGAATAATCTTAGCTGAGGAATTGCTGTTCTTGAGATGTCCTTGGAGAGGTTTGCTTAATTTTTTGTTTTCCTCAAAACCGACCTGTACGGCAGTATAGCCGTCTGATTCGTCAGTTTTGACCTGCGTGATAACGCAAGGAGTAGCGGAAAGTAAAGTCACAGCTTGCATAGCACCATCTTCGCTGATGGAGCTTGTCATGCCGAGCTTTCTCGTAATGAGTGCTTTCATACTTAATTTAACCTTCTTTTTGGCGATTCTTATTGAAGCGCTTAAATTGTTATTGGCCAATACCTTCGTGTCAGTCCCCGATCATGGGCACAAAAATACTTGGTGGCTAGCAGTATCTGTTAAGACTTACTAATACACCAAGAACGATATTCAGTACAGATTAGCACAAAAGGGTCTAAGGAGTCAATATGTTGACTATTCTACAATGAGATTTTTATGCCGATCGGTAGCCAGAACCCGACCATAGTAGCTGTAAGGAGTATTGCGTATTCGATTTTACGGTCAATCTGGAAATGGTCTCGGCTGGCGAACCAAAAACCAATTAGTAGCCCATAAGGTATTGGGATTTGCCATTCAGGGAATTTTTCGATTCTTAGCCACTGCGCTCCAAGAATCATATACATTGTTAGCTTAAGAAAGTATTCGCTGTCGGTTTCTTTGACAGATATTCTACTAGTGGGTTGTTTTTTTGCAGATTTTTTAGCCATATGCTTAATAAAACAATAATATCATTAAAAGCTCATGAAAGTAACGCTTGTTACATTTTAATTTCGGCGTCGCAGCCGGCAGGAAGGCTCAAGTTCATGAGTGAATCAATAGTCTTAGGTGTTGGATCCAGTACGTCAATAAGACGTTTGTGGACGCGCATTTCGAACTGTTCACGGCCCTTTTTGTAGACGTGTGGGCTTTTTACTACAGTGAAAGTGCTTTTGCGGGTTGGCAAAGGTATTGGACCGGCAATAGTTGCGCCTGTTCGAAGCGCTGTATCGACAATTTGCTTTGCAGACTGGTCAATCACTTTATGATCGTAAGCCTTTAGACGAATACGAATCCGCTGTTTTTGAGTTGCTGCAGGACTTGCTGCCTTACTTGAAGGTTTTTTGGCGTCAGCCATAACTGGATGCTCCTTTTGCCGTAACCTCTTTCGGAGTGATGAGTGACCGAACGAGTTCTCGACAAGATTAAATTAATACCATCATTTTACAACAAAAAGCACTAATTTAAAATAGTGATACTAGAATCCGGCTATAGCTATATCTTGTGAGCCGGCATCAGGAACTGACTTTTCAGGTACTGGAAACATTATTACGTTATCGCCAAGGGTGGGTGGATGAGTGGCCTTCCATTTAGCTTCGAATTCTTCGGCCGTGAGTCTGTCGCCCGTACGTATACAAGTAAATTCTAGTTTTTCGGCATTCAAGCTCTCCATCATTTGGCCGTAGGCTGATTTCATTTCTTCAGGATTCATTTTTATTCATCTTTTATTATGATTATGGTATATCACGGATTTAATAATTTTTACAGCATGTATGTCGCTACAGTACATTGATCTCGTATATTCAATATCGATACGGTATTTAAAAAATTAAAAAAGAACCCCGATTAAGGAGCTCTTTTTTACTCTTAAAAAAGAATTATTTGTTAATTTTGGTTACTACACCAGCACCAACGGTTCGGCCACCTTCACGGATAGCGAAACGCAAGCCCTGTTCCATAGCAATTGGAGCGAGTAGTTTGACCTTAAAGGTTACTGTATCGCCCGGCATAACCATTTCTTTATCAGCTGGAAGCTCAACTTCACCGGTTACGTCAGTAGTACGGAAGTAGAACTGAGGCTTGTAACCTTTGAAGAACGGAGTGTGACGGCCACCTTCTTCTTTGCTAAGGATATAAACCTCTGCATCGAATTCGGTGTGCGGAGTGATAGAACCTGGCTTGGCAATAACCTGACCACGCTCGATATCATCACGCTCTATACCACGAAGAAGGATTCCGACGTTGTCGCCAGCTTGTCCTTGATCAAGGTTCTTTTTGAACATTTCTACGCCTGTAACAACGGTCTTACGAGTATCGCGGATACCGACAATTTCAACTTCTTCGTTGACTTTGACGATACCTGTTTCGATACGACCAGTAGCAACTGTGCCACGACCCTTGATTGAGAAGACATCTTCTACGCTCATTAGGAATGGCTTGTCTAGATCGCGCTTTGGCTCTGGAACGTAGTCGTCCATAGCTTTAACGAGTTCCATAATTGCATCTTCGTATGCTGCATCGCCTTCAAGTGCCTTAAGAGCTGAGCCCTTAATGATTGGAGCGTTCTCGTCGTATTCGTACTTACTTAGAAGTTCACGGATGTCCATTTCAACTAGTTCAACTAGTTCAGGGTCAGCCATGTCCATTTTGTTTAGGAAGACTAGAATTGTTGGTACTCCAACCTGACGCGCTAGTAGAACGTGTTCGCGGGTCTGAGGCATAGGGCCGTCAGCTGCAGATACAACCAAGATAGCACCATCTACCTGTGCGGCACCGGTAATCATGTTCTTGACGTAGTCGGCGTGACCTGGCATGTCGACGTGAGCGTAGTGACGCTTTTCGCTTTCATACTCTTGGTGAGAGGTAGCAATGGTAATACCACGAGCTTTTTCTTCAGGTGCGTTATCAATCTGGTCATAAGCGATTGGCTTATTAACGTCGCTTGGAAGTTTTTTAGCTAATACGCTTGTGATAGCGGCTGTTAGTGTTGTTTTACCGTGGTCGACGTGGCCCATTGTTCCAACGTTGACGTGTGGCTTGCTGCGGTCAAAATCTGCCATAATGCTTCGCTGTAATGAGACACCCTTTTTGGGTTTCTCATCGTGCCGGGTCGCGGAATAAATCCACCGACTCGGACTGCTCTTCCCGAGCTACAGCTTCTCCTTTCGTGAGAATATTATTTTTAAGGGTTTAATGAATTATTAGTAATTGTCGCGATCCATATTTCTATGTAAGTAAATAA
>JALYRK010000011.1 GCA_030855355.1 bacterium
TCTCGGCTATGACGTATTGAACTTTGAGTATACATTAATATATAAAAACACATAAACATCTAATTTGTCAAAGCATTAACAGTGATGTACAATCATAAGCAGAATGGGTGAACCGAAAAATTTTAATAGCATAAAGCGGTCTCTTGAAGATCTAGAGTTGATTGCCAACGATATAAGGCAAGATATTATTAAAATGTTAGTTGCCGCCGGCAGTGGCCACAGTGCTGGCCCATTAGGGTTAACTGATATATTTACAGCCTTGTATTTTGACATTATGAAATATGATCCCAAAAATCCCGACTGGGAAGCGCGTGATATATTTTTACTTAGCAATGGCCACTGCGTGCCTGTACAATACGCGACGATGGCGCACGCCGGTTACTATGAAAAATCCGAGCTTAAAACTTTGCGCAAATTTGGCAGCAGACTTCAAGGGCATCCAGAACGAACCAAATTGCCGGGCTTAGAAAGCACAAGCGGCCCGCTTGGTTGCGGCTTATCGCAAGCTGCAGGTATGGCTTTGGCTATGCGGATGAATAAAGATGATCATCGATGGATATATGTAGTAACAGGAGACGGCGAACAAAACGAGGGCAATATTTGGGAAGCGGCAATGCTGGCTGCCAAATATAAACTTAATAAAATAATCGCTTTTACCGACAGAAATTTTATTCAGATAGATGGCCCGACAGAAGAAGTTATGCCTCTTGGAGATTTAGAAGCTAAGTGGGAGTCTTTTGGTTGGCATGTGATTAGCATCAACGGCAACGATATCGAGGCGATTATTGACGCTGCGGCGATGGCTAGAGCGGTTGCCGACAAACCTGTGATGATTATAGCCAATACAATTCCTGGCAAAGGCGTGGATTTCATGGAATACGACTATCGTTGGCACGGGGTGCCGCCGGATCTCCAGGATGTTTCAGGCGATCCACCTAAAGGCCAGCAGGCGAAAACTGCGCTACATGAATTGCGAACTCTGCGCGGTAAAATCAGGAGTGAACATGAGTAAAATGCATTTACTTTCTGTTAACAGCGATCTAAAGAAAATTCAACTGAATGTTGGTTTTGGAGAAGGCCTTAAAAGAGCCGGCGAACTGGATGAAAATGTCGTTGCTGCATGTGCAGACTTAACAGGTTCTACTAAAATCAGTATTTTTGCAGATGCATTTCCTGATCGATTCATAGAGATCGGCGTAGCTGAGCAGAATTTAGTTACAGTAGGTTCAGGACTTGCAGCTATGGGTAAAATACCTTTTGTAAGCTCTTACGCTGCCTTTAGCCCCGGACGTAACTGGGAGCAAATTAGAACAACTATTTGCCTCAATGAACAACCAGTAAAGATTGTAGGCGCTCATGCAGGGCTAATGACTAGCCCAGACGGCGCAACACACCAGATGCTGGAAGACATTGCATTGATGAGGGTTTTGCCTAATATGGTCGTAGTGTGTCCTGCTGATTCGGTAGAAGCTTTTAAAGCCACACTTGCATTGGCAGCAGATAAAAAGAATCCTGGATATATTAGATTAGTGCGTGAACCTTTACCAGTTTTTACTACAGAAGAAACGCCATTTGAATTAGGAAAAGCTCAAATTTTTAGCGAAGGCAGCGATATAAGTATAATATCGACAGGATCCATGACTCATACAGCTTTGGCTGCTGCTGAAAAATTATTTAAAGATGGCATTGATGCAGAAGTTGTTCACGTTGCTACAATTAAACCGCTCGATAATGCAACGATACTTAAAAGCGTTCAGAAAACAGGATTAGTAATAACTGTCGAAGAAGCTCAGATAAATGGAGGACTTGGCGGGGCAGTAGCTGAGTTGCTCGGTGAGAATTTCCCAGTACCTTTACGGCGAATAGGCGTGAAAGACGAATTTGGGGAATCTGGAACACCCGAAGAGTTACTAAAAAAGCACGGTTTAACAGAACATGCATTAGTATTAGCAGCCCACGGATTACTCGGCAAAAAATAAATGACCTGGCAGATATCCATACTGCTGCATTCATTGTTGGCAGCTTATTCAGTAATAATCGTAAAAAAATTATCTTCAAAAGGTAATAAATACGTATATAGTGTTCTGTTTTTTAGTTTTCTTGCCGAATGGTTGGCGGGGATTATATTTGTAAAAATATTCTTAGAAGACAGGATTATTCTTGATTGGGATCCAATTATTTATTCGCAATTATTAGCTGGGGGTGTTTTATTTGGTCTTGTAAATTTTTTGGCGTTCGAAGTTTACAAGCATCTAAGCGCCTCTGTAGGTAGTATTAGCATGGCTTCAAATCGAATTGCCGTAGTTTTAATGGCGGTAATTTTTCTAAATGAAAAACTTACTTTTATACAGGTAATAGGCATCATAATAATGTTAGGCGCCATAGTATTGGCAACTTATAAAAAATCTTATAAAAATGTGGCCAACAATGCCTATACTTATTTTATTCTTATTGTTGCGGCCTTTGCCTACGGTTTTGCTACTATCAATGAAAAAGATTTACTCGACAAAATGGGTGTCGCAAACTATTTAGTTTTAGGTTGGGGCTTTCAAGTGTTGGCTGTTAGTAGTTTGGTATTATTGCGTAGAAAAAAATGGCTTTTACCCGATAGAAGTACCTTTATACCATTCATATCATTGGTTTTATTGTTCGGGGTTTCTGGTGGCTTATTTATTACTTCACTGGTAGGTTCTGACAGCAGCTCGATTACTGTTTCGTTGGCTGGGCTTAAAGTTATATTATCCGTAATACTTGCATATATATTGCTTAAAGAGCGAAGCAATTTTAGAAGGCTTCTGGCTTCGTCGTGCTTATCGTTCTTGGGGATAATTCTTTTACTATCGTAACTCGCATCTCTACGAGCTATATTTCGTTGACGTCTTAGGCTTAAGCACTTACAATAAGATGTAATTAACGGTGGGAGCCATGAATGTCTTTATCTTTGCGACAAATTAGGGAAAATTGTGAACGCGCTAGAGGACTGATGGAAAGAGCTCGCAAAGAAAAGTTTGCCGTCGGAGCTTTTAATATTGATAACAGAGAAACACTTGTCGCTATCTGCCGCGCCGCCAAAAAGCTTAATTCACCCGTACTAATAGAAGTAAGTCAGGGTGAAGTTGATGCCATAGGTCTAGAAAATGTCCGCGACATGGTCGACAACTACCGCCAAGAATACGGGATTGAAGTTTATGTGAATCTTGATCATAGCCCTAGCGTTAAAGACGCCATTGAAGGTATAGAAGCAGGCTATGAGTTTATCCATATCGATATTAGTCAGGCAAATCACGACGCAACTGAGCAGCAAATAATTGATGCTACCAAGCAAGTTGTTACCTGCGCCCGCTTGACAGGAGCAATTGTCGAAAGCGAACCGCATTATTTTGGCGGAAGCAGTAACGTTCACACCGAAAATTTTGACTATGACGAGATAAAGAAAACTTTTAGTACTCCTGAAGGATCAAAAAGCTTCGTCGATGCGACGGGGATTGATACATATGCAGCAGCTATTGGAAATCTTCATGGTACATATCCGGTTCCAAAAGCTTTAGATATTGAGCTCCTAAAAAGAGTTCGTGAAAGTATAGATTGTAACATCAGCTTGCATGGAGGCAGTGGTACTCCTGGAAATTACTTTGAAGAAGCAGTGCAAGTAGGCGTTCAGAAGATAAATATCAACAGTGATATGCGTAAAGCCTACCGAGATACTCTAGAAAAGGTTTTGGCAGAAAATGAGTCTGAATACGCTGTCGTTAAGCTGATGCGAGAAGTAGAAGATGCTGTACAAGCAGTTGTAGAAAGTAAGATTGCGCTGTTCAACAGTGCTGGAAAGGCAATAGTTTAATGGTATTACCAGACTCTAAAAGTGATTTAGCAGATGGCGATTTGGATGTGTTAGCTATCGGAGACGTAGTTACGGATGCTTTTATAAAATTACTGGACGATAAAGCATGGACTTACACGGATGAACATGACAAGAAAGTCCTTGCTATGGAATATGGCACAAAGCTTCCTTTTGACCATGCAGAAGTCATAGAAGGCGTCGGCAATGCAGCAAACGCTGCAGTATCGTTTGCTAAGTTGGGCCTGGACTCAGGGCTTGTAAGTAATGTGGGCGGCGACAGATGGGGCCGTGACATTATTGACGCTCTAGAAAAAAATAAAGTCGATACCCGATTTGTTCATGTAAACAGAGGAAAGAAAAGCAACTACCACTACGTCTTATGGTATAAAGAAGAACGCACAATTCTTATTAAGCATGAAGAATATGCCTATCACTGGCCACGCTTTAGAAGAAGCGACTTGCCAAAGTGGGTATATTTTAGCTCAGTCTCAGACAATGCCTTGCCGTATCATGACGAAATAGCCGAATGGCTAGAAGATAACCCAGAAATTAAATTTGCTTTCCAGCCCGGCACCTTTCAGATTAAAGCCGGCGCAAAAAGGCTAAAAAAACTCTACGAGCGGGCCGATATATTATTTCTAAATCGCGAAGAAGCGGTTATGGTCGGCGGCGGAGACCACGGTAACCTTCATGACCTTTTCGATAAGCTTCATGAACTAGGCCCTAAGGTAGTCGTGATTACTGATGGGCCTGACGGAAGCTACGCAAGTGATGGCAGCAATCGTTTCGGCATGATCAATTATCCTGACCCGGCACCGCCTTTTGAGCGAACCGGTGCAGGTGACAGCTATGCAAGCACTTTTGTGGCGGCCATCATTAAGGGCGCTGATTTGCAAGGTGCAATGCTCTGGGCACCGATTAATTCGATGAATGTAGTTCAGCATACTGGTGCGCAGGCAGGACTGTTAACGGCCAAGGAAATTGACTATTACCTAAGGAATGCTCCTTCAAATTATCGTCCTAAGCCAATATAGTCATGACTAGATTTTTACAAAATCTTCGCTACTATGACTCTTCTACGTCTCAAATGTTGCAGGCGCTTGAAGAATTAAGTGGCAGGCAAAGCTTCGACATAAAACTAAGTACCGAACTGCAGCGTATATTATATGATGCGGTTATTAAGCTCGGATTAGATCCTAAAGACACTGATGCGCGAGAGTTGTATCAAGCCTTACAGTCTAAAATGGCTAGTGACGAGAACCTGTTTCTGAAAGAGTTAAAACTAACTTTAGATTCTAGTCAGCAAAAGTATTGCGACGCTCTCGCAGGTCATCTAAACCATACATTTGCATCCAAAACAGTTTTAGTCCCCAAACACGCGGTACTGAAAAAAATACTGAAAGCTAATCCGCCTAAATCAGCACTGAAACTTTTGCACTATAGATCGCTTGAGTCTTGCCTTAGGCGTTGCCCGTTACCGATAATTTTTGCTGCATGCGAACTTACAGAACCTCGGCGATGGCGGCTAAATTTTATAACCAAGCTAGACAAGCTCGAATCAAATGATTTCGAAATCCAAAAGATTGAATTTCACTCAGTTGATGTAAAACAGTGGGGCGCTTTGCATGACCTACTATTAAAAAATGCTGGGCACACAGTTTTCAGAGTTAATGTCTGCGGCGGAATAGTACTTGTTCCCTCAGATAAAACAATTAGTAGCGGTCTACCAACGCTTTATTTGATGGCTAGTCTGAGCGCGCTGTCAAAACTTAGAGCAAACTCTAGTTTTACGCCCAGAATTCTACTAGATGCTTCTGTGCCAACGTCATATAGCCAGCATATCTACGACAAAGATGACGGTTCCGTTATTGTCAGATCGGTTCATTTTTCGTGGCGCGATATCCATCACAGAATGGACAATGACCCCCAGCTAATAAACCTTTTCGAACCGCATATCAATAAGAAATCTGTTAATGGTGATGATATGCAGTCTCTAATTAAATCAGTAGCTAAATGCTTCTTTTGGTGGGAATCTTTGCTAGCTACAGGTTATTACAGTGATGGCCAAGTTGTATCTTGTAATCTGTATGACGTGGCTCGTAATGCCGTTTTCAAACGAAACCTCGGCGCACACACTATTATGGCATTCAGTCGTGAGTTAGATTTTAGACTTAGGCGGATGTATCTGACTTCCGAGCAGCTTTCGAACAGAATTTATGAACAATTAAGTGCTTCAAGCGCCTTCGATTCCGAACCGCTTATGTTAGAATTAGATGAACTGGAGATGGGAAAATGAATTATGCAATATGTGTATCCGGCGCAGCTGCCGGTAATACTGTAGAGCGTAGCAAAGAAGATGCGTACGCAGTCGGACAGGCTATTGCACAGGCTGGCCATATCATAACAACTGGGGCAACCGTTGGCTTGCCATTTCATGCAGCGCGGGGCGCTCATGCTAATGGCGGTAAAAGTATTGGCTTTAGTCCAGCCAGCAGTGTGAGAGAACATGTAAATAAGTATCGTTTGCCCATCGGAGTATATGATTTTGTTTGTTATACAGGAATGAACTATGTGGGACGTGACGCATTTTTGGTAATGAGTAGCGACGCTGTTATCACTTTAGGTGGCCGTTTCGGCAGTCTTCATGAATTTACTACAGCGTTAGAATCACACACTTTATGTGGAGTTCTTTTGGGGAGTGGTGGTGCAGCCGATTTTATACCTGAGCTTATGCAAAAATTAGATGCACCTGATTCCGCTAAGGTTATATTCGAAACTGATGCTCATAGGCTCGTTCAAAAGATAGTTGAAGCGCTTGATAAGGAGTACCACGGTTTAGATACAACTGCCATAGCCAACGGCTGGATTCGTAACGGCTTAACAGGTCATCATAACGGCTAATTAGGTCGGAACAGCAGTTCTTTGCATAACAGCACATAATTTTATGATTTTTGTTTTCATTTAAGTTGCTACAATTAGAAGATGTCTAGATTTAAGATTAAGAGTAACTACAAACCGGAAGGCGATCAACCTCTCGCGATTGAGGCATTAGTTAAAGGATTGCAATCCGGCCTAAAAGAACAAACACTTCTCGGTGTTACCGGCTCGGGCAAAACCTTTACCATGGCTAACTTAGTCGAATCTGTTCAAAAGCCAACACTGGTTATTTGTCATAACAAAACTTTGGCCGCCCAACTCTACGAAGAATTTAAAAACTTTTTCCCCGATAATGAGGTGCACTATTTCGTTTCATACTTCGACTATTATCAGCCCGAAGCCTATATCCCACGCTCAGATACATATATTGAAAAAGACAGCGATATCAATGAAGAGATTGATAGGTTGCGGCACGCGGCGACAGACGCACTTCTTACAAGGCGAGATGTGCTAATAGTAGCGAGCGTTTCTTGTATCTACGGTATTGGTTCGCCAACCGACTATAATGCGTTGTCTGAACACGTAACCAAAGGAGAACGTAAACTTCGTGATAAATTTATCAGACGGCTAACAGATATTCAGTATCAGCGAAACGACATAGATTTTCATCGTGGAACTTTTCGCGTACGCGGGGAAACAATAGATATTTTTCCTGCAGCCGAGGAGTTAGCGTATCGGGTAGAGTTTTTTGGCGAAGAAGTCGAACGTATACTAAAAATGGATCCGTTGACGGGTGAGATTCTTGGCAAACCCGACGAACTAAAGATATTTCCAAGCAGTCACTATGTTACGCCGCAGGACAAGCTCAAAACGGCTTTGGCAAAAATTGAGATTGAGCTAGCTGAACGCACGGCTTATTTCAAAAAACATAACCAGCTTCTTGAGGCTCAGCGGCTAAATCAACGCACGCGTTTTGACATCGAAATGCTAGAAGAAACGGGTTTTGTCAAAGGCATAGAAAACTATAGCCGATACTTGACCGACCGCGAACCGGGTGAGCAACCGGCGACGCTTATTGATTATTTCCCTGACGATTTTTTAATGTTAGTTGATGAATCTCACATGACCATCCCTCAGGTTCGCGGTATGTATAACGGTGACCGCGCTCGTAAGGAAGTTCTGGTGGACTTCGGCTTTCGACTGCCAAGCGCACTAGACAACCGCCCACTAACCTTTAGTGAATTTGAGAGGCATATTAATCAAGTGGTCTATGTATCGGCAACTCCCGCTGATTATGAGCTTAGCCATTCACCAAAGCCTGTTGAGCAGGTAATTAGGCCAACTGGACTCTTGGACCCACCGATTGAAGTGAGGCCGGTAGACGGTCAGGTAGACGATCTAATAGCAGAAATTAGGGATAGAGTAGCCAAGAACCAAAGAGTGCTGGTTACGACTCTTACTAAACGAATGAGTGAGGACCTGACTGATTATTTGAAAGAACTTAACATGAAAGTTGCATATCTGCACAGTGATGTCGAAACACTAGATAGAAGCGATATTCTTAGGGATCTCCGAATGGGCGTTTATGACGTCCTGATAGGGATTAACCTTTTACGCGAAGGGCTGGACTTACCAGAGGTTTCTTTGGTTGCGATACTGGACGCCGATAAAGAAGGTTTTTTGCGTTCCGGTCCGGCGCTTATTCAAACAATCGGTCGCGCAGCCCGACATGAAGAAGGGCGAGTAATTATGTACGGCGATGTTACAACTAAGAGCATGCAAAAAGCTATAGATGAAACTAATCGTCGCCGAGCAATCCAAGAAGCACACAACATAGCTAATAACATTACGCCTCAATCAATCCAGAAAGCTATGAGTGCTGGTTTGCCTCGCTCCGAGCCAAAAGTAGATAAGAAAAAAATTAATCTTAAGAAGATACCAAAAGAGGAGTATGGTCACCTTATCAAAGACCTAACTTCGCAAATGGATTTGGCAGCAGCTAACTTGCAGTTTGAGCACGCTGCAGAACTTAGAGATCTGATAACCGAAATTAAGACAAAACTTTAGTAGTTATGTTTAATATAGTTTATTGTTGACAAAATGACACTATCAAGAGTATAACAAGATAAAACAAAGGTGGTGTTTTACTTATCTGTGCCTAAACGATTGGGAGGTCGTATGTCTAAATTTAATAATATTGTGGCTCGCGCCTCGCGAGTCTTTGTCGCGTTGGCTATAGTCAGTGCCCAGCTTGTTCCGGCAATGTTGTTGCCTGGCAAAGCCAATGCGGGTCCTAACGAAATAACCGCCAGCACACACCAAGGCCAGGAATTACCCGGTCTAACTTATACACCCGGAAATGTAACCACTTATAAAGAAGGCGATTTTATTAAATTTCGATTTACACTTACAAGCGGAGATGCTTCAGAAGGTAGGATGAGTATTAATTTCAGTGAGTTCGACGGCGACTGCGTATTCTTTACTAACTTTTTTGAATTGACGAGCGTAGTTAATACTTCTGGAACTTCCCCAGTGGTTACTGTTGTAGGTGCTCCTACTGATACTGGTAGTGAATGGACACAGCTACTTGATATTGATTTTAACGCCGGTGGAGAGGCTGTTGTTAATTATAAGCTCCAGTTATCTCAGAACGCTGGTGAGTGTAACGGGTCATCCCAACATAGCCGACTCGATGATGTTTCTGGTGAATTCAATAATATCGGACAGCAAAATGTGCCCGTACCGGCTAATCAGATTATCGAACTTCCGGAAATCGTAGCCCGTAAGCTGGTTGACACCAACGGAGACGGCCAGACTGATCGTACAGCTTTTGCTGGCGAGTGGTCATTTTCGCTAGATGGCGGTACTCCTGTGCCAACCAATGCTAGCGGTCAAGTGACTTTTACAAACGTTACTCCTAATGGAGCTCATACGATTACTGAGACAGCTGGTCCTGTCAGTCAAACTTTCTTAAGTGGGACAGGAACCAACTGCACATTTAGTGGAGCTGTCGCTACCGCTACAGTAAGCTCGGGTACAACTTCTAGCGACGGTCTGTGTATTTTTAGTAACACATTATTAAAAGGATCCATAACAATTATCAAAGATGCCGTTCCCAATCATGCCCAAGACTTCGCATTTACAACAACCGGCAGCGGCCTCAGCAGTTTCTTATTGGATGATGATGCGAATGCCACATTATCAAATACTAAGACTTTCTCCAATTTGTTGCCTGGAACTTATTCGGTTACCGAGACTGCAACTACTGGCTGGGATATGACGGGATTGGTTTGTGGAGCAGGTGGCTCTGTAAACGGGTCAACTGCAACTATTACTTTAGCCGCAGGTGCTAATGTAACATGTACTTACACCAATAAGCTTAGGGGTCAGATTATTGTTAGTAAAGTCACTGATCCGGCAAATGATACAACCGGATTCCCAATTAGTATTAGCCCAACAACTGGTGTAGCACCAGCTACAGCCCGTACTATTGCAACTAACTCACCTCAAACTTTCAGCGTAGCTTGGGGTACCGCCTATTCAGTTTCCGAAGATCTTAGCAACTTGCCTGCATGGACACTTACAGAAAATGGGTGCCTTAACAAGACCATTAATAGTAGCACTCCACTAGATGCTAATGGCGTGCCGACCATAACATGCACTATTACAAACACAAAAGATGCAACACTTACACTTCGAAAGCTGGTTACCAATGACAATGGCGGTACAGCACATGCGAGCGCCTGGACTCTCAAAGCACAAAACGGCGCTAACGCAGCCTTGATTAATGAGGCTGGCGCTCCTGCAACGGGTGCAGAAGCTGTGACTTCAACTGTTGAAGCTGCAGCAGGCACAGGCTACACCTTAAGTGAAGCTGGTGGACCTGCTGGTTATGAAGCTAGCGCATGGTCATGTACGAGCGGTAGTTTAGTAAATTCAGTTATTACTCTAACTGCCGGACAAAATGCTGTCTGTACTATAACTAATAATGATATCGCTCCACTACTTACTGTCATAAAGAATATACAGAATGACAACGGCGGAGATGATCTTGTCGATGCATTTAATATACTACTTAGCTACGATAACAATGGTGACGACGTCAACGTTCCTCTATCTTTTGAAACCGGTACAGAAACAAATGACTCGACACCTTACACAGCTTCGCCAGTTGTGATTGCTGGACGTGAGTATACTCTTAGCGAACTTGGATTAGCTGGATATAATGAAGGTACATGGAGCTGTGGTACAACTTCAGAAGGCGGCATAACTACATTGTTTACTCTGTCACTGGCTCAGAATTTGACTTGTACAATTACTAACAACGATATCGCTCCAACACTAACAGTTGTTAAAAATGTTGTTAACGATAATGGGGGCAACGCTACCGTAGGTGATTTCAATGTAAGCGCAAGCAGTATTGGCGAACTTAGTTTCAACGCTGGAAGCGGAACCACAACCAAAACCTACACCGCAATGCCAACTATCCTTGCAAATACAAACTACACACTTAGTGAAGCGAACCTAACTGGCTATACAGAAGGCTCATGGAGTTGTACTGATAGTGTTACGGGTCCTTACACAGGAGCTACCGTTAATTTAAGCGAAGGTGAAAACGTCACATGTACCATTACTAACAACGACACAGCACCTATGCTTGAGGTAGGTAAACGAGTTTTCAACAACAATGGAGGCACTAAGCTTGCCGAAGACTTTGAAATTTATGTTAATGATGTGCTTCAGACTGATGCTCGTCGCGGCGGTGGGGATGTTGAAGATAGTGGAGTGTGGTACTTGCACGCAGGCACTATGGCAAACGCTTTATACACAGTTAGTGAAGGTAACGAAGACGGTTATGCTCAAGAATCATTAGTTTGTATGGATTTGGATACTGAACTTACTGTCAGTCACCCTGTAACGCTCGCCTTAGGTCAAAGAGTTTCTTGTACTGTTACAAACAATGACATTGCCCCAAGTCTTACACTGAACAAGATACTTGTTAAAGACAATGGTGGCACAGCCGTTGAAAGTAATTGGACTTTAACCGCAACAGGTACCTCAGCTAGCCCAACTAATTTGACTGGTGCTGGTGCGTCTGGAAGTACTGATGTTGTAAGTGGAGCAAGTTTCAAAGCTGATACCTACACATTGGCAGAAACTACCGGACCTACTGGCTATACCCCAGGTTTATGGACATGCACAAATGGCATAACAGTAAACGCAAATAACCAAATAACATTAGCTAATGGTCAGACTACTGTTTGTTCTATTACTAACGACGACCAAGCCGGAACAATTACGGTCAACAAAGTAGTTACCAATGACAATGGTGGTACAAAGTCCGCTAGTGACTTTAAATTCACTGGAGCGAGCATAAACGGCGGTGTAGAAACTGCTTTTGAATCTGACGGCAGCAACAGTTATTCGGTAAACGCCGGTACATATAGTGCAGTTGAAACTAACATCCCAATAGGTTATACAATGACAGGAAATACTTGCGAAGATGTAGTAGTTGCTAACGGTGGTACCGCATCTTGCACCATTACCAACAACGACAACGCTCCAAGTCTAACCCTGAATAAAATTCTAGTTAAAGACAACGGCGGCGGCGCAGTTGAAAGCGACTGGACACTTAATGCTGTTGGAACTCTCGAAAACCCAACTAATTTATCTGGTCCTGGCGCTGCTGGAAGCGCAGATGTTGCTAGCGGAGCTGGTTTCAAAGCCGATACTTACACGCTATCTGAATCTGCTGGACCTTCAGGTTACACACCAAGCTCATGGACTTGTACTAATGGCGTTTCAGTAAATGCAAATAACCAAATAAGCTTGGATAATGGCCAGACTACAGTTTGTACTATCACCAACGACGACCAAGCCGGTACACTTACAGTTAACAAAGTTGTAACAAACGATAACGGCGGAACTAAGACTGCAAGTGACTTCAAATTCACGGCTAGTGGAGTTAACGGCGGTGTAGAAACTGCTTTTGAAGCAGATGGCAGCAATAGCTACTCAGTAAATGCAGGCACTTACAATGTTTCTGAAACCAGCATTACTGCAGGCTACACAATGACCGGAAACACATGCGTAAACGTAGTTGTTGTAAACGGCGGTACCGCAACTTGCACCATCACTAACAACGACATCGCTCCACGCGTAATAGTTGAGAAATACGTGGTTAACAATAATAGTGGCACTGCTATAGGTAGTGATTTTGGGATTACAGTAGATGGTATAGAACAGAATATGGAGCTTGAAGACGAAAATGGGT
Source organism: bacterium (assembly GCA_030855355.1). Taxonomy (GTDB): domain Bacteria; phylum Patescibacteriota; class Saccharimonadia; order Saccharimonadales; family SZUA-47; genus JALYRK01. Next base: position 12,993 of record JALYRK010000011.1, read on the forward strand.
CAGTAAAATCATACGTTGCTGAGACCACAGTAATGGCTAACAAGAATATACTAATCAGTGAAATTAATCATCCAGATTATGATGAGGGCGAATGGTATTGCGATCTAGCTAACGAACTTGGTCAGTCTGGATCTGGGCTCGACGTGACAATTAATTTACTTCCTGGTCAAACAGCTTCATGTTTTGTATGGAATAACGACACAGCACACCCTCAAATTCATATTAAAAAGTACGGCCCAGCTGTTGCGCACGAAGGCGATACGATCAAGTTCACTGCCGATATCACAAACACTGGCGATTCGCCACTTTCAGTTATCGGAATCTTTGACGACGTTGCTGGCAATGTTTCATCAGTAGATGACGTGGACGGGTTTAACATGGGCGACGCAGACAAAGATAATCTACTGGATATTGGTGAGACCTGGAAAGCAGAAGTAGAATACACAGTTCCTGCGGGTCAGACCGAAGATATCGTTAACACTATGGAAGTATGTGCCGACGACGCAACAGAGTGGATGGAATGGTCTGAGCTACTTATTGTTCGTAGCTTAGACTCCGTAGATGAGATAGTCACAGAACTCGACGGCGATACTTGTGATACCGATACACATACCACTGACGTAATTCACCCTGCACTAAAAGTAGTAAAGAGTGGACCAACTAGCGCGCAAGCGGGAGAAAAGGTTACTTATAGTTTCACTGTAACAAACAGTGGTGATACGCCAATAACAGTAACCAAAGTCGAGGACTCTATAGCTGGTAATGGAACTTACAAGTCAGGCGATACTGATAGCGATAAAATGCTAGATCTAACTGAAACTTGGCTATACTTCGCTAGCTATACAATCTCGGCTGGACAAGTAATGCCCGTAAACAACACCGTAACCGTGTGTGGCGAAGACGAATTAAAGCAAGAGGTTTGTGTTAATGATAAACACACACTTTCCATCCCTCAGGTGCTGGCAGCTGTCACCACTAGTAAACTAGTAGTGTTAGCTGATACTGGCGCAAAGAATTTGGTTGTTCAGTTAATTGCTGGCTTCGGCATAATTACAATGGCTATAGCATTAGCTGTTAGGCGCAAACAACAAAACTAAACAAAAATAAGTTAAAAGCCCCCGTGATTGTTAGACCGGGGGCTTTTTGATTGCTATAATTAATAACAACTATGTCTAATCTTACAAAAGGCGATATCGCCAAACTAGCCTATTTAGCGCGGTTGAAACTTGCCGATGAAGAACTTGATCATTACGCTGCAGAGCTCACTAAGATTCTGGATTATGTCGAACAATTATCTGAAGTTAACACTAAAGGTATAAAACCAACATTACAGGTTACTGGTTTATCTAATGTGATGCGTAAAGATGAAGTTGTGAATAGTATCGGTAGAGACGAGTTTCTAAAAAACGCATATGAGATACAAGACGATCACATAAAAGTACGGCGGATGATCGGATGAGTGTAGCGTCAAATTGGTTACCTATATCTGAATTGGCTAAGAGTGTTTCGATCGGCCAAACATCAGCTGTAAGTAATGTCCAGAAAGCACTGGAAAATTTAAAATTAACAAGCAATTACCAGCATACTATTTCATTAATCGAACAACGCGCGCTTGATAGAGCTTCAGAAATTGATAGCAGAATCAAAGCTGGCGAATCTGTCGGTCCACTGGCCGGAGTTCCGTTTGTAGCTAAGGATAACTTTTTAGTATTTGGTGCTAATACAACAGCAGCCAGTAACATGCTGAAAAATTTTGCTGCACCATATCAATCGAGCGCAATTGAAAAGCTCGAGACGGCCGGTGCAATTTGTGTAGGCAAAGCCAATCTCGATGCGTTCGCTCATGGTAGCTCCACAGAAAATAGCGATTTCTTTACAACTAAGAACCCAGTTAATCCTGAATACGTGCCCGGTGGTAGTAGTGGCGGCTCAGCCGCTATAGCCGCATTAGGTGCTGTACCGTTCACATTGGGAACCGATACAGGCGGCTCTATACGTTTGCCAGCTAGTTATTGCGGTATCGTAGGGCTGAAACCAACATATGGGCTTGTAAGTCGGAGCGGTGTTGTTGCAATGGCTAGTAGCACTGATTGTGTAGGGCCGCTTGCCCGGACTGTTGAGGACGCTGCCTATGTGCTTGATATTATGGCTGGCCGTGATCCAGCTGACAGTACGACAATCGACAGACAAGATTCTTACATAATCGCAGAAAAGCCTAATTTGCGCGGTCAAAAAATTGGAGTAGTTAAAGAATTTTTCGGACACGGCATTTCAGAAAAGGTAGATCAGGCTGTTAATGCCACTGTCGAGCAGCTTAAACAGCTGGGTGCAGAAGTTAGCGAAGTTAGCTTGCCTAGCCTGCCACTTGCTCTAGCAGTCTATTACGTAATCGTGCCTGCTGAAGTTAGCAGTAATCTAAGCAGATATGACGGCATCAGGTTCGGTCACAGAAATGAATCAACCACGACGCTAGAAGACAGTTATCTAACTAATCGTAGCGAAGGTTTTGGCGCAGAAGCAAAGAGGCGAATTATGATTGGTACATATGTTCTAAGTAGCGGATACTACGATGCATATTATAAAAAGGCTCAAACAGTCAGAACTAAGATTATTGACGAGTTTAATCAAGTTTTCAACCAAGTAGATTATCTAGTTGGTCCAACTGCTCCCGATATAGCTTTCCAAATAGGTCAGAATGTAGACGACCCGCTCGCTATGTATTTAGTAGACATTATGACCGTTTCCGCTAATTTGGTTGGAGTACCGTCTATTAGTATTCCTGTGAAAGTTTCTGAGGGAGATATGCCGATCGGCCTACAGATTATGGCACCACAAAAGAAAGATAAAGAACTACTAGCGCTGGCAGCTAGCATTGAGGAGAAATTAAAATGACACCAGAAAAATTATTTGCAGTCGCAGTTATTGCGGTTTTTGTGTTCGTAGGACTATTGGCACTATTTATCAAAAAACCTAAAAAACTAAAAATCATAAATTACACCTCCAAGTGGCGGGAAATCCAAAACACCCTTAAAGATAAAAAACTTTGGCCCCTAGCAATAATTGAAGCAGATTCGTTGCTTGGAGAAGTACTAAAGAAAAGAAAATTTAAAGGCGCGAATATGGGTGAGCGTATGGTTAGTGCCCAAAAAATGTTTAGCGATCACGATGCCGTTTGGACTGCGCATAAACTACGTAACAAGCTTGCACACGGTGAGCAAAAAACCGTCAGAGAAGACGAGGTTAAGAAAGCGCTAGTCGCTATAAGGCAGGCTCTTAAGGATCTCGGTGCCTTATGAGCGACCGCTACAAAGCCGGTGATTATTATGTGACCGTTGGTATTGAATGCCACGTTCAGCTTAAAACGAAGACTAAATTATTTAGCTCGGCTGACAACGATGCCAGAGAAGCCCCAGCTAATACTCTTATAAATCACATCGATCTCGGAATGCCGGGAGCATTACCTGTGTTAAACGAAGAAGCAGTTAGGCTAGCTTGCCGCGCAGCATTTGCTATTGGCAGCAGTCCTCAGAAATACAGTAAATTTGACCGCAAGCATTACTTTTATCCGGATCTTCCAATGGGTTATCAGATTTCTCAGTTCGACGAGCCGATAATCTTAGGCGGTGAAATAGAAATAGATGTCGAAGGCAACAAAAAAACCATCGGGATAACTCGGGCGCATCTTGAAGCAGACGCAGGTAAATCTACTCACCCTAAAGGAGCAGATTATTCGCTTGTGGATCTCAACAGGGCGGGTACGCCACTTTTAGAGATCGTTAGTGAGCCGGAGATTACTAGCCCAGTTGAAGCTAAAGCTTACGCCAGAGAACTTTATTTAAGAATGAAATTCGCAGGTGTTTCTGAAGCCAACCTTTACTACGGCAATATGAGATTTGATGTAAACGTCAGCGTCAGTAAAGACGAAGCTACGCTTGGTACGAGAAGCGAAACCAAGAATCTAAACTCGTTTAAAAGCGTTGAAAAGGCAGTCGAGTATGAAGTTAAGCGTCAAGTAGAACTGTTAGAAAAAGGCGATCATATTGTCCAGGAAACTCGTGGCTGGGATGACGACCGACAAAAAACATTCTCTCAGAGGAGTAAAGAAGATGCTCATGATTATAGATATATGCCTGATCCCGATCTGCCTCCTGTAATATTAGACGATGAATATATTGGAAGCATTAAAGCCGCTACTCCTACTCTGCCAAATGAATGGCGGGAGTTATTGCGAACTCATAACCTTGAGCCTTTGCTCGTTGAGGCACTGCTCGACTCAGAAGTTGAATTTGAAAATCAAAACTACCTGGACTTGTTCAGGCAAATTGACGACAAAGAACTACTCAAACGCTATGCAAACTGGGTTGTTAACTTATTTGTGCCCCTGATGCGCGACAAAGGCTTAGGCTTAAAAGTCGATGACCGTATAAAGCTTATTAGATCAGTCCATATATTATTAGATGCCGGATCACTGAGCTCTACCAATTCTAAGAAGCTTATTACTGAGCTGACCGAAGCCCAGAACGTCCCAGACGATATTACAGCCTACGCGGAATCAAAAAGTTATTTACAGGTTTCCGACAGCGGCGAACTAGACAAGATAGTTAAAGAAGTATTGGTTGCTAATCAAAAAGCAGCAGAAGATGTAAAAAGTGGCGAAATGAAAGCTGTTGGCTACTTAGTTGGGCAATGTATGAAAGCTTCAAAAGGACAGGGTAACCCTACAACTTTCCACGAACTTATAAAAAAGCAACTAGGGGTGTAATGGCTGATTGGATTAAGCAGTCCGAAAAACAGCAAAAAGTCGGTTGGCGTCACGTCGTTCACAAGATTTTTCAACTACCCAATGGGAGGGTATACGATTTCACAACGTATGATTTACCTGGAACGCATTACGCTGGAATTATTGCATTAACAAGTGATCTAAAAGTAATCACGGTGAGTCAGTATCGTCCAGGACCAGAAAAAATGATGGATGAAATAATGGGCGGTGGGGTGGAGAATGAAGATAAGAGTTTTCAAGAGGCTGCTATCCGTGAAATGAAAGAA
>JALYRK010000002.1 GCA_030855355.1 bacterium
TGCTTCGCCTAGCTCCATGCCAACTTTGATTTTATGATCCAAAAAATCTGAAATTGTCAGCGAAAAGCTATATTTACCGTCAACGAATACACTTACCCTATCTTTATTTTTTACTTGTTCCTTAATACCTGTAATTGTCATTTCAGACCGTAATAGATTAAACCACCGAAAAAGATAATAAACCACGCAGCTTCTATGCCATAACCAAGCATTGAATCCATTTGAGCCCATTGTATAACGCTATGAAACTTAGTAATAATGTCCAATCTTTTTGTTGGATGCCAAAACCTATAATACAGCCAAGTTAAATCAGGGCTTGCTGCAGTAAATGCCGAAATAATCACTAGCCACCACAGGTGGTGCCATATAGTCGCTATAGCTAGGGTACACACTACAGCTAGCGCCATATCTGCATATAATACTAACCAAAATTTTCGGGATTTGAATACCTTAACGTCTGAATGTGGGATAAAATCGCACACAAAATGACTAACAAATGCTAGAGGTAGCACTAAAATCGGCTGCTTAACAACAACAGCTATAGCTGCTCCCGTTAAACCGTGGTTTACGGCTCTCATACTAATCGGTTAATTGATATTACTAATGCGATAGCTAATGGCACTTCAAGGAGAATACCCAGAGGAAATTCATACTTCTGAATCTTAAAGTGAAATTCATTGAATCTGTTTCGGGGTCGAGGCGGTAATTTACCCCATTTTTCAGTAAATATATAGCGGTAAATCCATGCAATATCTGGACTAAAGGCTGCAAAAGCCGACAACGTTACTATCCATTCCGCATTAAGTGCAAACCAGATTAACAAAGTCGTCATAGTAATGACGTCGACTTTTAAAACTGCCAAAAACAATCTAATATATTTAGGTTTCTTACGGTCGTCATGATTTGGTATGCCGAAATGCGGCAAAGTGTCCGCGACAAAATGACTGGCAAACGCTGCAGGTAAAGCCAGCGCCGGACTCACCGTCGCTCCAATAATCGCACCTATCGCAACATGATTAGTCCCTGTCATTGGTAGTATCTCTTAACCAACTCTGATTTCGCAATGCTGCTTTTAAGCAAAACCACCTTTTTCATTTTGCTATCCTAAAAGTTTTTCCCGGACTTTTTTGTCGAGTTCGGCTAAGACCTTTGGATTATCACGAAGATACTGCTTGGCAGCTTCGCGACCTTGGCCAATCTTTTCGTCGTTGTAGGCAAACCAAGCACCCGCCTTTTCAACTAGTTCGTTGTTGGTCGCAAGATCTAGTACGTCTCCGGCAATGCTGATGCCTTCGTTATACATAATGTCGAATTCTGCTTCACGGAAAGGCGGCGCGACTTTGTTTTTGACTACCTTGACTCGCACACGGTTACCAATGACAGCATCGGCTGTTTTGATCTGTGAAATACGGCGAATGTCCATACGAACTGAAGCGTAGAACTTGAGAGCATTACCGCCGGTTGTAGTTTCTGGATTACCGAACATAACACCGATTTTCATACGCAACTGGTTAATGAAGATGACGGTACACTTACTTTTACTAATAATCGCGGTCAGTTTTCGGAGCGCTTGGCTCATTAAACGTGCTTGCAACCCCATATGAGAATCGCCCATGTCGCCTTCGATTTCGGCCTGAGGAACCAGTGCTGCGACAGAGTCGACCACGATTAGGTCTACAGCGTTCGATCGAACCAATGTTTCGACTATCTCAAGCGCTTGTTCACCGCTATCTGGCTGAGAGACTAGAAGGTGCTCGAGGTTCACGCCGAGCTTTTCAGCGTAAGTCGGATCGAGTGCATGCTCTGCATCTACAAAAGCTGCTACCCCGCCCTGCTTCTGAAACTCTGCAACTGCGTGAAGTGTCAGAGTTGTCTTACCACTTGATTCTGGACCATAAACTTCAATAATTCGTCCCTTAGGAATGCCACCGCCAAGAGCTATGTCGAGCGACAAAGCACCTGTAGGTACAGTCTCGATATTTGCGTGTGCCGAACCGTTAAGCTTCATAATTGCGCCTTTGCCGAAACTCTTTTCAATCTGATCGATTGCCAACCCTAAGGCTTTGCTTTTGCCCTCACTGTTGTCGCTTTTTTCGGCGACGGTTTTTTTAGCCTTATCAGCCATAGCACTCTCCCCTCACTTAAACTTTAGTTTTAGTATATCAACCGCACCCTCTACTACAAGCAGCAGCGTTATGGTTTTTTTCAGGAGGGACCCGCCCCTCCACTTGATTTTGAACTAAATTCAAAATCTACTTTCCTCCCCCGCTTTTTTGAAACTGCAAGGCAGTTATCAAAAAACGCCAGCACTACGCGCTGGTTAACCGCAACTGTCGTTGAGCGGAGCGAATGAGGCGATAGCCGAGCTTTAGCGAGAGGGAAATCGCAGTTCAAATTTATTTTGAACAAGATTGGGAGAGCAGAGATCTCCCTTTATGTATACGAGCGCAAATAATGTTATGCTAATAGTAGATAAACATAAGCGGTGGGATAAACTAAAACACCAAAATGAGAATTAGCGACGCCACAGTTAAGCAGCTTCTTACAAAAGCCGGCAAAATCGACGCCGAAAGTTACAAGTCGCTTGAAGAGGAGGCTACTGCTGAGAAGTTGCCTTTGCAACTACTTGTAGTCCAAAAAAACCTGGTAAGTGATTCTGAATTAACCAAGCTCTACAGCGAAGAGATTGGCGTGCCTTTTGTAGACATCAACGTCAAAGAGCTAAGCCGCGAAGTTATACGGCAAATTCCTGACAATATTGCCAAGCTTTACAACATGGTTGTGTTCGAAGGAAGTATCGACAACAAAAAAGAACCTCGCAAGATTGCGATGGACGACCCTGACGATCTACAGGCAATCGATATCTTGCATAAACTTTTCGGCCAAAATATTGAACTCTATATTGCTACACACAACAATATCCTAAACGCGCTCGACCAATACCGCGGTAACATTTCAGGTGAGATTACAAAGGTAATCAATGAGAGCGATGAAGGCAGCGAAGAGGAAGTAGATGGCGAAGTCAAAGAAGAAGACGTAGCCGAAGACTCGCCTATAGCTCAGACCGTAAATCTGATCATCGAGTATGCTGTTAAATCTTCTGCCAGTGATATCCATATCGAACCACGCGACAAACATCTGCAGATTCGCTACCGAATCGATGGAGTACTAAGGGAAGCTAACCGGCTACCGAAGCGTACAATGGCGGCGTTGGTTTCGCGCGTAAAAATTTTAGCAAACCTTAAGATTGACGAGCGCCGAGCGCCACAAGATGGTCGTTTCAAAATAAATATGAACGGACGGATTTTTGCCTTTCGTGTTTCTACCTTACCAATAGCTGAAGGCGAAAAAGTTGTAATGCGTGTGCTAGACGAGTCCAGCGAGCCGCTTAGCTTAGAAAAACTTGGCTTTTGGGGCAAGGCCTTATCTGATATAAATGATGCGAGCAAACAGCCTCACGGAATGATTCTGGTTACTGGTCCGACAGGATCCGGTAAATCAACAACACTACACAGCGTGCTGCATATCCTCAATAAGCCTGATATAAATATTTCGACAATCGAAGACCCGGTTGAGTATAAGCTTGAAGGCGTAAACCAGACTCAAGTCAATCCTGTTGCAGGAATGACGTTCGCAGCTGGCCTGAGAGCACTACTAAGACAAGACCCTAACATCATCATGGTTGGAGAAATCCGCGACGGCGAAACTGCCGGCCTCGGGGTGCAAGCGGCGCTGACAGGGCATCTTGTTTTCAGTACGCTTCACACCAATAATGCCGCCACTTGTCTACCTCGGTTGCTCGATATGAGTATCGAACCTTTCCTGATTGCAAGCGTTGTCAGAGTCGTGATTGGACAGCGCCTCGTACGCCGCCTGGTTGCTGAAGACAGCGAGAGTTATCAGCCTTCTAGCTCAGAGCTAAAAGAAATTGAACGGGTATTCGGCATCAAGACTAAGCAGGACTGGGATAAGATAATCGCCCTCATGCAGTCAGCACAGGCAACGTTCGAGAGGCCAAAGACTGACAAGATAGTTTTGTATCGTCCTAAAGCTGATTTGCCGGCTGAAAAGACTGGCTATAAAGGCCGAATGGGCATCTATGAAGTACTAAAGAATGCCACTGATATTCAAAAGTTAATTGTCAGTAGCGGCACAAGTGAAGAAATCCAAAATATGGCAATTAAAGACGGAATGTTAACTATGCAGTTGGACGGACTTATAAAAGCAATGATTGGCATGACGACAATCGAGGAAATTCTGAGAGTAACAAGAGAATAAAAGATGGCAAAATTTACTTACACTGCAGTCGGAAAAAATGGCAAACAGCACAGCGGAACAGTTGAGTCAGCCAGCGAAGCGGCTTTAACCTCCCTTTTAACCAAGCAAGGGCTCAGGCCTTTGATGGTAAAAAAAGCTACTGCCAGTAGAAATTTTTCTTTAGGGTTTGGTAAAAAAGTTAAGCTGAAAGATTTGGTAATATTTACCAGACAGCTTGCGACAATGATAAATGCTGGCGTACCGCTTGTCAGAAGCTTGGCCACCCTGCAAGCGCAGACCGAAAACCAAGAACTCAAAAGGCATTTGGTTGAAATAAGTAAAGATGTCGAAAGTGGAACAACTTTTGCAAATGCTCTAGGCAAACATCCAAGCGTATTTTCACCGATTTATATCAACATGATCGCGGCTGGCGAAGCGGGCGGTATCCTCGATGAGATTCTAAAAAAACTCGCCTTGCAGCAGGAAAAAGACGCCCGAATCCGCTCGAAGTTTAAGAGCGCTATGATGTATCCGACCGTGCTTATAAGCATCACTTTGATGGTATTTATCGGGCTAATGACTGTTGCTGTTCCTAAAATTGGTACGATTATCCAAGATCTGACTAATGGCGGTGAGCTACCTACGATGACTAAGATCATGCTTAGCATTAGTAACTTTTTAACAAAGTATTGGTTTATACATATCAGTGTCGTCGTTATTGGCAGTTTCCTACTTGGACGATATTTGCGCACACCTAATGGCCGCCGAAGCAGAGACATCGCGCTACTTAAAATTCCGGCCATAAGATCTATCATTATCAAAATCGCAGTAGCCAGGTTCTCCAGAATTTTCGCCAGTCTTATGACGGCCGGCGTTACTGTTTTGGATTCGATAGAAATCACCGCTAAAGCCATTGGTAACAGTGTGATTGAAGAGGAACTAATGAGCGCTGCAAAAGAAGTAGCAAACGGTAAGCAGTTTTCCGAACCACTAAGTCATAGTAAAGTTTTTCCGCCAATTGTTGCACAGATGCTAGCCATCGGCGAAGAAACCGGTCAGACGGACACGGTGTTGCTTAAAGTGGCAGATTTTTATGAAGAAGAAGTGGACGCAGCCGTTGATGGCCTGAGTTCAATTTTAGAGCCGATAATGATTGTAGTTATGGGCGCAATGGTTGGGCTGATCGCAGCCTCAGTAATCGGACCTATTTCTAATCTTTCGAACCAGATTTAGTTATTATTTTTAGGAGGGCTCTGCCCTCCAACCTGGTCCGAAATAAATTCGGACTGGCGGCCTCCTCCCGCTAAAGCTGATGCTTAAGCATCAGTTCGCTTCGCTCATAAATATAGGGGTAGGTGGGCCTTACTTATTAAAAGCCTTGCAAACCGTTAGCGCTTTGCTTATAGTTAGATTCGTACACTAAATAAAACAACTACGGAGGTGGGCTCCCATGCTCAAAACCAAGCAAACTTTGAAACAAGGCTTTACAATCATCGAACTTTTGATTGTCATTGCTATCATAGCCATTTTGGCACTATTAGTACTTAACAATTTCCAAGGCGCACAAGCCAAGGCTCGTGACACACAACGACGCACTGACTTGAACAACGTTCATGGAAAGCTGGAAGAGTTCTACAACGAAAAGGGTGGTTACCCTAACGAAACCTTAACAGTAGCATTATTCCCTGGTATGGACGAAGGTTCAGTCAAGGATGCAGATAACGTTGACATGAGAATGAACTTCTCTACTGGTGCTGTAGCAACTAACAATACTGATAACAGTAACGGTGGTGAATACCAGTACGCTGCTTATAATTGTGATAACGCAGCTAGCACAGTTGGTGCATTCTGCGACAAGTATGAGCTAAGAGCATTCATTGAGAAGCCTGCACAGACAACCGACAATCCGTTCGTCAAAAAGAGCCTAAACTAAAATACAGCTCGATATTAAAAACCCACCGCAAACCGGTGGGTTTTTAAATTTAAAGTGATTTTTGCTATATACTTAAACTTAAGTATTATGAAAAGAATTATCAGGGGAAGAAGTGGGTTTACAATTGTTGAACTACTACTTGGTATAGCGCTATTTGCCATACTTATACCAGCCATTATAAATATGTTGAATTCGATCGCTGCAGCCAATGATCACGCGAAAGATTTAGCAATTATAAATATTGCAGCCGAAAACAAAATAGAAGAACTACGCAGTCTTGGATTCAACAGCCTTAGTGCAGGTACGACTGATTTTACAACATCCTTGCCTCAAACTATTGGCTCTCCTAAAAGCGCAAATTACACTATTGAACCCCCTACTGGCGGTCTGAAAAAGGTAACTATTACTGTAAATTTTCATAATCGACGAGGAAACCATACGCTTAATTATCAGACCCTGGTTGGCGAACTTGGAGTAGGACAGTGAAAAACAAGCTTGGGTTTACCATTCCTGAATTGATGGTGTCGATGGCGGTCGCCAGTATTTTGACTGTCGTTATGTTCACTGTGACGATTTATTTTTACGCTGATATTCTTCGACAACAAGCAATTGCAGAAATGGCGGTTGAATCACAATCTGTCCTTCGAAGGCTGGTTGAAGATATTCGTACCGCTAACTCAATTCAGAATACTAACTCTCTGCCCGATGCTAATGCTCCACCAGGAGGTTGGCAAACAAGCGACCCTAACAATGTCATGATTATTGCCAGCCCAGCTTACGATTCAACCAGGCAAATAATCTATAATCCTGTTGATAATTTTCCATATCAAAACGAAGTGATATATTTTGGAAGTGGCAGCACAATTGCTAGGCGTACCATCCAGAATACTCAGGCTTTAGGCAACACACTATTAACATCTTGCCCAGAAGCACTTGTCACTTCGACCTGTCCGGCCGATATTACTCTAAGCAAATATCTCGATAACCTTACCTTCATATTTTATGATATTAACAACCAGGTTACTGCGGTTGCCGCCGACACTAGATCAATTTCGATCACTCTTAGGATGAAACGGAAAATACATGGCCGTGACGTAGTTTTTGATAATACAATAAGAACCACCTTAAGGAATTATTAAATGAAAAAATCTGGCTTCATTGTCCCGACCATATTGATCAGCGTCACCTTCATTGTCACTATTTCGTTGTACGTGCTTAGTCTTTCGATTTCTGTTCAACAGAATGCCAGCCGTGAAGCGGCTCGTCAAAATGCTCAGTTCGTAGCTGATGCCGGTCTTGATTCCGGAATCCAATCTCTTAATGCCGATCAAACCTGGACTGGCACCAGAGATGGACTTGGTAACTTAGCCGAAATAACTTTATATGACGACGGCAAAATGAAAACAACCTATCAAACAGAGGTTATTGATGGAGCTACTTTAAAAGACAAAACCTTAGCGACAACAGGTCGAGTATACATTCCGGCGAGCGCCACAACACCTAAAGTTACCCGTAAATATGAGTTAGATGTTAAAGCCGTTACCAATGGGCTTGGTCTAACTTCTGTTGTGTCGGGTGTTGGTGGATTAGTCCTTAATAATAATGCCAAGATAACGGGGGGTGATGTCGTAGCTAACGGTACAATAACTGTAAATAATAACGCCCAGATAGGACTTTCAACTACAGCGGTTGACGACGCTGTGAATATACGAGTTGCACATACCAATTGCCCCGAGCCTGCTACAGGTTCATACCCAAGGGTTTGTGCAGCTGGCGAAAATGGCCAACCTATTTTAGCAAACGGCCCAATATATGCGGATGTACGAGCTACTAACCAGACTAACGGCACCAATATGAGTAAGCCCGGACTTATGCCCAATCAGACAGTTGCACCTTATGTACTACCTGACTACGACCGCGATGCTCAAAAAAGCGCTGTCGTAGTCACTCACAACTCATCGGACGCCACCATCCAGTGTGGTAATGGCGAGAACGAAGATTGGCCTGCCAACGTAAAAATAAATGGCAACATTAATCTTGGCAACAACTGTAAACTTACGATTAACGGCAATGTTTGGCTGACCGGCAATATAACATTTGGTAATAATGCCCAAATTATAGTTAATAATACATTAGGCATAACAAGACCGACGGTCATGATTGACGGCCCTCAAGGTTACATTAGCGGTAATAACACTCAGGTTATTCCAAATAGTTCGGGTACCGGAATATTCTTTATTACATATTGGAGCAGTGACACTGGTTGTTCACCTGATTGCAATAACGTAACAGGGGCATTTCTTAAAAATAGTCAGGCAGTCACTACTATCAGCCTTACCAACAATGCTTCAGCGGCAAACAGCATCCTTTATGCTCGTTGGTCTAGAGTCGTTATAGCAAATAATGGCGAATTGGGTGCAGTTGCTGGGCAATCAATTGTACTAAACGAAAATGCTGTTATCAATTTCACCACCTCTGTACCGGGTAGCACTAATTTGAATGTAACCTGGGTCAAACGTGGCTACCTCCGGGTGTTTCAATGATAATTTAAGGAGGAGCTTTGCTCTTATAGTTTTAGGGAGAGCTCTGCTCTCCCGATTTCATTCGGAGTAAATCCGGACTTCAATCTCCTTCTCGCTGAAGCTCGGCTATCGCCTCGTTCGCTTTGCTCATTTCATGACTACATGGAAGCGGAATATTCCTTAATTAATATGCTTTTATTGAAGTTCTGAAGTATACTATATCTATTAAATGCTTAAGCTAAATACAATGTGGGATAAGATATATAATGCCTCTGTTTTATAAAGATCAACCTGTATTTGGGTTTGATATCGGCCGCAGCTCCATAAAGGTCATGGGCATTGATCAGACTGGCAAAAAGCCGAAAGTTACAGGCTACGGCTCGATTACTTTTGACCCCAGCGCTATAAATAACGGCATCATCACCAATCCTGAGATTGTAATCAAAAGGTCCTACGATCTGTTTACCAAAGAGCTAGTCGGCAACCTTACTACTACCCGCGTTGGTGTTTCATTGCCGAACGCTAATAGTTTTAGCCGTGTTATCACGCTGCCAAAGATGGATAATAAAGATGTTGCTGCTGCCATAAGACTAGAAGCAGAGCAATCCATACCGGTTCCCATAGACGACCTTTACTATGATTACAACGTAACAAGCGTAGCTGAAGACGGCGCGCAGGAATTACAGCTAATAGCTTGCCAAAAAGATATCATCGACTCGTATTTAAAAGTATTTGATGCCCTGGGGCTAGAAGTAGCTCTAGTTGAGTCAAATATATCTGCTGTTAGCAGAATGGTAGCTCATGCTGAAGCCCACGATGTAGGTACCCTTATAGTAGACTTCGGGTCAACGGCCTGCGATCTGTCTGTTTTTGACTATAATACCGTCCGCGTAACAGGTACTGTAAACTGTAGTGGCGAAAACGTGACTAAACAGATTGCTAATAAGCTTGGCCTAACGATTGAGCAGGCTCATAGCGTTAAAACCCGTTATGGCCTTGAAAAAAGCAAAAAACAAGCTGAAATATTAGAAGCCGTTGAACCCGAACTCAGCAAACTAATTAACGAGATAAAAAAAGTTATACGTTATTACGCAGAGCGGTCTGGGACAGATAAACAAATCGGCCAAATAATAGTGCTGGGCGGCGGTGCTAATTTACCCGGACTGTCTACCTACATCACTAATCACACAAGGGTGCCGGCACGACTATGTGCACCCTGGAGCAACCTTACTTTTGGTAAACTACAGCCCCCTCACGAACTAGAAACTACTTTATTTACTACCGCCGGTGGATTAAGCTTAGCTAACCCGAAGGATATGCGACAATGATTAATTTGCTTCCTCCAGCTATAAAATCTGAAAGACGCTTTGGTCGCCTCAATAAAGTATTGGTCGCTGCTTCAGCAGCTATTCTATTACTGGCTCTTTTCTGTGGAGTAATAATCTTGTTTTCTTTCCAGCAGCTCAATAACGAAGCGAAAAAAGTTAAATCTGAGATATCGAGTAATAATTCTGAAATCAAGAGCCTAGAAGCCGCCCAGCAGCAGATAGATCAAACAGCTAAACAGCTCGATACAATCAAAAAACTTCAGCAGGATGAAGTAATGTTTTCCGAGATAGTTCCTCAGATTGGTAGCGTAATCCCACCTGGCGCAATCCTGACAAGCCTTTCGCTTACCGGTAAAAAAGACCAGCCTTTGCAACTTTCGTTCAAGCTTAAAAGCCAGGAATTAGCCTCTATTGTAAGAGTAAACTTGGTTAATTCACCTATATTCAGTTCAGCTGATATTCTTAACGTAACTAACGAAACCAGTGATGATGCTGCGACAGCAACAGTTTATGAATATTCAACTTCCATAGCAGTTTCTTTTGAAGGACAAGAGAAAAAACCGGCCGCAGCAGCGGGGGGAGCAGCTCAATGACAGCCAAAAAATTCTTTATAGTCATGGCTTTGGTGCTTATTTTGAGCATAGGCGGTGGAATTGGCGTTATTTATTATGGCGATAAATTTTTGAGTAAACAATCGATGGAGCTAGCAAAATTAAAAGCTGAGCGTGATGCCCAATTCGACGTAATCCAAAAAATAAAAAGCGCGACAGGTAACCCAGAAGATTTAGCAACCTTAAGAGATTTAACTGACCAAGTACTTCCAGCAGAAAAGAAACAATCAGACCTTGTTGCCGATTTCCTATTTACAGCAACAACTCAAGCAGGCATACCCACAAGGAACATCCAAAACATCTCTTTCTCGGGAAGCGCTGCACCTGATTCACTTTCAGGCGCCATAAAAAGTAAAGATATTCCCGGCCTATACGAATATCCGTTCACTATTCAGCTCAAAAACATTCCCTATCAGCAACTCATTGTTTTCTTCAGCGAACTTGAGAGTAACAAACGTCTAATTACTATCGACAATCTTCAGATAACCCCAAGTACACTTAACCCTAACACTGTTGATTCTCTTTCATTAGCCGTAAAAACTTATTTAAAGCCTTAAGGTATTACTCATGAAATTACTATCTAGCCCCCCAAAGAAAATCGTAGACAGCTTAAGAAATTATTCATCTATAGTCACTCGTTACAAATTTATACTTATTTTCGTGCTGGTCTCAAGTGCTATCGGCTATACGATAATTAAATCGCAGTCCTACTTGGCTCCTGCCCGAGACGAAGCTACTTACGAAGAAAAAAAGACATCTCTAAGTAACTTCAAGACTATCGATTACAAATTTGCCGAAGAACTACGTGAAACAACTAGCGACGTAGATGTAACTGTCAACGAGCTATTGCCTGACAACCGCACCAACCCATTCACTGAGTAGTATTAGGAGGGGCTTGCCCCTCCATTTCAATTTTGAACTAAATTCAAAATCTCATTCCTTCCCCGCTTTTGAAGGATTGAACAAATACCCATCCTTCAAAACGGTCCTGCTGTCGCATGCCTAAAATAGTAGAGTAAGCAGGATTGAGAAAACGAGCTGGCAGGCGAGCTTAAGCATCAGTTCGCTTCACTCATTACGCCACATATGGAAGTACTATTGTGCTCTGAGTGAAGCGAACCGGCTTCATAGCCGGCTTTAGGTGGGGGTAAACGCAGCTCAGATTCACTCCGAGCAAGTTTGGGGGAACGGGCTCCCCCTATAAATTCTGCTAGTTCCCGTACTGTTTGAGGTTTTCTTCGTGCGCACCAACTATCTGCTTGGCACTTTCATACGGAGCAGGCACATAGTTGAATTCATAGTTCTGTTGTTCGCCAGAGGTTTCTATTGTTAATGTTCCAAAATTAAATGCTCTCGGAAAAATCCCGCTTTGACGTACAGTAACATCTTGCAAGTCCCCAATACTTAACTGAGATATTTTTCTATTAAACAAGCTTAGGTATACAACCTGAGCTATTTTCTCACTTGTAATGTAAATCACATTATTTTTGTAAAGAACCGTATTTACAATTGTGACCCCAATTCCAGCTACTCCTAAGACAATTCCTACTATAAGCAAGATACTTTGTATGGCTGCAGTATTGCCAACTCCGGTAATACTAGAAGATGAAGACAGAAATGCAGCTATTGCTACCGGAACAAATAGTAAAATTATTGTGACGATAATTCCAATGGCCCATATAAAAAACAAACCAAAGGGATGCTTTCTAATCTCCAGTACTAGGTCCTCTTGTTCATCAAATTCAATCAGATCGAAGAATTTTCTACCTGTTACACTTAAATGTCGGCTAGCTTCTGTACGGTGGGATGCCTCCAGGCCGCTTTGCTTGGCAATCAACGGCTGCCTTGAAGCAGGTGTATTAGAATACTGCTGAATCTGTTCCTGGTACTGGGGCGGCAACCCTACGCCAGTGTCGGTATTAGACGGTTGCTGCATTTCCTCTGAGGCCTGTTGAGATTGTCTGTTTCTAGCCGATGCCATTAGTTGTATGCGTCTTAGTTGCCTCATCTTATGCTTATTATAACTATAGTAGGCTGCTTTGCGAATTGTTTTTTGACTTATCTTTACCTAGATGGTTGTAGGCTTTGTTAGTGACTTTACGGCCACGCGGTGTTCTCTCAAGTAAGCCAATCTGCATCAGATACGGCTCGTAAAAATCTTCGATGGTCGTCATTTCGTCACCAAGTACAGCCGACAAGGTATTCAAGCCAACCGGACCACCGCCGTGGTTATCGATAATAGCACTAAGCAGCAGCCTATCAGCGGGGTCAAGTCCTAACTCATCTATTTCCAGGAGTCCCAGAGCGTCGGTCGTAATCTTTGTATCTATAATCCCATCGCCGTTAACATCGGCGTAGTCGCGAACGCGTTTAAGTAAGCGATTTGCAATTCGCGGTGTAAGGCGAGAGCGGTGGCTTAAAAGTTCGGCTGCCTCACCTTTTATCTTGCTACCTAGCAGCCCTGCCGAACGGTTTACTATTTGAGAAATCTCATCTGGTTTATAGAATTCCAGACGATGTAGCATACCGAAACGATCCCTAAGCGGTGCTGCCAGCGCACCAGTTCTGGTAGTTGCACCAACAAGTGTGAATTTAGGAATGTCGAGGCGCAAGGAACGGGCACTCGGGCCTTTGCCGAGCATTATATCTATAGCATAATCTTCCATCGCGCTATACAGAACCTCTTCGACAGAGCGGTTTAGCCTGTGAATTTCATCTATAAATAGTACGTCTCCGTCTTGGAGGTTGGTTAGTAAGCTCGCTAAATCACCTGCTCTTTCAATTGCCGGACCGCTAGTCACACGAATCTGCGCGCCCATTTCATTGGCGATGATTGTTGCAAGTGTAGTTTTGCCCAGACCCGGTGGTCCATAGAGCAAGATATGATCTAGAGGCTCACTGCGCTTTTTTGCAGCTTCAATCGCTAGCTTAAGATTGTTCTTAATTCTATCTTGGCCAACATAATCAACGAAACTTTTAGGCCTCAGAACATTTTCTATCCGCTGTTCTTCGGGAGATTCAGTATCGTCGGCGTCTGGCGCCACAATTCGTTCAATCGCCATTATCTACGACCTTTTAAAGCTAATTTGATTCTTTGTTCTGGTGATAAGTCTGAGTCGATGCCTGACAGCACAGCTAAAGCATCTGACTCACTATATCCTAGCGCAACAAGTCCTAATGCGGCTTCGTCCATGCCGCTAATACCTGCACGGCCAACAACATTATCTGCGCCCTCGCCAACTGGAGCTCCAACTTTATCACGGAGCTCTACAACAACTTGCTCGGCTGCGCGCTTACCGACTCCTTTTGCTGACTGCAGCATTTTCACATCGCCGCCTGCTATAGCAAGGCGCACTTCACTTTCGCTGCCTATATCCAAAAGCGCAAGTGCGACTTTCGGACCGACATTTTTAACGCTTAGAAGTTGCTCGAACAGCTCTTTATTTGAACGATTAGAAAATCCAAATAAGTCGTGTGAATCTTCGCGGATATGCTCATGAATATATAATTTTGTATCATGGCCAATTCTTAAAGAAGAAAGGTCATTTAGACTAACCCGAACGCCATACCCTACCCCGCCAACATTAAGAACAATCTGACCAGTGTCGGTATTTTCGGTAATTTTGCCGTTTAGAGTCGCAATCATTTATACAGCCGGAGTGTGACCATGCTTAGCACTATGTTTTGTTACTTCCTGCGCGGTAATCATGGCATTTCTCATCTGCTCTGTCAGGTCCACCTGAACATCTAGCTGCTGAATACGAAAGCTGACTCGACCTGCGATACGATCTATCAATGGTATTTTAATATTCAACCCTGCAGAGGATGCTTTTTTAAACTTGCCAAATCTTTCAATTATCGCGACAGTTTGCTGTTTTACTGTATATAGCCCGCTCAGTAATAATATTGCCAGTACAATTCCTAGAATCCAGTACATGTAACCCTCCAAAACTTATAACTCGATTATATCAGCTTACCTCTGGCCTCCATAGTTATAAGCCATAATGAGCGAAGCGAACCAGTGCTCTAGTACTGGCTTTAGGTAGGGGAAGATGCAGCTCGAATTTAGTTCGAGCCAATCTGGGGAGTAGACTCCCCCTAAGATAATATCCGCGATGCAGCGTGAGTCAGTGCTGCAGCGAGCGCATCGGCACAGTCATCGGGCTTAGGTTTGGTTTTTAAGTTAAGCTGAACTCTTACCATTTCCTGTATCTGCGATTTGGTCGCCCGTCCATAGCCCGTCATTGCCATTTTTATTTGCAGAGGCGTATATTCGGCAATTTTGACTCCTGACTGTGCAAGTGCCAGCAAAATCACTCCCCTTGCCTGGCTAACTGCCATCGCAGTTGTGACATTCTGAGCAAAGAAAAGTTTTTCTACGGAAGCTTCATCGGGTTTATGCTCAGCTATTATCTCAGTCAGAGAATCATATAAATCTTTTAAGCGCAGCGCCGGATCTTCGCCAATAGTTGTTCTGATAACACCTGCGTCCACCAGCTTAGGCCTGCCTTTTATAAGCTCAATCAAACCAAATCCGATAATTCCGCTGCCCGGATCAATCCCCAAAAATTTCATTTTAGAACCTCAGTTTTACTCCCCTCAATAACAACAACCTGTCCATCATCAAGCGCATAATATTTTTGGCCGGATTTTTTAAGATTTCTAATAATAACTTCGGCATCCTTTTTAAACCAGTCCATGTTGCAGTGCGGAACAATAAAAAAGTCCACAAGTCCCAAGCCATTCCAAATAGTTTCTTTGATCGGATAATCTTTGGATACAATTTTAGGCCCGGGCAAATCACCTCTTGCCAGCTCTTTAAGAGAATGCGCGGTGATGCATGCACCCGCACTCCATCCTCCATAAAGAATTTCATCATTTTCTAGCATATCTACAATAATTTCATCAAAACCACTAGCTTTCATAGCTCGACGCAGGATAAAAGTATTGCCTCCGGCGCAAAATACCGAGCCAAACTCTTTCATTTTCTTTCTGAGTTCTTCTTTCTTGCCAAAGTATTCTCTAAGATCAAGTTCTTCAAACTCAAAACCCAGAGCCTCAAATTTGGCTTTCCTTTCTTTTGTCGAGAAGTTTCTTTGTTCGGGCGATAAATTATCCTGAGAGTTTTTGCTATAAGCTAACTTCATTTTTCCATGAGACATACTTACTGCTACTTCAGGGTAATCCCCTAATTCTTGCGAAGAAAGAAATAGTCTCATGCTAAATTTGTGTGAGTGTTCACGACATCATCAAGATCTTCAAGGGCATCCATAAGACGCATCAGTTTTGATTCCACCGACTCATCACTTATTTCGACAGTACTATTTGGCTGATAAGTCAGCTCTGATTCAGTGATCTCTAGCCCCTGCTCCTTTATTGCGTCGCGGACTCTTGCCAGTTCTTTTGGGTCAGTAGTAACTATTGTTTCGCCGTCTTGTTCGAGCGCATCTTCTGCGCCTGCATCTAATACCTGTAACAATACGTCTTCGCCGATTCCCTTAACCCGAATATTGCCCTTTCGCTCAAACTGAAAGGCAACAGCGCCTTTCTCGGCAATATTACCGCCATGCTTATTGAAAGCATTTCGCACTTCCGGATACGTCCGATTAATATTGTCCGTAGCACACTCCACAAGGATTGCAGTGCCACCCGGACCGTAACCTTCATACATAACTTCAATTAGTTGGGCAGCCGACTTATCAGCTACTCTAGCGATTGCCCGCTCAATATTACTAAGTGGCATATTGGCTTGCTTGGCTTTGTCGATCGCCATAGCGAGTGAAGAATTAGTGGTCGGGTCAATACCGCCACGAGCAGCAATCGCAATCAGGTTACCTAGTTTAGTAAAAACAGCCCCCCGCTTGGCATCATTAGCACCTTTTGCTCTTTTGATTGTCGCCCATTTGCTGTGTCCAGACATTCTTCCTCCTAGGGGGAGCCCGCTCCCCCAGACTTGCTCGAAATAAATTCGAGCTGCATCTTCCCCTACCTAAAGCCAGTACTAAAGTACTGGTTCGCTTTGCTCATACTACGCGCTACTCGCCAAGCAGTACGCACTACTTAAATCTATTTTACCATGACCTCTGTTGAGTTGGTTCTGAACTTTTTCAGAAAAATAATTATTGCTATTAATGCTGCATAAAATGCCAGCATTCCTACTAGCGGGAGGTATGTTGTAATGCTGGCGTGAGGAACTTTTGCAAAAAGAACGCTGACGTCCAAGATTGCCCTTAGTACCAAACTTGCCGGCCATGAAATTAAAAGCGCCACATTTGCGAGCGGTAGTATTCCAGCTATGCCAGCGGTTGCCGTTAAAAGCATTGCTAATGGTATTAGCGGCAACACAATCAGGTTTGAAGCCAGCGAGACAACTGAAAGCTGGCCAAATATGAAAAGCACGAAAGGCAAAGTCATAATTTGGGCTGAGAAACTCTCTAGGGCAATCTTAGCGAATAGTTTTGGCTCGGACTTTTTCCAGAGTCGTTTCTGCATTGCAGGAGCAAGCACCAAGACACCGAAAAACGCCATAAACGACAAGTACCAGCCAATATCTCCCCAAACATTAAGCGGATTCAGATACGCAGACGCTCCTGCCACTAAAAGTATCAACAGAACGGGCTTGAACTTACGTCCATAGAATCCGGCAATAACCGACAGAATCGCCACAACTGCGGCACGCGCTATAGATGCGCTTGTCCCAGCCAGTGCTACAAAAACCCCAATAAATAATACCGACAGAACAAGTCCGCGAAACTTAGATTTTTTGTTGACTCTTTTGTTGAACAATTCAGCCAAAATTGTCAGATTGTACCCGGAAACGGCGATGATGTGCGATAACCCGACTATCCGCAAAACATCAACATACTCCTGAGGTAACTCACGAGTCTGGCCAATCAGTAGTCCAGCTCCAAATGAAGCTTGAGGCTCGGGCAAGTTAGTACGCAGATTTGCTAAGAAACGCCGCCGTAATTTCTCAATTACAGAGTTCGATCGTGATTCGACTTTCATCTGCGCAAAACTCATTCGTGCTTGCTTGCCGCCGCGAGTCGGATACAACTTGCCTTCAGCGATTACCATATCCCCACGCCTGATATCATTACTCCCAAAACCCGCTACTGAAATCCTTCCGATAAGCTCACGCTCTTCTGGCTCAATTACCATAACGCTTGATGCATCAAATATCATCTGACCTTTGTTGTCATACGCACCATCACTATCGGCTTTGACCTGAATTGTTATTTTTTCACCAAACGCTGTTTCATAATCGGCGACTTGGTAAAGCGTTTGGCCGCCGCGCCACCATCCAAATATGAAACCTGCAAAAACAATACAAGCTAATGGTAGCCAGCGAAGTTTTGTAAGGAATGCAGCAAGTACAAGTGGCACACAAAGCAGTATCCATCCAACCGCCAAAGAAGAATAACTGAGCCTAGCAAAACCAATACCTGCTATCAGGCTAGCAAAGCCCACCGCCAACACTGTCGTGCGACGCGCTCGTCTCATAAGCTGATTGTTGCAAAAAATCTTTCAAAATAAAATTGCCTATGTTTATAAAAGTGGGAATTATTACACACCTTAGGTACTGCTTAGATTACAATACCCATATAATTAGGAGTAGGTAATGGCAGATTGGTCAAAAATAGGCAGTAGAGGCTCTGTAGATGATAGGCGCGGTACTGCAAAAGGTTTAGGTATAGCTGGCGGAGGAATGGGTTTGGCTGTATTTGCCATAATTACACTCTTCAACATCTTTAATGGTGGAAATATTCAGCTTAATCCTAACGATGTCCTGAGTACACTTAACCAAGTGCAAGTTGGCCAGCAAGACGGCGAGCAAGCGGTTGAATTCAAAGGTGAAGACGATTACGAGACATTTGCATCATCAGTACTCGGCAGCAACAACGACATATGGCGAAGCGTTTTTCAGCAAACTGGCAAGACTTATAACGACCCAACACTGGTTCTTTTCCGTGGCGGCACCAACTCAGCCTGTGGTTTTGCAGCAAGCCAGGTCGGACCACACTATTGCCCCGCTGATCAGACAATTTACCTAGATGAGACATTCTTCGAGGAGCTAAAAACTAAGTACGGCGGTACAGATGAGGATGTCGCCCAGGCATATGTTATCTCCCACGAAGTTGGCCATCATGTTCAGAATCAGCTTGGGATCATGAGTCAGGTTCAGTCAGAGATGCAATCCAGCAGTCAAACTAGAGCTAACCAGCTTTCAGTCCAGTTGGAGCTTCAAGCTGATTGTTTTGCCGGCGTGTGGGCTAATTCCATAAAGGATGCAGGAATCTTTGGCCCAAACGAGGTATTAGAAGCTATGAAAGCAGCCGAAGCAGTTGGCGATGACCGTATTCAACAACAAACGCAGGGGTACATAACGCCAGAAACATGGACTCACGGTTCTAGCCAAGAAAGAGTTGATTGGTTTACTAGAGGCTGGGAGGCCGGTCAACCTTCAGCTTGCAATACAATATAATTGCTACGTTTATTCTTTGAATTTTGTAGTTGTAAGCTTAACTTTTAATTGCTGAATACGTTCTTCTGTCAAATTTTCATTACCTGAAATATCAAGGTATTCAAGCCAAGTCATGCTATCTAATTCGACAGGTAGGCTAGTAAGGCGGTTATTGTTTAGTCTCAATTCTCTTAAGTTACTTAGTTGGCTGATTTCTGACGGCAAAGATTCCAGGCGGTTATTTTCTACAATCAGTACTTCCAAATTCTTTAGCCCACCAATACCCGCAGGTAGCCCGGTTAGCTGATTGTTAGATAAATCGAGTGTCGTGACATCATCTCTAGATAACACCGTCTCGGGCAGTGAAGTTAGCTGCTTATTTGTGAGGTCAAGTGTAGCCCCTTCTGTTTGCGAAACAGTGTCATTACTGGCTCCACTTCTATCATTGTTAACCTGTTTGTCAGTCTGATTACTAAGTATCATACCCCCGACAAAAGCCAGTACAATTAGCGCAATAACTACATATAATTTCTTGTTCATGCGCCCTACTGTACGCCAATAGATCGAAAGAGTATGTAATGATTAATACAGATATAGATATAGATAATATGAAATCATTTATCTCGACTATATAATCTGCCTAACCAGCTGCTCAAAAGTTGACTTTTCGATTCAAATAACAGATAATGACCTCTGTATTTTTGCTATCTTAGCAACTATGCCAAAACTAAATTCCGATTTAGTTTTGAGAGGAGGAGCGAGTGCCGACAGTATTGCGGCGAGGAATTCGAAACTTGTTTTGGAATTAGTCGCAGATGGGCTAACCCCGATTGAAGAGAGGATTCTTCAATCGGAAAGCGAGAAAATTTTATGTCAATGATGGTAGCACAAAATTCATATTTTGCTCTACCTAAAAGACAGAAAATTTTGGAGCGGGACCATAGCTCAGTCGGTTAGAGCACCTGCCTTTTAAGCAGGGTGTCCTGGGTTCGAGCCCCAGTGGTCCCTCCACAAATGAACAGCTCACTGATTGTCAGTGGGCTTTTCATTTTGCTGATGAAATCAGTTGGGCTCGAAGCCAATGCGGTTCGCTAATCTCCCCGCCAAGCATGCTTGGCAAACGGGCGGATTATACAAAGTACCCCAGTGGTCCCTCCGCAAATAAACAGTACTAGGTGTAAATAGACAGCAACCGCTTTACTTGTTAAAGCTTTTGTGCTAATATTGTGATAATTGTTTTTAATGAATCCGAGCGTGCGTAACGATGTAGCAATACTTTTACTCAGGTTTCATTTAACCAATATGAGTATTAAGTAACGCGTTATAACGCAAAGGATTCTTTTTTTATGTATAAATCAAATTTTTCGGGTGCCAAAAGGCGCCCTTCTAGCGGCGGCTTCAGAAGAAGTGGCAGTCCGCACAGCAACTCACGAGGCCGACGCGGCCCAGCTAAGCAGGACATTCATCCTAGCAAATTTGTTAAGGCTGCTATACCAGTTGAAGAACTAATATACACAGCACTTAATAAATTTAGCGATTTCGAACTTCATGACCGACTCAAGGAAAATATTATCCATAAGGGATTCATTACACCTAGTCGTATCCAGGACGAAACAATCGCTTTAGCGCTAACCGGACGTGACATAGTCGGCATCGCCAATACTGGTACTGGTAAAACAGCCGCTTTCGGTATCCCAGTACTAAATAAGATCGCATTAGACAAAACTAAGAAGGCTCTCATAATCGCTCCAACTCGTGAGCTTGCCATGCAAATCGGCGAGGAATTACGATCATTTGGTGGCGGTTTAGGTGTTTTTAGCGCCCTACTTATTGGCGGCACACCTATGCGACCTCAGCTTAGTGCCCTGCAGCGTAACCCAAACATTGTTATCGGCACACCAGGTCGTATCAAAGACCACATAGAGCGTAAGAGTCTTAACCTTCTTCATTTCGACACAATTGTGCTTGATGAAGTAGACCGCATGCTCGATATGGGCTTCATTATCGATATCCGCTTTATTTTGGAACGAATGGCTCAGCCACGTCAGTCACTGTTTTTCTCCGCAACTATGGATAGTAAAATCAGCACGCTTATAGATACATTTTCTAAGGATCCTGCACGAATTACTACCAGCCAAGGCATTACTAGCGACCATGTTGAGCAGAATGTAGTTTACGTCGAAGCAAACGAGACCAAGCACAGCAAGCTACACGATTTACTACTTAGCGAAGAAATCAAGAAGGTACTAATTTTCGACGAGACAAAACACGGCGTTGAAAAGCTAGGTAAAGAGCTTGTAGCCCGCGGATTTAAAGCTGACGCCTTACACGGCGGCAAAAGCCAAGGACAGCGCAAGCGCGCACTAGATAAGTTCCGCAACAATGAAATTAATATTTTAGTTGCCACAGATGTTGCCGCCCGCGGTATTGATGTAGCCGACATTACGCACGTCATTAACTACACCACGCCTCAAACCTACGATGACTACATACACCGAATCGGCCGCGCTGGCCGCGCTGGCCGTAAGGGTTACGCCCTGACTTTCATCAACTAGTGTTTTTTGTGTTTGTCGTGGTGCTTGGGCGGTCTTAGTACGAAAATACTAAGCAACATGCCACTGGCGATGATAACTGTCTGATAGTTACGAATTAGATCCGACGCCTCGGTTGTTGCAAAAGCCGAAACCATTGAACCGGGCAAAAATCTGTCAGATGCCAGCACAGCCGCCAAGCCAGATAAAACTGCTAATAATATGTGGAGAGCCAACATGCTTTTTTTGACTGTGCCCGCGAAAACGGCAGCAGCGAGAGCTAACGGCACTACGAATACTCCAAGCGAAACGTAATCAATACCAGAACCAGGGATTAGGCTGTTGGCGAGGAGTGCTGCTTCGGGATCCAAAAACTGTTGCAGCAGTACACTAGCCGCCACACAGAAAAACATAATGGCACCACTCGTGCGCAGCAACACAACCAGTAACACTGGCAGTGCAACACAAAAAACTAATGGTAAGTAGTCCATTCCACCAATCATACCATGAGCATTTTTAAAACTTAACCTGAGCTCCTATGACAAATCCCCGCTCTGCTGCTTGACCAGATGGGACCTCCAACACATAACGACTAGCCCCACGAGCACAGTAATTTTCCGGATAGCTAGCAGGCATGGCTCCTTGCTTAACGTCTACAACGCGCTTGGAGCTATCAATCCATATAATATCAATGCTGAACTTCATGTCTTTCATCCAAAAACATCTTTTTGTATCTTCATTTTCAAATATAAAAAGCATGCCTTCATCCCGAGCTAGCGAATCGCGCCCAGATAATCCTTGAATGCGCTCCGCTTCGTTATCGACTACCACAACAGCAATCTTGTTTCCTTTAGGATCAATAAAGGCTTTCGTATCATTTTTTATTACTAAATAAACTGCCAAAATAATTAATGCAATGCTAATCAAAAGCGTAGATAATATTCGCTCGTTTGTTGGTTTTGCTAACTCTTTATACTTGGTTATCTGCAATGTAATTTCCCGCCTCTAATAAGTCTTTTGCTACAAAATCCGTCCTAAACATCTTAAAAGGATTATACCAGTTAAACCTCAAGCACCTTAATATTCCTAGATTATGCACTAAAATAGTCACAATGCCGAAGGCGCTATCTTTTCAAGCCGACTTGTTCGGTTGAATCGATAGTGCGGTGCAGTTGACTAAGCGCCTACGCGGTCGCGGCGTCGTTTACCCTTGGCGTTCTGCTCTACATACTCAATAATTTTTTCGGCCACATTTCGTCCAGTAACAGTTTCAATACCAAAACCAGGACTAGAGTTTACTTCTAAGATTAGCGGTCCACGGTCTGAACGCATCAGGTCAACTCCACAGATAGAAAGCCCCATAGCTCGAGCCGCTTTGATTACGGCTTTACGTTCTTCGTCGGTCAATTTTACGGTGACGCCTTCACCGCCTTGATGCAGATTACTTCTAAAATCATCGTCCAAGCTTTGGCGCTTCATACTAGCGACTATCTTGCCGCCTACTACAAAAGCACGAATATCTACGCCTGCAGATTCTTTAACGAATTCTTGCAGCAGAATGTTGGTTCCGTCGTCATCCATAACGTAAAAAGCCTGCATTACACTCTTGGCCGCTTTTTTGGTTTCAGCCAAAACAACGCCGTTCCCATGAGTACCGCGAGCTAACTTAATGATTACTGGTGCGCCGCCAATTTCGTCGATAACATCATCGATATCACTGGCATCACGCGTGAAAACAGTCTTTGGAATTCCAACCCCAGCCCTAGCTAACAGTTGAAGGGTGCGCAGCTTATCACGTGAGCGCACAATAGAAATGGAACTGCCGGTGGTATAAACGCCCTGCATCTCAAATTGTCGTACAATAGCTGTTCCGTAGCGGGTCATACTGCTGGCAATACGAGGAATTATCGCATCAAAATCCTCAAGTGCGACACCACGGTACATCACAACCGGACGGCTACGCTCAATACTGGCATAACACTCTTTATACTTTATAACTTCGACTTCATGACCACGTAAAATCGCCTCTTCTTTGAGGCGCTTGGTGCTGTAATTGCCTGGTCCGTTGGACAGAATTGCTATTCGCATATTATTTCTCCTGAGATTCTTCGTAATCGCTAGGTAAAAAGCCTAGGCTTTTAGCTAGTTTATCAACTTTAATCGCACTTTTACTAACATCAACTATGTATCTGCGCTTAAGTGCCTTGCGGCCAATAAGTATCGGGAATAGATTCTTGTCCCTTGATGTCAGGCTAAAACTTGTATCGAAAACCTTATTGGCTAACTTAAGTTTAAGAGTCACGGCGTACCTATCCTCAGAGTGCCCGTTACTGGATCTTACTTCTACTTCTTCAAAATCAGTGGTTTCATAATCACGTACAATTGGCGCTCCTGGGTGGCCCAGAAGCTTACAGGACAGGGTTTTGACTCCGTTTTTTAAAGTAACTTGAATACCCTCAGCATGAATACTAGAACGGAAAGCACCAGTATCAATTTTGGCTGGCAAATGCATAGCAACCCCGACTAAGTCGACTTCTTCATTTCTACCGATAACTGCTTGATATACCGCCATGTTTGCTTTCTTTCGTTTAACTGTATGATTTTAGCATAAAATCTGCTTTTTGTCTAGAGGTAGAGTCTTATTGGGCATTTTTTACGCGCATGTAAGCTAGGTAAATAGCGGCAAACAAAATTATTAGTAGAATAACAATCATAGTAATGAAGCCGTCTTGTTTGTCACGCTTATGCATAATTGGTTTTATTATCGCACAAAATTTAACTACAGCAATCTGTATCTAGTGTTCAAACAACCACTGAGCGTACTGCTCATAGCTTTTATCATTTGTGCCCCAAAAGCTATCATCATGAATACCAATTCCAGGAGAAGAGTTAATTTCAATGAAATAATGCTCACCGTTAGAGTTCAAAATGCAATCAACACCTGCGATTGGAGCATTTATATGCTGCGCGATTGATTCTGCTTGAGTCTTAATCTTATCTGTCATAAGATCTGAAGCAGGGTGTACGCTACCGCCTAAACTCTGATTGGCTGGGCCGCTAACTCGAATCGCTTCATTCATATTCGGAATTTGTTGAAAGCCTGATTCTGTAAGGTACGACTTACAAGCTTCCATGGAAATCTGCCTCAATCTGCTTGTACCTCGGTCTTCACGCTCGGGCCGTTGGTTCTCTAGGTATATTAGCTCCCGTACCGTATGCTTTCTGTCTCCGATTACTTGTGTTGGACGCCTTTCCACAGCCGAAATTAACTTGCCCCCGATAATAAGTAACCGAAGATCAGCGCCTTCGATTTGCTGCTGCAGGAGTACGCTGCTTTCAGGCACTCCAGTATCTTTTACCGCTTTATTAAGGCCATTAACATCTGTAATATTAAGTTTAATACCTCTGCCTTGAGCACTGTCGGAGGGCTTAATGATAAGAGGGCTATAACTGGTCAAGAACTCATCTGTACAATCAGTAAAATATATCGTAGCCGGAGTAGGCAGTCCTAATTCTAAGAACAATTTATACGTCAGGTATTTTTCTTTGCACAGTATATGACTTGTTGCTGGCATATGATCAGACACCATTCCGCACATGATATGCCATTTCCCGTCTTTTGCTTTAAAGTGGAAATAATTTAATTCGCTCCATATTATTTCGTAATCAATACCACAGCGTTTAAACTCTTCAAGCAGTAGTTCAGTGTTTCTAGTCATAATAATCTCTACTAATAAGATTAACAGGCCAGACTATCCCAAAAAAGAAGCGAACCTTTGGTTCGCCGTTTTGTAATGGCAATGCTCTGTGCCATCACAGAAGCACTGTTGGAGCTTGAATCCTCCTGAAAATTACGCGAAGAACCCACGTTTTTGAGGCTTAGTCTTGAATGATTGCAGGAGTTCTTTCTGCTCACGGCTTAAGTTGGTCGGTGTATCAACCAATATCGTGACGATATGCGCACCACGGGATTCACCTTTGATATGGGGTACTCCGTGCGCTGAAAGCTTAAAATCTGTTCCGCTTTGAGTACCCGCCGGTACTTTCATTTTGATGGGACCGTCCACAGTGTCTACGTTAATCTCTGTTCCCAGGGCGGCATCTATCATACTTAAGTGCTCATCGCTTAAAATTAAATCGCCTTCGCGGGTGAACTTTTTGTGTGCGCGAACGCGGATATTTACGTATAAATCGCCTTTCGGTCCATTTGCGATAGCTTCGCCGTGCTCGCGTAAGCGTATAGTCGCACCGTCATCGATCCCGGCAGGGACATTCATTTTAATCTTTTGCAGCTTTTTCTTCACTCCCGCGCCGCCGCATACTGTGCATGCTTTTTCCGGGACTTTACCGCGGCCATGACAAGTAGGACAGACGCTTGCCTGCTGGATATTACCGAAAATTGTCCTAGTAGCCGACATCACTTGGCCTGCACCCTTACATGTTTCACAGGTTTTTAGTTCATGGCCTGGTTCGGCAGTCGTACCTTTACAGTGTTCACAACTGTCACTCAAGTTCAGCTCTAGCTCTGCTTCTGTTCCAAAAACTGCTTCTTCGAAGCTAAGAATAAGATTAGTTTCGACATCACGACCGCGTGCTTGTCGCGAAGAGCGTGAACCGCCCATACCGCCGCCAAAAAAGCTGCCAAAAATATCCCCAAGACCTAAATCACCAAAATCAAAATTAATATTCTGACTTTGGCCGCCATAACCACCACCAAAAGGGTTTCCGCTAGCACCCCCTACTCCGGCATGTCCGAACTGGTCATATCGTTGGCGCTTGTCGGAATCTTTTAGTACTTCATACGCCTCGTTGACCTCTTTGAATTTTGCTTCGTCGCCGCCTTCTTTGTCGGGGTGTAGCTCGATAGCTTTACGACGGAAAGCTTTTTTTACTTCATCAGCCGATGCGCCTTTAGCAACACCCAATACTTCATAATAATCACGTTTCGACATGCATATATTTTAGCACTTTGAGGGTACGAGTGCCAGATTTTTAATATGAAAAGAGGCCGTGAAATGGGCCCCGTTTCATTAATCTAAATTCTTTAAGCTCGTCTAGAGACAGCTTTGTAGACAAATAGGACGACAATAGCACCAAGAAGAGCTACGAAAAAACTTCTCCAGCTGATTGCGTCTGCACTGTTAGCCCCTTGCTTGTCGATAAGATTCATAAGGAATCCACCAGCAAAGGCACCTACGATACCTACTACTATATTTGCTAATCCGCCCTGCTCTGCATCAGTACCCATAACTTTGCTGGCAATCCAACCAACCAAGGCACCCATGACTACCCAAGCGATGATGTCATATAAGCTCATAATCAATCCTTTCATTATTTGATTGTGGCTTAATTATCACTTAAGCCAACGTTGTAAAGTATGAGAATTCTTACAACTGGTAGGTTGGATTTTCGACTGTCACTATTCAAGAAGTGCGAGTTTATCGTTCATAGCATTGATTTGCCCACTAAACTGTTCAATCGAAGGAGGTTGATTGCCATAAATACCTCTTAAGCATAGAGTGGCTAGGTCTTCGACATAATCATTTCCATCTAACTCTTCAAAAGTTGGAAGAAAATCATCCCTTAACTCCCAAAAGCTGCATTGTGGATCTGTAACGAACCTATGACGTGTCAAAAAATCTTGTACAGGAACCCTCGGAATCATATCTGAAAGTATTGGCTCTACAGGCGATGGCTGACTATCTGGTGGGAGGTCGTTGTAATACTGTTCTAGTCTAAGGCCCATCTGCTCAGAAGTTAGTAGCAAATTTGTCATACCTAATCCAAAGTGTACTCCCCCAATACAAGACTATCAATCCACGGATGTGTAACAATTAACTGTTTTATTTTGGGACCTTATAAAGAGAGTTCTTACTACGATTGAATAGAGGTTTATTTTTCTTTGTCGTCGACAACTTCGCCCTCGACGGGCTCGTCTTTGTCGGTTTTAGGCTCATCGCCTTCAGTGGCTGCTTCTGATGGCGTATCTTTAGCATTTTGCTCATAGAGTTTTGCACCTATTGGCATAACTTTGTCGTTAAGTTCCTTCATAGCGGCTTCTAGCGCATCTTTGTCGGAGGCTTCGTCGCCACTGACCTTACGAGCTTCAACAACAGCTTCTTCAAGGGTTTTCTTATCTTCGTCGCTTAGCTTCTCGCCGTTGTCGTTAACAAGCTTTTCGGCCTGGTAGGCAGTATTTTCAAGCATGTTGCGTGCTTCTACCGCTTCACGCTTTTTCTTATCTTCCTCGGCGTTAGCTTCGGCTTCTTTGGCCATCTTTTCAACATCGTCTTTAGACAGATTACCGCTGTTCTGGATCGTAATACTCTGCTCTTTGCCAGTACCTTTATCTTTTGCAGTCACATTCAAGATTCCGTTAGCGTCCAAGTTAAACGTAACCTCAACTTGCGGAACGCCGCGCGGCGCTGGCGCAATCCCGTCTAATATAAAGCGGCCAAGCGATTTGTTATCGGTGCTCATTTCACGCTCACCCTGTAGTACATGTATCTCTACTTGGTTCTGATTATCTGCAGCAGTACTGAATGTTTCGCTTTTACTGGTTGGGATAGTAGTGTTTCGCTCGATTAGTTTGGTCGTCACACCACCTAGAGTCTCTATACCGAGACTCAAAGGCGTGACATCAAGCAACAGAACGTCTTTGACGTCTCCAGCGAGTACACCGCCCTGAATAGCCGCACCGACTGCTACAACTTCGTCTGGGTTGACGCCTTTCATAGGGTCTTTGCCGAAAATCTCTTTAACTTTGGCTTGAACTGCAGGCATTCTGGTCATACCACCGACTAATACGACGCTGTCGATGTCCTTGGCGGTGATTTTGGCATCTTTGAGTGCTTTTTTGCATGGCTCTGCGGTTTTGTCGATAAGATCTTTGACTAGGCTTTCTAGCTTAGAGCGAGACATTTTATACTCAAAGTGCTTTGGTCCGTCGGCATCGGCGGTTAAGAATGGCAGATTAATGTCTACCTCTTGGGCTGTCGATAGCTCAATCTTGGCTTTTTCGGCTTCGTCACGAAGACGCTGCATCGCGGCATTGTCGTCGCTTATATCGAGGCCGTGTTCTTTTTTGAACTCAGCTACCAGGTGATTGACAATCACACGGTCGAAGTCGGCACCACCTAGGTGCGTATCGCCGTTTGTACTCTTCACTTCGAATACTCCGTCACCGAGCTCCAGAATAGAGATGTCGAATGTACCGCCACCTAGGTCGAATACGGCGATTTTCTCGTCACCCTTCGTTTCTTTGTCTAATCCGTAAGCTAATGCAGCTGCGGTCGGCTCGTTGATAATGCGCTTTACTTCTAGCCCGGCAATCTTACCGGCATCTTTAGTCGCCTGGCGCTGGCTGTCATCAAAATAAGCAGGAACGGTGATTACAGCTTCATTAACTTTATCACCTAGAAACGCCTCGGCATCGGCCTTTAGTTTGCTAAGCACCATTGCTGACATTTCTTCTGGGGTGTAATCTTTGTCACCCATCTTGATTTTGACACCTGTGCCACTCTTGACCATCTCATAGCCCATAAGTTTAATGTCTTTTTGCACCTCTTTGTCGGTCCACTTGCGGCCAATAAGACGCTTCATTTCATAAACGGTATTCTTAGGATTAGTTACCTGCTGTCGGCGCGCTAAAGCACCAACTAGGCGTTCTCCCTTTTTGTTGATAGCTACTACGCTAGGTGTAGTTCGGTTGCCTTCGCTGTTGGCAATAATTTCTGGCTTGCCCGACTGCATGACAGCCATGGCGCTGTTAGTCGTTCCTAAATCAATTCCAATAATTTTTGACATGTTTATCCCCCATTAGTTGAATTATATCTAGCACTAAGTATATACGAGTGCTAACTAATCTGACAATAGCAAAATTAGCACTCTCATGTCAAGAGTGCTAATTAATATAAATTAATTTATTAGTAAGTTAGTATTACTTACTTGGGGGCAGTATGATTTCGCTGTATGGGCCTTCTGGCTCCACTCCACCAGCTAGCGTTGCCTTTCTAGCGAG
Source organism: bacterium (assembly GCA_030855355.1). GTDB lineage: Bacteria > Patescibacteriota > Saccharimonadia > Saccharimonadales > SZUA-47 > JALYRK01. Next base: position 29,667 of record JALYRK010000002.1, read on the forward strand.
AAATCCCAGTATCCTCTCAGCATTTTCAGAAGATGTGTTGGCAACTAATTGTTCGCCAGCTTTTTCCTGATTGGCTCGCATTCTATTCAGCTCATCAGGAGTAAACTCTGCGAAGTCACCAGTTGTTGGTCTAATTGTGTTCATACTTGTATTATAGCACAAGCACTAATTTAAGTCAATCTATACTTCCGAGCCAAAAACTCTTTTGAGTACATAGTTATTAGGCGAGCTAGGAGATATTTTGGCATTATTTTCTCGCCATTCTGCAACATGTTTACTTAGAGCATTTAGATAAAATAAAGGGTTTAGTTCTCGACCGAACTGATCAACTTCAGGATAAACTACTTCTTTTACTCCTTCGTTTTTATTCGTCATTTATTGGTAACCCGAACCATTGCGTGACGGATTACTTCGTCGCCTAAGCACCAACCGCTTTGGAGCTCTTCGCTGACGATTTCGTGCTCACCATCGCCTTCGGCACTTACCGCTTCGTGAAGTTCTGGATTAAATGCTTCGCCGACAGTTTTTATGCGAATAACGCCGAGTTTGTCTAGCACCTGCTGGAATTGTTTTACAACTCCTTCGATACCTTTTACATAGTCGTTTTTTTCTAAGTCCTGAGGTAAGTGTTGCAAGGCTCGTTCAAAATTATCGATAACAGGCAAAAGCTCGCTAATAATCTGGGATTTATAATAACTGGCCATTTTTACTCGCTCTTCATCAGCGCGGCGCCGAACATTGGCTGCGTCTGCCCGCTCTCTTAAAAGTGCATCGTTGGCCTCGGCTAATTCTTGAGCTAGCTGCTCTGCAATTTTTTCGGAATTACCGCTTTTTTTTGTCACCTATTTATTCCTTTCCCAGTTGCAGACAGCCGAGACTTGATATGTAAGAGAGATACCTCGGCTTAAATCCGCTATTTAGCATAGTTTTATAAAGCTCTAGGCTGTACCCAATTCTATGTGCCTCAGTGAATGCGGCAACTCTGTCATCTGTAGTACCGCACGAAGTAAGGGGTTCTACGCCGGTAGTTATTGGGTTATTATCGACCATTATCGAAAACAAAGCCAATTCATCTTTATTGAAAACACCCTCTACTATATTTTCGAAATTTTGCATTAAGCTAAAGCCTCATTTAATAATTCTGTTGGTAGTGTCAAAGCATAACGACCCGCAACACGTTCAAGTTGATCTAGGCGATCCCCCCTAATGCCATATTGAGCAGAAACCGCCTGTCTAGCTTGGCTTAGCATGACTAAAGCTTCTTTTGCAGTTGTGTCGAATGAACCACCGTCATTTGCAGTATATACTTCGCTACACGTATCAAATAAGAGTCTAAAACCAGGATTATCGAACAACCTTAACTCGAACTCTGGCTCGAAACTAAGACTTCCCTCAGGAGACATGTAGAGCTCCTTCTAGCATTCTGCCTGCTTGAGAAACTAACCCCATTACTTCTCGGTAATTCTGACGAGTCGGGCCAACCACACCGATAAAGCTCCGGTCGCTGTATGGGCTGCGGAACCTGCTTATTATTAGAGAAGCGCCGGCACTACGACCGACCGGGTTCTCTCGACCGATAAAAACGTTTAGTGGCTCATTCGGAGCTGCTTCTCGCAGCCAGGGTTCTAGATTATCTAACAGACGCGCAACTTCCTGCACCTGCGCAGGATGCACAAACTCTGGTTGGCCGAATAAATTCGACAGACCGCTCATATAAAGCTGATTGCCAATTGTCGCGAGACTAAGGTTATGCGTAAGCTCTACTAAAGTATCGACTGCGTTACGAATAACTCGCTCGTTGCTACCGCCACCATCAACGCGTGCTGTCAAAGCGCGACTGGCACTGCGACTGACGTCGTTTGGCTGAGCTCCAAATTCGTTAAGCAGATTCACGTAGTGCCTGTAGCCCTTGTCTGTTGGGATACGGCCGGCACTTGTATGAGGTTGTGCAATAAAACCTAAGCGTTCTAGCTCGGCCATCTCGGCACGTATTGTAGCGCTAGATACATTAAAAACTTTAGCTAGCAACTGACTGCCAACAGGGCTGGCAACCTCGGCATATTGCTCGATGATTGCCTGTAATATCTTGATTTGACGCGCTGTCATGATACTCAGATTATAACTTTTTGGCAGTCATATGTCCAGAGTGCTAGATAGTATAGGGGGAGTTAGCTCCCCCAAGTTCGTCTGAACTAAATTCAAACTTCACTTTCCCCTAACTAAAGCCGCAGCTTCGCAGCGGTTCGCAGCGCTCATTTAAAGTAGGCGGAGCTCTGCTGCTCTAATTTTGTTCGAAACAAGTTCGGACTGCAATTTCCTCCTCGCTAAAGTTCGCCTGTCGGCTCGTTCGCTACGCTCATAACTTGGCTTAAATATGAAGAAACCTATTTGCTCTCGTTCGGATATGCGCTTATACTTTTTCCATGGACAACACCTTACAAATAAAAATAGAAAAAATTAAATCCTGGCTGGGCAGTGGCACTATAAACATATTTGGGCTTCCATTTTCAGGCAAAGACACTCACGGTAAAGAACTAGCACTCTACTTTGACGGAGCATTGATAGGCGGAGGCGACATTCTACGCAGTTCCCATGGCCCTGAACATATCAAAAAACATATATCTACAGGACAATTGGCACCAACGGAAGAGTATTTGTCGATAGTGTTACCGTTCTTGAAGCAGGAAAAGTTCGCTAATAAACCACTAATACTAAGCAGTGTCGGCAGATGGGAAGGCGAGGAAAAAAGCATTCTAAAAGCGACCAGCGAGTCAGGACATCCTACGAAGGCCGTACTACTACTGATCGTCTCTACTGAAGAATCTAAGCGAAGATGGGAACTTTCTGAAAGAGGACGACATGATGATCAAGAAGAAGCCGTTTTAAGAACACGATTTAACGAGTTCTCTGAAAAAACTCTTCCTGCAATCGAGAAATATCGAGAAAAAGGCTTGCTTCTTGAAATTGACGGAAAACCCGCCGTTCAAGATGTTACTGAAGACATTATTGATAAGCTTTATACCTTAGCGAACACAAAACTTTAACACTAGATTAGTCGTCGCCGAGTCGTCCAATAAGCAGCTCTGCGGTTTGACGGGCTAACGACGAGCGATGCTCGCTGACTGGCTCGCCTTTGATAACTGAATCGATGTCCTTTAGTACATCTTTCAGATTATCGTTTAGCACAAAATAATAATCCGGATCTTCTAAAGCTGTTGGCAAACTTTCTCTTGCTTCTACAAAACGAGCTTTCAGATCTTCACTTCTGACACTGCCAATCCTCTTCATCCACACTACATAGCTTGGTGGTAAAACATATATCGGCAGAACATCAGCAAACCCGAGGTTACGAAAATGAGGTACTGCTTTAGCTATTATTGCCATGGCGCAGTTGCCGCCTCCAGGATACTCGTCCGCCAAAGTACCGTAAAACTCATTGTTACTATTAATCACAAACTGTACATAACGGCCATTCTTAATATCGTCTAGAATCTGCATATAATCGTCACGAAAATTATACTCACGACCATCCTTTTCGCCGTCGCGCGGACGCCGAGTAACGTCGCTTCTTATATATGCAAGTTCAGTGCTCTGAATAATTGTTGTCTTCCCAACTCCAGTAGGGCCTACGAAAGCAATTAACCTGACATGAGTAAGTTTGTCTTTAACTTCAAGGCTAGGTTCATAGGTCATTGCCAGTTTACGTGCCCAGTTAATAAATTCGGTTTTATCCATAAATTAACTCAATTATCTCAAAGCTTAACCGAAATAGACAGCTCAGTCGCGTTTAAGTAGAACTGTGAAGGCTTCGGAAGGGATGTCGACAATGCCTTAATGAGAAAACCCAGGTTTTCTCATCGCTCCAGGCGACCAAATAAATCGGCTCGCTTGGGCTGCTCTTTCCTAATCCCGTTTGAGAAGTACTGTGAAGGCTTCGGAAGGGATGTCGACTTTGCCGAAGCGTTTCATGCGTTCTTTGCCCTTTTTCTGCTTCTCCAGAAGTTTTTTACGCCGAGTTGCATCGCCTCCGTAGAGTTTTGCGGTAACGTCTTTTCGATAACCGGATATGTCTTCACGGGCAATAAATTTGCCCCCAATGCCAGCCTGAAGAGCTATCTGAAAGTTTTGCTTAGGGATTATTTCTTTTAATTTTTTCACAGTTTCTCGTCCTAAACTCATTGATTCGGAGCGGTGCGTCATGACACTTAATGCATCAACCCTGTCCCCGGCCACATAAAAGTCCACTTTTACCAAATCTTCAACTTTGTAGCCAGAAAGCTCGTAATTGAATGAGCCATAACCTGATGTAAGGCTCTTTAACTGATCATAAAAATCTGTCAGTAGATTTGCAAGTGGCGCTTCAAAACTTACTAATGCCAGGTGTGCATCAACATAACTTAGGTTTTTCTGGATACCGCGCTTATTACTTATTAGCTGGATGACGCTGCCTACGAATTCTTTGGGGCAGACCACTTCGCCGTTAATCCATGGCTCTTCGATCTCTTCAATATTAGTAACATCGGGAAGCTCGCTGGCCGATCTAATGTGTATGCGTTCACCGTTTTTTGATCTGACGTAATAGTCGGTCGATGGATTAGTTACGACTAAATCTAGCTGGTATTCACGCTTTAAACGCTCGCGCACAATATCCATATGAAGAAGCCCCAAGAATCCTATCCGGACGCCGAAACCTAACACCGGTGAATTCTCCAAAGTATATTGAAGCGCCGAATCACTTAGTGAAAGCTTTTCTATTGCATCCTTGAGCTCCTGGTACTCCTCATTGCTTTCCGGAAAGAACCCGGCATATACAAAAGGCGTTACTTCTTTGTAACCAGGCAAGGCCGCAGTGGCTGGCGATTTAAGTAAAGTCACAGTATCACCCACTTTTGCTTCACGAGTGCTCCGCAAGTTCGTCACGACGTAGCCGATTTGGCCACTTTCTAATACTGCGTCGGCGTTCATTACTGGGCTTAAATGCCCTACCTCCAGAGCTAAACCATTAGAATCTGAACCAATCATATGGATTTCGCTGCCCTTCGGAATACGCCCGTCAACTACACGAACGTAAAGAACTACACCGCGGTAATCATCATAATAACTATCGAATATTAATGCTTTAGTGTCGGTAACATCGCTACCTCTTGGAGAAGGAACCTGCTCAACTACGGCATCGAGTACAGCCTCAACTCCTAAGCCGGTTTTGGCACTTATGAGAAGGATGTCTTCTTTTTTGCAGCCAAGTAAGGTTATGACTTCTGCACTTACCCGCTCTACATCGGCTGCCGGTAAATCAATCTTATTAAGAACTGGAATTATGGTTAGGTCGGCAGCCATAGCTAAATATACATTTGCAAGAGTTTGTGCCTGAATACCCTGTGCAGCGTCGACTACCAGTAATGCGCCCTCGCAAGCCTGCAAGCTTCGGCTAACTTCATAACTGAAATCAACATGTCCTGGGGTATCAATCAAGTTCAATAAATAGTTCTTGTAGTTCATGCGAACGGGCGCTAGCTTGATGGTAATTCCCTTTTCTCGCTCCAAATCCATCTTGTCGAGCATTTGAGCTTTCATATCGCGTTTTTGTACAGTGCCTGTAAGCTCCAGCAAACGATCCGCAAGTGTCGATTTACCATGATCGATGTGCGCGATTATACAAAAGTTTCGAATATTAGACTGAGTCATTAATACTAATTATAACAGATTTTACAGGGGTAATAAAGTGTTTCTACTGGATCTTGACTGGCCGATAAATGAACCTCTTCGTTTGACTGACAACAAATCTGGCTTCTTGCAATCCTAGCATTAAAGAAAAACTGACATGCACTACGAAAGTCACAAAGCTTATCGCACCCAGCTTAAAGAACAATGTCACAAAACCCCTGTCCGTAGCGTTAAGAGGCAGCAAGCTTATCATTATAAAAGTGGCGGTCATCGAGAAGCCGGTCACAGATATGATTCGGAGTAAACCCTGCTGAAAGAATTTATCGAAAATTTTACGGTCTCTAGCAAATATAATAATTGTCAAAACAAATACCTCGAATATAGCTACTATAGATTGGGCTAAAGCCAAGCCTGCCACTCCATACGAATCGGGCCTAGCCAATGTAAAGGCAAGGTAAACATTCAAGCCAATGGCAAACAATGAAACGTAAAGTGGCGTTTTCGTGTCTTTCTGAGCATAAAACCACCTAGACATCATGCTATAAATAATCCTAAATAGAATAGCGAATATGAGATAGCCGAATATCAGAGCAACTGCCGGTGCTACTCGACCAAAGACCATGCGTGCCAGATAAGCGCGGCAGAAATAACATACAACTAAAACTGGAGCAGTTACCCATATCATTCCTCTCAGAATATGGATGAAATCTCTCCTAAACTGATCAGGCTGTTTTTTGGCTAACCGGTCTACAAGCTTAGGGAAGGCTGCTGTGGCGATAGAGTTACCGAGCAGCATAACTGGAACATTCATTAGCGTCAGAGCATAGTTATAGCTACTTATAGCACCAAGACCCAGTGTTTGAGCGCGGTTAGTCTCTACGATAGAGTTAACTTGATCAACTCCCTGGTCAAGTGATCTGGCGGGTAAACGCCTCATCACTTCACGAAAACCGCTGGTATGCCAATTAATTCTTCGATGATACTTAAATTCGCTGCCAAGCATACCTATGATCGCCACGATAAGCTGCAGGATTGCGCCTACTAATGCACCTATGCCAAGCCCAACAATACCTATATTATCCTTAAATATAAAGATACTGGCGATAATGCTTAGATTGTAAACGATCGGCGCAGCGGCATAAAAAAAGAACCTTCCAGTAGCCTGCTGAACACTAGTTAGCAAACCGGATAATGCAAATAGTAGCGGGTTTAGTGAGACTAGCTGCATTATTAGTACGGCTTGAGCTAGATGCACTTCTGGTAAATCTGGCGCAATCAAATGAATTAGCGGCTTAGCAAATATAAAAAGTAGTATTGATACCGCACCCATTGCCAACACCAAGAAATTCAGTAGACTGCTTGTCAGTTCCCAGGCTAGACGTGTATTTCCCGACTCTAGCTTATCCGCAAATATAGGTATGAAAGCTACTCCTAAGGCGCCAGCGGCAATCGTATAAAAGAAAAAGTCGGGTATTTGAAATGCGGCAAAAAAGGCGTCACTGCTGCCTGGGCTCACAGCCGTAAAGTTTGTACTAATAAGCCTATTTCGTAAAAATCCTAATGACTGTGAAGCAAGTGCGGCAACAATCAAAAGCGAAGCTGCACTACCAAAAGATATGCGCTTATTTGCCTTGCTAAGGAGTTTTTTCATCTGTAATGAGTATACGCGAAATCATCAGGTGGAGCCATATTTTTAAGGAAGGGTTTACCCTTCCTTACGCTGTCCGAAGTAAATTCAGACAGCGTTTTCCTCCCCCTAAAGTTCGGCTGTCGCCTCGTTCGCGTTGCTCAGTAGTATTCTAATTGCTGCTAATACAGTTTCGCAGAAGATGGCAGCTTGCTGCCGTCTAGTAATTTTATGACAGTATCGGCTTCAAGAGTTTCGTGCTTAAGCAGAGCATCTTTTAGAGCTTTAAGCTTATCAAGATTACCCTTTATTACTATGCGTGCTCTGTCTGCAGCTTCGCCTATAAGGCTCTCTACTTCGTCGTCGATGATTTTAGCAGTATCGTCAGAGTATTGTCTTTCGTGCATCATTTTATCGAATACCATTGCATCGTCCACATGGAATACTTGGTTTCGGAGCTTCTTGCCCATACCTTGAGAAATTACCATTTCGCGTGCCAGTTCTGCTGCCTTTTGCAGGTCAGAACCTGCGCCAGTGGTAACGTGATCACTGCCGTAAACAACTTCTTCGGCTATTCTTCCACCGAGCATCCGCGCCAGTACATCCTTATACTCAACTATCGAGTGGTAGCTTTTATCTTCGGGTGGAATGAACCATGTTACCCCACCAGTGCCACCGCGCGGAATTATCGTTACCTTATGAACCAGGTCACTGTCAGGCAAAATATGTCCGACAATCGCGTGTCCCGCCTCATGGTATGCAGTTAATTCTTTCTCTTTTTCGCTCATAACTTTGCTTTTTCTCTCTGGTCCGATAGCTACTTTTTCGAAAGCCTGCGTGACGTCTTCTTGGGAAATAGTTTTTCGGTCATGACGGGCTGCGAATATCGCTGCTTCGTTGGCGATATTTGCCAAGTCTGCTCCAGAGCTGCCGGCTGATTTGCCTGCAAGCGAGTTTAAGTCAACCGACTTCTCAAGAGGTTTTTTGGCAAAATGGGTTTTTAGAATTGCCTCGCGGTCTTTTCTGTCGGGCAAGCCAATATTTACACGTCGGTCAAATCGGCCAGGACGCAACAATGCTGGATCCAGTACATCGGCTCGGTTTGTTGCTGCTAATACAATTACATTTTCGCCCTGTTCGAAACCGTCCATCTCAACTAGTATCTGGTTTAATGTTTGTTCGCGTTCATCATGCCCACCACCCATACCGGAACCGCGGCGTCGGCCGACAGCATCGATTTCATCTACAAAGATAATACATGGAGCGTTTTTCTTGGCCTTGGTGAATAAGTCTCTTACACGGGATGCACCAACACCGACAAACATTTCAACGAATTCGGAACCTGAAATACTGAAGAATGGCACAGCTGCTTCGCCGGCGACAGCACGGGCAAGCATTGTTTTACCGGTACCGGGAGGCCCAATAAGTAAAACACCTTTAGGAATTCTCGCACCAAGCCCCTCAAACTTTTTCGGGAACTTAAGAAATTCGACTACTTCTTCTAGATCTTGTTTAGCTTCATCACTACCTGCAATGTCCTTGAACACGACCTTCTGCTTTTCGCCGCCGTATAGTCTTGCACTGGATTTACCAAAGCTCATTGCCTGGTTGCCTTGGCCTTGGGCACTACGCATCATCCAAATCAGAAATCCTACTAAAAGAAGCGCTGGGATTAAGCTTGCCGCCAAATCTAACCAGACACCGCCGCCCGAATCGGCTGGCTTAACATTTACTTGAACATCGCGGTTAGTAAGACCTTGTTCGTACAAGCTGCTGCCGGCGAACATGTTTGATTCACTAGTTGGTTCTTTGTCGTCGGCTTTGTTGTAAACAAATAGCTTGCCTTTGTCGACTTCAATTTTTTCGATTTCACCGCTGTTGGCTTTGGTAATAACTTCGTTTAGGCCTACGACCGGTAACTTCGTTTTATTAGCACTGTAACTGACTATAATCGCCCATCCAACTACTGCCATCAAAGCAAAAAATATTATTGACTTAACTCGGCGGTTACCATCAGGTTTCCGCATGATTGGTTTCTTGTTTTTCTCCATATCTTCTAGATTATACAGATTGGAGCTTGTTCTGTGCTAGTAATTTCTACAAAATCTTTATATGAGCTAAGCCTGTGCAGTTTATCAATATCGAGCTTCTTACCTGGCAGAAGTGTTTTAATGCCGATGCTAACGCGTTCAATCATATCGCGGGAAATATCTTTAACTCCTGATTCTATTAATATTTGTCGGACGGCGTAGGAAAGAAGTTTATAGTCTAACTCCAATAGACCACTACGTTTAAATCTATTGTCTTGTTTATAGCTTTGCAGCAGTACTTTCATAAGTTTATCGAACTCGGCTGTTTTTTTAGCAGTAATATCTATGTTAGATTGCAACAACGGTATTTCTGGTTCGAGTTTGGGAATTACGTTTTGTCTAATATAATTACGTAAATAAGATTGATCATGGTTTGTCGAATCTTCGCGCCAACTCAAGTTATTTTCTTTGGCGAAACTAATTATCTCAGCTTTAGATATTTTCAGTAGCGGTCTTAGGATAAGCTCGCCGGAAAGCATATTGGCAAGCCCGTGCGGACCTGTTCCGCGTAAAATGTTAAGAACTGAGGTTTCGATTAGGTCTCCCTGATGATGCGCGGTCACTAGTTTAGCTTTGTGTTTTTCGCAGAGATTAAACAGAAAACTATACCGTGATACCCTAGCCTTTTCCTCGCTCGCTCCAGCACCTAGTTCAAATCTTTTGTTTTCGTATTTCAGGCCATACTTTTTAGCGAGCTCTTCAACGAATTTCGCATCATCGACTGACTCAGTCCTGATGCCATGATCGACGTGCGCCACTACCAAAGTGGTAGTAGGCGAAAGTTTGGTTGCTAAAAGATTTAGTAAAACAATAGAATCTACTCCTCCAGATACAGCAACGATATATTTTCCGTCAGGTAATGAAATATTATTTAAGCTCATGTCATAATAGTATCAATGAAAAATAACAAAGTGACTAATAATAGCTTGCAGGAACCGAGAGTAGGCATAGCTGTATTAATTTGGAAAGACGACAGACTTCTTATGTACAAAAGGATTGTTGTACACGGTAATAATACATGGAGTGTGCCTGGAGGTCATTTAGAAAGTGGCGAAAGCTGGGAAGAATGCGCAAAGCGGGAAACTGCAGAAGAAGCTGGTATCTTTATTAATAATTTAAGTCATTTCGCCACAACCAACGATATATTTGATTCAGGAAAGCATTATGTGACTATATGGATGAATAGTGACTGGGAATCAGGAGAAGTTCAGATCTTAGAGCCTGATAAATGTATTGATTTCCAATGGGTTGATATTGCAGATCTCCCACAACCGCTATTTGAACAGTGCTGGACAAACCTTAAAAAAATTAAACCTGAATTGTTCAAAATCAGTAAATGAAAAAGATATATTATGCTAGGCATGGTTTGTCTGAAATGAATGTGCTTGGTCTGTTTTCTGGGGCGGGCAGCGATACAGAACTCACAGATAAAGGTCGACTGCAGGCTCGACAAGCAGGTATAAAGGCAAAAGAATCAGGCTTGATCTTCGATGTAATTATTGCCTCTCCTCTCAAAAGAGCTCATGAAACAGCATTACTAATCGCAAAAGAAATAGGGTTTCCTCATAATAAGATTATCTTGCATGATCTACTCAAAGAAAGACATTTTGGAGAGCTCGAGGGTGCACCGTTCATACCGGGTCACGGCAAAAACCCTCATCTACTCGATGACATACCGGGCATTGAGACAATGGCAGAACTTCATGATAGAGCCAAAGAATTTACTGAATGGCTAAATAATCTTGAGCACGAAACGATATTAATCGTTGGACATGGCGCTATAGGAAGAGCAATTAGGCGCACAATGAGCGGTCAAACAATGTACGATCACGCAGAAGCATTTGATAATGCAACCATAAAACAATTAGCTTAACAGGGGTACTTAAGTTATAATCAGCTAACAAATGGATGTTTTAACTCTGGTTCTTCAAGCGACGCTTTTTATAACGCTATCGGCGATTTGCTCCGGCCTCAATCTTTCACTTATGTCGCTAGATTTAAGTGATCTAAGACGTAAATCTAAGGCCGGTGACGTAAGGGCAAAACTTGTCTTACCGTTAAGACGAAACAGCCATTTGAGTCTAGCTGCGATTTTGCTTGGAAATGTCGGCATGGCCGCAGCAACTTCACTAATTCTCGAAAGCAAATTAGGCGGAATAATTGCCGGTATTACCGGTACACTGCTATTAGTAACTTTTGGAGAAATTTTACCGCAAGCGTTATTTATCAAAAACGCCTTAACCGTTACGGCGTTTTTTGCTCCGTTTCTTAGGGTCTTGATAATTATCACCTACCCTATTTCTAAACCTTTACAGCTTATATTGGACAAGGTGTTCGGCAAACACAGCGCTAGGCTACACACCCGTCACGAACTAGGCCAGATTATCGACGAGCATTATGGAATTAATTCTAAAACCGAATTAGATGAAGATGAAGTCGAAATTATCAAAGGCGCATTAGAACTAAGTGAAAAGCGAGTCCAGTTAATCATGACTCCGCTTAAAAGGGTTTATTGGTTAGAATCCACATCCGTTGTCGACGCCGCTAGAATCGATGAAATTAAAGATCAAAACTACAGTCGCATACCGATTTTCAATAAGGAACGAACAAAAGCCAAAGGGATATTGCTGATGAAGAGCTTGGTCGATATGGATTTTGACGTTCGAAGTTACATAATTGAGGAGCTGCCATTAATACCCCTGCCAACTGTCGGCAGTCAGACTGCCCTCGATACCATGTTTCGTAAATTTATAGGCGCTCGTACACATCTTATGGCCGTCGAAAAAAACAATAAAATTATCGGTGTCGTGACCATCGAAGATCTTATAGAAGAGATAATCGGCCACGAAATAGAGGATGAATCCGACTCTCACCGCTAGAAAATTCTACGATTTTCTGTTATATTCAATCTGTTAACGTGTCTCCTCTTTGAAAAAATTCATATTTTTTCAAAGAGGAGACGACTTGGCGGGGGCGCCAGAAGTGTCGAGCGAACTTGTTTCGTCGACGGTTCTGGCGCAAGCGCCATAACGCGTCGACGAAAGGCAGGATAGCTCAGTTGGTTAGAGCGCAGGACTCATAAGCCTGAGGTCCCGAGTTCAAATCTCGGTCCTGCTACCACAATAGAATCTTTAACACCTTCGGGTGCTAATTTTTGTATTAACAGATATGATTCGTTCAATTCAATAGTTCCAAAGCCAGTCTCGAAGTCGTAGGCTAAACCATGTGGGAAAAGTGTCCTTTGCACGCTCTTTTGTATCTGTACAGGTGCTCTGTTCCAGAACTCTGAGGGATTACTTATGAATAACATCGCATTGTCTACGATTTGTTCCTTTTGGTCAGCATATTCATCAGCTTCAATCTTCTTTTTCATATAATCTTGAATTTATGCATTAATATCTTTGATGATTTCCTCTTTGTCGGAATAGGTTGATGGAGAACTATATCAGACTAGGGATATCAACCTAGCCTATGTATGGGTGAATCGCACAAGCATTGTGCAACACACGAACTCAGTGCTAGGGTCATCGCACAATATTCGTACATTGTGCAACGCCCAAATCCAGACACTGAATCAAATCTGACAGTCCTTTGGACTGAATTTATACAGGGGGGTGACAGGGCATTGACACAGAGAAAGAGCAAGTTCCTGAAAGCTTTACACCTTAAGCAGTGCAGATCTAAAGCTCAATAATTTCACCTGTAGCTATTTTATTAACAATGCTGTCAATCCTGTTCTTAAGCTGAGTTAAGTCATCGTTTAGCTGTACAATTCCTGCTTCTTTGTTTCTTTCTTCGCCTATTGCTGCGATATCATCACAAGTAAGATAAGGTGTGGCTTCATTGTAGTACAGGCTTGCTACCTTGAGCTTCTTTTCTTTGTCAAAATTAGGAAAAGGTACGGTCGAGAACTGTTTACTCTTTATCTCTTTCATTTTTGAACCGACAGTTAGGCCTGCGCAGTATTGTCGCATCGGATTACTGTTTAAGAAGGCACCCATAAATGCTAGATCAACATTTGGGTAACCTGTAACCCTATATATACCCTGATTGTGATGTGAGGCACCATATCTTTTGTAATCGAAAAAAGCACATAGTCCAACATATTCTCCTCTGCCTCCTCGAGAAGTTCTGTTGACTATCAGTAAGCTATCCTCATTTAAATTGTTAGTCTCACTTCTTAATCGTTCAGTGAAAGCTATTCCTCCCATATCTGTAAAATGCGTGGGAGTAATCCAACTATACGGTAGTTCTTTGATAGTTTCTGAAATGTATCGTTTTTTGGGAGTGCTCCCGCTTTTTATATTACTAATGTCAATGTAGAAACATCCATTTACATAGTTTTTTATTTTTGCTTCGATAGTTTTAAATTTTTCACTATAAGATCCAGCATCTATACGTCCCTTCGAAAGCATTTCGGATACGCTAGGATAATCAAAACTAAAACTATCTCCTGGCGATTGATTTTCTAGTTCAGATTCAATAATCTCCTCTATCAAACACTTCTTGGCAGTAAGAGATTTCTCTTTACTGATAACCAGCTTAACCAGATCGCTTAAATAATTTATTACCTGTTGGTCATTCTTTTGGTCTGGGAAAGGAATCATGCAATCTAAAAATAGTGTCTTAGCATGTGTTATTGTAGATCCTCGTGAGGCAAGTCGCTTCAGCTGATCCTTGAAGAAGTCTGTTTTTAAAACGCCAAAGATGTAATATTTGTTATCGTTTACGTTCAGCCTATTCAGGCCACCCGACATCATGTAATTGGGATAATCCTTATCCAAGATTACTACTTCACCAATATTTGAATCTTTAGAAATTAAAATATCATCTTGAGTCAGTTTGTTACCTATAAAACTTATGGGCAGTATTGCCTCAGTGCTCTCAGTATTTAGTTGAGGCAAGAAAGAATCAGAGCGTAGAGCCTTTGTTCTCATAAATTTTTTGGGAGATTCATTTATATAATTATGCGAGCCGACTTCACTACCCTTATCATGCTTTTCGAATCCATCTAATAAACTTCGTAATGCATATGACTTACTGTTACCGATTTTTGTAACTTGATATAAAGACGGGGAAAGCTTAAAGTTCTTGGACTTGATATCATTAATGCTTATTTCATTCGAAATAGCTGTATTCATATAGCTTTATTCTCCTAGAAATACTTTCTGTAATGATTCTTCTTGTCCTAAACACCACTCTCTAAAACCTTTGACAGTTGATGTAAATTCTTCGTCTAAAAGAGGCCGGCCTTCTTCATCAACCTCAACTTCAAATGTTGAAAGATCTATTTTATATTTAGGAATGAAGTGCTTAACTCTTTTGATAGTTTTTACTTCATAGCCTACTTTCGTTATATCTTTAGCAAATACTTTGTAACCCCTAGTATTAAGTTCCTCTAACTCCTTACTATCAGGTTTGTATCCTACAATGACAGTAGTATTAACTCCTGTATCTGCAAAAACGTTAGCAGGTAAGTCAAAAACGCCAACAATTCTTATCTTATCCACGAGCCATTTCCTTGCTTTTTCCCACCGATCAATCGCTGCTAGCGAATTAGATAGTACTATGCCAAATCTACCGTTATCACCCAAGATTCTGTAGGTATTCTCGAGAAAAATTAGACCAAGATCAATAGAGTTTCCGTTACGGGCGATATCCCACAGCTCATAAAGCTCCGCAATTTGTTTTTCTGTTTGTGTCTTTGGTTCAAACTTCCTGTCGTCACCAAAAGGTGGGTTAGTGAGTACAGCATCAAATTTTTTTAGTTCAGTGTAATCATCCCAGTCATCCCAATTACCAGACTTATGTTTTGAAGTAATCAATGGAACAAGCGATCCATCGCTAGAGAATTTGTGTGTTATTGAACCGAAACCAGGCTGGAATTCCATACGAGCATTACCGTCCCCATTAAGAAGCATGTTCAGCTGCGCAAGCATTATCATTTGACTGTCGTTGTCCACGCCATATATATTTTTATCTTCCATTTTACGACTAGATTTAACATAAGATACCGAAAGAAAATCCCCACTTCCTACAGTAGGATCAATTATGCTATCCGATATCTTCGGATTTACAATGTCAACAAGAAAGTTAATAAGTGGAATTGGTGTTAGAAATTGACCTTTTTCCGACTTAGTAAAAGCATTAGCGAATCTATAAAATATCAATTGATATAGATCTGTGGTACTTGATCTGGTAAAACTGTAATCCTGCAGGTTATAAACAATAGAACTTACAACTGCAACGTGTCCTTCTTGTTTCCAGTCTATCGTAGAGTTACTAAGTATAACCTTGTAAGTTGATTGGGCATTATCCTTTAACGCTTGGATTCTTTTTATGAAATTCTGTATATTTTCATCATTCAACGAACTAAAATCTCGTTCATTCGGGTCTATGTAAAATTTTAGTTTAAGAATGTCTTTTCTTTCATTTTCTTCAAGATAGTACTTAAGAATTTCATTCTTTTTTTCATCAAAAATTTTGAGTGCAATCATTTGTACGACTATCTCGTAACCTCGTTGGTTTAGCATGCTTACCTTATCTAAAGTCCGAAGAATATCAGATATTGCTAAATTGATCTGATTACTGAAAACACCGGTAACAATATCGAGATCATTTACAGTTCTCGAGGCTCTATCGATTTTGATATCCGTAACACGTTTAATAAGTTGGGAGTAGGAAGGAATTTTAATGTACGCATCGGTTAAATGTAGAGATAGATCAGCCGTTGTGCTCTTTGGCCCCTTAAGGTTATACGATTCGTCAAGTCTGAGTACTTTATCGTTCCGTCGCTGAAACATAAAAAGTTTTTCTGTGTCATACAAAAAACCAACACAGTAGTCGGCTTCAGATTCCTTTATTGCGGGCTTTAGTTGCTGATTGTAGACGATCTCGATATTCTTGCCTTCCTCCTTCTTGAATTCAATTACACCAATAAGATGAGTTCTGAGCCAATCTAGAGATGACTGTGAATGCGTACTGTGCCATTCTTTATAAACTTTAAACCAGTTTGTGTCGTCAAAAATTGCACCATCAAGTGTTATTGGGGCAGATGTTTTATTTCCCTTAGGAAACGATACTTCAGATCCTATGTAGTCTTTAGTGTATAAACCAGAATGAATTAGCCCGTAAAAAAACTGCCATTTATAGTACTCTTCATTTGTTCCATTTAATGAATTTTTGATTTTAATTTTTTTGTTGAAGGTAAGGTTTACAGGAAGAAAAGCCTCCAGTGTTGAGGAGGACGTGTTTTTACTGTCAAACTCGTTTTTTGCTTCTGTGAATGTTTTCATAATCTACAAGCAGTATACCAACGGTAAGCTCATAAGGAAAGGGGTGGATCAAGCGTTCAACTACACTCGCTTAAGCTAACATCTGAAATTCTTTTTGGTATCTGGTAACTATTTCATGCATGCTAATCGGTTCTGCCTTTATTAAGTTCCAAATAGTTCTATCTATGGCTACCATTATAATTATGCTTAAACGATCATTAAGGTCGTTTTTGTTATTACTTTAGGGTATGCCGTCAAAGTCTACGATAATTTATGTTAACGGCGCACCTGGAGCTCAGATAAGATATTATCTCATTAACTATCCGCCAAAAACTAGCATCCTGCCGAATGGTATATTTCCGGATAATTTTGTGCTTGGACTAATGGCAATACATCGATATCTCCTAAAAAAGAGGTTACCCCTAACTCGTTTGCCAAATGGTTATATATTTCGACTCCTCTACAATTTGCATCGCCTTCATGTTGTATGCCTTCGGCATGTGCAATCTCATGCGCTAAAGAAAATACTGCAAAAATCCCATCCCCGGCTTCTGCAGGAAGCGGTCCGCCCACTTTACTTTCTTCGTAATCTATAAAAGTAGCTATAGCTTCACAGTATTCAGGCGTGATAAGAATGTTCTGCCGCCCCGAAGCATCTCTTTGATGTACTCCTTTACTTACCAGCCCGGGATTGGAGTTCGCTATTGGCGTACAATGTACGTCTATATTGTTGCCCACGATAGCTTCGGTTACTCGTTGCATATGTTCTTCAATTTCAGTCCTTACTTCGGCACCTTCAATTGCTATCGCCGAACTATGGTCCTCACCTGAAAACAAATACATGCACAATCCTATTGCCGGCCCACCTAAAACAAGTTTCAGCAAATTAAAATCGTCCGTATCTAGTTTAAGTGAGCCTTTAGAATGTATATCTACATCAGTTTCATGAAAAGTATCTTCTGTGCGATTCGGCCGCCTAAAAAGACAATGAAATGCTTCAAATGTTTTAGTCATTATATATTAATACAACTTTTATTAATTCTTGTAAAGATTTTTCTCAGTTATTTAATTTTGACCGTATTATCACCTTCTGTTATTGGAGGCTTAGTTTAACACGAATATAGTTAGAGATTGGGAACTATCAGAGTTGAAAACACATGCATTTGCTAACCCAAATCTCTATGTGCCATCATTTGTCATCGAACTTAACAAGGCTGTTGAAGTATATTTAAACATTTAAAAACAAGTAGGACTGTTGGCTATGGAACTACGAGCTGAACTTGGTTTGAATAGTCGGTACAGCCGCCTGATACATCGGAAGCCGTGTATTTACAAACCCGTACATTGTAAGTGCCGCTATCTAACCCTTCAATTGTGTAAGGCGAACCCGTGTAGAAAGTTTTATTGGCATTTCCATAAGATGGAGTGTCAGGCGCCTGGGACAGAACAAGCTTAAAGCCGTGTGGAGCCGTTCCGGCAAACGTCCAGTTGGCAACATTTCCGGCTAGCGACAATGTTACTGCACCAGAGACAACAGGCTCTACCTCTTTAACTGGAGTAGTTATCGTGACTGCATTACTATATGAAACGCAGCTATCACCACGATAAGCACAGATTCGGAAATAGTAAGTCTTACCATCTCCTAGGAACAAACTGTAACTGGACTTCCCTGCCTCAATGTACGCAGCGTTATCACCTGGATAAACAGGAGTTTTAGTACTTTTACTTTTTACAAGTTTGTAACCTTGTGAGGTATCTACGCCGTTAACTTTCCAGCTAAACTTGGCAGAATACTCTGAAACCGAACCGCTAAGCGTAATGCTGCTTCCAGCTACTGGTGTTACAGTCTTCGGGGTGGCCGGTGCAGGTTTGTAGAATTCACCAAGAACACCAAGCTTATCGGCAAATTCTGCTGTTGATTTGTCTTGTTCAGAGTTCCACTTTAAGAATGCGTCTTTTTTCAATTCCTCTAAGTCGATTGCCGTGACTACATTTTCTTTTTCCTTCACAGTATTGGTCTTGAAATAGGCGTTGCCAGCTTCGACGTCAGGATTTTTAGTAGCATCTGCTTCACCACTTTTATTAACTTTTACACCGCTATGATAGACTTCTACGCCCTTTTTGTCATCTTTGCTGGTAGTGCGGAACGCAGTACCTTTGGCTTCATATAAATCGCCAGCTACATAAACGCCGAACTTTCGGGTTTGAGAAGCAACAACTCTGGCGTATACTTCACCAGATTTATTGTCGACTCTCACATCGTCAGCTGCAAGACTTGTCAGCTGTACTTCAGAAGATTCACTAAGTCGAACTGCACTTCCGTCGTCAATTAATAGCACAAGTCGCGCTCCTGCTGTAGTTTTAACGCTATCACTCTCAGAAAGCTCAGTCTCTAGAGTTAGAGGCAACCAGCTGTTGCCGTCTTTTGAAAACTCAACTGTTCCTTCTACTATTCCTACTGCTACACCTAAGCGCGGCGCGGCATCAGTCTGAGTCTGATTTGTAGTTGGAGCAGTTGCCTTTTCGCTACGAATTAAGTACCACCATCCTAAAAAAGCTGCTGCTAATACGAATGCCAGGATAAGCAGCATTAGCTTTTTATCAAACTTTCTATGCGGTTTAGTTTCAGGATTCACAGGAGTTACTACTGCAGGTTCTACACTATTTTCTGTCCAACTTTGTTGACTGCTTGATTCGTTAGTTTCTGAAAAGGGATCTGTAGACACTGTTTTTTGCTCTGTTACCACTTCGGTCGATGCTTCTACCGGGTTATGATTCATATTGTCTGTAGGCACATTTCTATCTTCCATAGGTTCTCCTTATATATTCATTACTATACAAGCTTTTCTATAAAAAACATAAGCGTTACGGACTTTAGTTATAAAAGTTCCAATACCCCCAATAATGCAACTAAAAGAACAAGCGGAGTAAGCTGCGGATTAAGGATAGTTACAAATCAAAAAGGGGGAGCGAACTCCCCCTTAAATTTTTACTAGGTTAACGTTCGCTGTAAAACGTATCGAAAAACTTAACTAGTAAACTTTTCCCTGATTTTTCGTAGCTCATTATTTCTTATCCTTTTTGTTTTAACTATTCTCCTTGCACGAACAAGGTGTTACAGTTGTTATTTTTAATGTTTTTATTTGGTGTTTTGTATCACCATATTACACGGTTCCGGAGGTCGGATGCAAATACTTTTTTGTTAATGTTTATTTTATTTGCAACATTAATTATTATACATGCTTATGCTTTTTTGTCAATATAGTTTTTTAGTATATTAGCTTCGGCTATTTTCTTGATTAGGATAAACTAGTATGGTGAATTCTATGATACTAGCAGCTACCGGGGCAACCGACTCAGTCCGCCTAGACATACCTAACTGGCACTGGGCTGTATTAATTGGCTGGTTCGTATTTTTGCTCATGATCGATCTTGCCCTACACCGTAAAGATCATGCGCCTACCATGAAAGAATCTGTCGTACAGACTATAATCTGGGTTTCGCTGGGTATAGGACTCGGTTTTGTGATGTGGCCTTTATATGGTGGACAGGCAGCGGCCGAGTATTTCAGTGGTTTCGCTATAGAAAAATCACTTTCAATCGATAATGTTTTCGTTTGGTCTATAATCTTAACCTATTTTAAAGTAGCCGCTAAGTATCAGCACAGAGTGCTTTTCTGGGGTGTTTTTGGTGCGCTTGTTTTCAGGGCCATATTTATTTTTGCGGGAGTCGCACTACTCGACAGATTCGAATTCGCATTAGTAATTCTAGGTCTACTGCTACTTTGGACAGGCTACAAAATATTCCAGGGAGGGAGCGACGAGTTTAACCCAAAGACAAGCCGTATGATTCGCTTGATAAAAAAGATTGTGCCGATAACTCACGAAGTCCATGGGCATGCATTTTTCATTAAGGAAAACGGCAAGCGGATGGCGACAGTACTCTTTCTGGCTCTATGCGCAATAGAACTGACAGACATCCTATTCGCTATCGACTCAGTACCGGCAATTTTGGCAGTAGCCCGCGATCCATTTATAGTGTTTGCCAGCAACGCCGCGGCAATTCTTGGATTACGCGCACTATACTTCGTCTTTCATGGCATGAAAGAGAAGTTTTGGCTGCTCAACCGCGGCCTTGGCATAATTTTGGTAGGCGTCGGCCTAAAAATGCTTGTTAGCGCCGAAGAAGTTTTTGGCATTCCGTGGTTCGGTATTCATGTTCCAACTGCACTGAGCCTAACGTTCATCCTAAGTGTTCTGACCATGAGTATCGCGGCAAGCTTTTATATTCCTGAACCGCTAAAGTCCGAAATAGAGTCATAACGTTGAGCAATTATCACCTATAGTTTTATTTTATCGGTAAACAAAATTCAAAAGTGGTCCCGATATTTTCCCGGCTTTTGAAGCTTAGTTCACCCCCAAGTTTTTCTGCAATTATCTTAGTCAGATAAAGCCCTAGTCCAGTACCGGAAACATCTCTGTTTGAAATATTGCTTGCCCTAAAGAATTTAGTGAATATCCGCTCCTTATCCGTGTCAGGTATTCCGTAACCACTGTCTTTAACTGAAAGTTTTACTGTGTTCCTGCCTTTGCCGAGTCTTACGTTTACATCGCCCCCTTCGGGGGTGTATTTTAGGGCGTTACTAATCAGGTTTGAACAGACCTCTTTTAAAAGCAGGCTGTCGCTGACTAACTCAGGAATGTTCTTTTCAATATCTACTTTTAGGACAATCGACTTCGCTTCCGCTGAAGCCTTGAACTCGGTTACTATCTCTTTTAAAACGTTGTCGAAGCTTAAGGCGCGTTCCTTCAATACAATACTGCCGGCTTCGATACGCGTGATGTTAAGTAGCGTGTCTATTAATTCGTTCATTCGCTCGACAGAAGTCAGTACTATTTTTGTAAACACCTCCTGATTTGCAGTAAGCTCGCCAGCCATACCTTCCTGTAGCATACGAGTATACATATTTATTGCTGATAACGGCGTGCGTAACTGATGCGAAGCTATAGAAATAAAATCAGATTTTAATTTTTC
Source organism: bacterium (assembly GCA_030855355.1). GTDB lineage: Bacteria > Patescibacteriota > Saccharimonadia > Saccharimonadales > SZUA-47 > JALYRK01. The sequence continues at coordinate 51,356 of JALYRK010000002.1, forward strand.
CTGTTCGATCTCAGCAGTTAAATCGTGAAAAACTTCAACTGCACCGATTGGGCGCCCTTCCTTAATAATTGGTGATATCGTTATAGTTACAGGTATTAAACGATTATCATGCCCAAGATAAAAGATCCGCTCTGAAATCGTCTTGCCCGCCATGAATGCTTTTGTAATCGGACGATTATATATATCTATAGGGGCACCGTTCTCATGTAGAGCGACAATTGTGCTAGGAAAATGCATTCCTAGCAAGTCTTTTTCTTCCCTGCCTAGAATATCCAAGGCAGCATTATTCACCTTCGTAATAATTCCCTTTTCATCGGTTGCAATCATGCCATCCCCGATGCTATCGAGTACCGCTTCTAACCACTCTGAACTCTGATTAGACGATATTCCTGTGTGTACTTGCTGTAGAGGTTTACGCTGCCGCGTTTTTGGCATTGACTGCCCTTCTATGTTTTCCATTGGCTGCCATTCGCTCTAGTGTCGAAATATACTTAGCGACCAAACTGTCATCTTTGGTTATCATAGCCATAGAGATGCGCAGCCAATCTATTAATTTATTAAGGTCACCCTGCCTTAGCTGATCGGGTTCTTTATTTATATGATTCCTGATTTGCCTGCTAATAAATCTGTCAGCGGCCGGGCCAAGGTATTCGTAAGTTACCTCTACAACGTCTTCAAATAAAGTTTTGTTTGCAGTCATTTAGACCACTTCTAACTTTATTAATTTTTTGGTGCCGGAGGCGACTACCATATAGGAAGCTGTCCATAGTAATAGCAGAAAATAGACTAATGCTAAGATCGCCGATAAAGACAAGCTTTCAACCTGTTTTGGCAAAGCAGTCATATACTGGATTAAAATTGAAAATAGTATCAATCCTACAAGCCCAATTGCCAGTCTTCTCCAAGCTTCACGATAAATTACGCCAGCGCTTTTCTGACTGAACAAATAAATTTCCCCGGCGGCTCTTAAACCCAAAAACCACATAAACATGTAAGGCAACACTAGGGT
>JALYRK010000034.1 GCA_030855355.1 bacterium
AATTTGCGAGGAAAACATCCGCCGTATTTCTCTACGAGTTCGGGCATGCGAGATTCTACGATTGATGCGTTTTCCATCGGTTCAGCTTCGATATCACTATTCATTACATCAGTGCTAGTGCCTACCAAGTTAAATCCGTAGTCGTAAGGTATGCTAGCCGCAGATGCCCTTGGTGTAAGCGAGCTATAAAGCATACTCGGACTATTAAACAGCATTGCAGTTGCCTGAGATAAATTGGAAGGTGACTTAATAAATAATGAACTAACTAGAGAGCGGGAGTCATTAGTGTCGAAGAGTCTATCTGCAAGCGGTTTATACCTTTGTTCGGCAACGGCAATATCGTAATCTCGTATGCGAATTTGAGCTTCTTCTGTGCTTGTTAGCTCAACTCCACCCGCCAAGAACGAAGTCATGTTACTGGCTAACCTGACGCCGTACATCATGATGTTTCCTAATTGTGGTCCTTGGGCGTAAAGATCAACACCTGCGCCAGCTATAAGGTTTACTAAGGATGTAATGAGCTGTTCTTGGGAAGTGCCAAATGCGCCAAGTGCTTCATCGATTAAAGCAGAAGAGACTTGTCCGACTTGTTTTAGAATCGGTATATTACCAAATAGTTCACTGATGTTGCATGCAGTGCTCAGAAAAGGTATTTCGTCTAGCGTTTCAAAAATTTCAGGTTTATCACCAACTTTACTGGGTTTTGATTCTGCAGGCATTTCAAAACCCTTTGTATCCTTGCCAGAGGCTGCTTGCCAGGATTCAGCAGCATCAAATCCAGCATTCACTTCAGGATCTCGATCATATAGATCACTTGCTAATAGACCAAGCTCCTCCATATTGACGTCTTTGCCATTTTTTATCTGGTCTGCTGCCGTGGCATACAGCATACCTATGCGTATCATCGGTAAAATCGTATTCGCATATTGAACACTCTCCGCAGCATTACCTAGCGATTTAGCAACGCACATTATACCGACAATAGCGGCCACACCCCCCGCAGCCTTGGCGGCAACATTCGTTATGCCCTTTAACTGAGTAGAAAAATTAATACTAGAGCGCGGTGCATCTATATCCCCAACATCGTTTATAATCCTGCCTCCAGCATCTCTTGCAGCATCGTCGGCACTATTTCCGGCAGTGCCGTCAGGAACATCTTCGTCTACGCTATCGGGTGTTCCGTCTCCATCATTGTCGGTCGAAGGCGAGTTAGGATCGCTATCCTGTATTCCTTCAGCATTGCGCTGGGCCCTCTCCTCTTTTTTGTTAACATACCAGTCGATCAAACTATCAGTTTTATTCCTTCTGGCGTTTTTCAATGGGTGAAAATCTACTCCTCCCCATTTTTGAAGCAAACGAGAGGAAACCGCTCCACTAACCCCTTTTATATCAGAGCCCTTGACTGCAGCATTAATTAATGACCGCCTTTGTTTGAACCTTCCGTCAGACACATCAATAACTCGACCAAGACTGGTCCTTCCGTCGGGAAGCTCAACAGAACCATTAAGCATTCTTCCGTCAGATCCGACCGTTCCATTAGTATCAATTCCGTCTCTATCTAAATCATCTAAAATACTCCCGGCTTTGTTTTCGTCTAGCACCTCATAGCCAACAAATCTACCGGTATTACGGTCATATAATGATCTTAAGCCAGATGAGTCCATAATATTTTGATCCCATCTATTGACGAATTTCTGCGCTGTTCTACCAAGTCTTAGCTGCCTAGCATCGTTCTGCCGGAGCGCTCTAATAAGTCGTGATGTTCGAATATCGGTATCATTCTCGTTTCGCACCAAATGTGTTTGACGCAAAAATTGCCCAACCTGCAGAAGTTTAAATGGTCCAGATAAGAATCCACCTATACCGAGCAACCCCAGAACGAGCGCGATAACACCGCCGCCCGCTAAGGCTTTTTTTCTTACTACTGTTCCACGGAACCGCTCTATTCGAGATGTAGGGCCATCCTCGGTTCCAGTAACTGGATCGTAGCCACCGTAGCTGAACCCATTTTCTTTAGCTGTCGTGCCAGCTTCTTGGCCGTCAGAAGTCTCTGCAGCGTTTTCTTTATTCGTCAGGCCATCACCATCGAGTTCTTTTTTTGCCTTACTAGTAGGGTTTGTTTCATCATAATCAGAATTGTCGGCGTTCCAACTATCTTCAAGACCGTCTTCAGCTTTACTCTGTTTACCATACCAGCCAGGCTCACCGTCCTCGTAACTGCCGTCTGATTTTGGTTTTTCTAATAAATCATTTGAAGACATATTTTTATCGCAACTCTACTGAACCATTATAACCTTGCCGGCTTAAATCTACATTCCCTGTGGGTGGAGCGTAATATTGATCTGGTGGCGGTTGGTTCTGAGGCCTTTGAGCCGACTGTAGATCGCCTGGATTTGTAGTAATAAGGGATGTCTCGGTAGGGCTGGCAGCTATCTGGATATGGACGTGATTTTGCCCAGCAAAGAACAGTCCTTGTCCGACCGGGAACTGACTAAGTCGCTTTTTCTCTTCACTAGTAAGCTTGAAAGTTTCACTTAAAACATCTACAGCAGAAGTAGATTGTTTGAGCAGTATCTGCATCGAAGCGTTGGCGACAATTGCTCTTCCCATACGCGAACCCATAAAGTCTTCGACGTCCTGAGTTATGGTAGTGATTCCTAAGTTGTACTTACGTGCGCGCTTTGCGAGTGAGAACAAGAAACTAGCCGAATCCTCATATTTCATTAGCTGCCACGCTTCGTCAACAACTAAAATTCGGCGCTTACGATCCGATTTGGTCTTGTTCCAGATAAAATTCAGGACAATATACATAGCAACCGGACGGAGTTCGTCCTCGAGATCACGGATATTGAAAACAACCAACGGATTATTGATGTCGATGTTACTCTGCTGGCTAAATATGCCGGCGAATGTACCGGTGGTGTATTTTCTAAGGCGTTGAGCCAGCTGTGGGCCACTGCCGCCCATGTGCAGGAGCGTTTCGTACAAGTCAGCAATTGTCGGAGCAAGCGAACCATGTGTCAGAGGGTCGTTCGTGATACCGGCTTTAGCATATGTTTCAATCAGAGCAGCATCTAGGTCGGCTTCCTCGGCTGGCGAAAGCGCTGGCATCATAGCGTTGCCCTGGTTGGCCATCTGAGCTTGAGCACCGCCCATCATTAGTCTTAACAGTCCGTGAAGAGTAATAAGGTTTGATCTTAGCGGGTTGTCGGCTTCTTCCTCGGTATCTATGACCTTGGGCAGATCGAACGGATTAATGCGCGTTACACTGCTCAATGAAAGTCTAACGTATGCACCGCCAACGGCTTCGGCCATGCGCTGATACTCGTTTTCCGGGTCAATAATAAAGACCTCAGTGCCAAACATCATGCTTCTAAGTGCTTCGAGCTTAACGGTAAAGCTTTTACCGGCGCCAGACTTGGCAAATACGACTGAGTTGCCGTTCTCAAGCGAGAATCTATCAAATATAACAAGGCCGGAGTTATGCATATTGATTCCGTATAGTATCCCATTGTCTTGAGTAAGGTCGGCACTAGTGAACGGGAAACTAGTTGAAATTGCGCCCGTGTTCATATTGCGTCTAATCTGTAGCTGATCCATGAACTGAGGCACGGTTGAGTTTAGGCCTTGCTCCTGCTGGGCACTAGCCGGCTTGCTGTATATAAGCTGCTGACCAAGCATACTTTCAACCTTATGACTAACAAACTCTAGCTCTTCCTCACTGCCAGCATAAATCGTGAAGTAAAGTCCGAATCTAAAAAATCTTTCTTCGCCGACTTGCAACTTGTCTCGCATCTCCTCGGCATCCTGAATAGCTGCTTGCTTGGCTGGGTCGCGTGTTTTGCCTTTTTCGGCATCAATCTGAAGTCCGGCTTCTAGCTGAGTCACTTTCTTGCGTAAGTTATCCATGACAACTTGGCTTTCGACAGGGTAAACGTAAATGGAAAGATCGATTACCTCGTCGATGTTAACCATACCCGATAGCCAGCCAGTATAGATGCTCCTAGGGTAGCCGTAGACGTAATAGGTTCGGGCTATTCTAGTTCCAATTTGGAAAAAGCTCGATTTGAACTCAAGACTCGCCGGAGCAATAAAGTCTCGTAACTCGGTAATGCCTTTTTGGAATGCTGCATAAACTTCAGCCTGTTCGCGGACACGCTGTTGTTCTGCCTGCATGATAGGATCTACTGATTTATCTTTGCCTCCAAACAACCCCACTACAGCATCTCCCTGTTCAGATTTGGATCGACAGCGACGCCCTCGGCCTTAGTTATTACGGGTGCGTTCAGATCGTCAAAATTTTTCAGCTTTTGCCGCGTAGCTGTATCGGGGTTGTAGAAATCGTAATAAAGCTCTATCAGCTCCTGTGTATCTAGCGGAAGGCTTTGGACGCTACACTGCATCAGACCTTGCATTACTGCCTGGACTCTGTTCTTCAATTCGTCTTTAGCTTTAGCCAGTTCTTGCTCATTTATGACTACATGCTGCTCATTTTGCTTGAATGTGCTCATAATGCCACCGATAAAGTTTTTGCTGGCTTGTACAGTTGCCTGTGCGCTGATAACCGGCATGAAGGGAACGACAATATAAAATTTCTTGTCCATGATATTGGTTTGTTCGGCTACTGCTGCAAGATATGCGATGTAATCGTCCATCAGTAGTGCCAACAGCATATTGTCGTGCTCGCCACGGATTTTTTGTAGCCTCTCCAGGTAAGGCCTTAAGTCGACTTTCTGGCTTCTGACAAATATCTGAATAGGGAAATAAAGTGAGTTTAGAAATCCTTGATAAGAATACTCCACTCCTTCTCTTTCCTGTGGGCTCATAAGGTCGAAGTTTATGCTTTTACACATCACAACGGCGCGGTACGTGCCGTCATTCATTATTACTATGCCGTCTCGTATCTCGGCTATTTGGAGAGTGTTCTGAGTGCTATTGGGATTACTCTTGCTGGCTAACGATCCAGTCTGCTGTCCAACGACGCCGCCAGCCTGAGGCGTGCCTGGAAAAGGCACTTGTTGGTTGGGCATCTGTGTATTTTGCGCTTGATTAGGATTCATAAATTTCCACCGTTATCTGCTAATGAAGCGAAATGACGACTTCTCCATTGTCTAATTTAGTCTGTTTGGGTTTGTTGGCCTGCCTGGCAAGCGTTTCAACTGTCTTGTCATTGTCCCTAGATAAATTAATTATATCAGGGTTAGGCAATGGAGGCGAAGCGGTTTGAGCTGGGGGTGCTGGGGTTGAGTTATCTGAGTTAGTCGGTGGCACCTGTCCAATTGGCTGCAGAGTCTTCAGGTGGCTAAATCCACTGGCCTTAGATGTTTGCTCCTGTTGCTGATGAACTTTGTTCAATAGTGCTTGTTCGTCTGCGACACTCGGAGTGGGCATGTTCGAAGGTAATGGTGCGGGCTGCGGGGGCAAAGTAGCGTTAGT
>JALYRK010000035.1 GCA_030855355.1 bacterium
CTGCTGTTTGAGCTAGTAGGAACTGTTTGTTTTCCTCTTTTTGTTTCGCCGTGCGGCTTTTGAGGAATAACTATATTATTACACTCTTTTAACTAGTAACAATAAACTTATTCAAAATAATTTGTTCGCTATGATATACGTTATTTGTCTAATGTTTTATTGATTTTTGTTGTAAATTTATTAACATTACAACTTTACCGACAAACTAGAATGCAATATATGTGTATGTTATTCGTTGTAATAACCGCTACGATATATAACTGCGTAAAAAGTTATCCACTATTACTGCGTGAGTTATGCATAAATATTTATTAAAAATACAGCTTTTTGATTTTAGCTCATGGATGATTTATCGTTTGTTAATCTACTCATAACTCTTAAGCAGGTATTCAAAATATTGATTATTAATTTCTTCGTAACTAGTGCTCAACGATTGTAGACGGAAATATATAATCCTGTCTTGATCTATTAATACCCCTAATAGCCTTTGTTTAATACGGACGTCGCTGTCTTTACCTGTATACTCGAATACGAACTCTATCGCTTTCTTGCCTGCTACATCCAGTAACTTCTCAGATTCTTTTGTATACCCTGGATAGGTCTGGGGCAGTGCCCGTGAGGCCGTATCTGATACGATGGCAAGATGTTCTTGCTTTACAAAATTTGTAGCTGCCCGCAAGCCTTTTTCTAAGTAAATAGTTACATTAGCAGGTGCATACCTGCTATCCGTTACTCCGCCTTTGTATAAGGTTTTTCTATCATATACAAAACCTTTCGGCTCGTCAGCCGTCATATTAACAAACAACTCCGGGACATCTACATTCAGCAGCCCTTCATCGTCTGTAACCGTATACGTATTGTGAATAATATTTTGGCTTAGTACACCCGTTGTATCGGTCCTTTTGCTTATTATAAATAATCCGGATACTACCAACAATGTCACTAGGCCAAGCACCGCTAAGCTGACGATAACGAATTTGCGAGTAATAGTAATTGTCACTACGTCATTGTATCAAACCTTAGTTATCCGAGTATCCGATCATGATCCACCTATCTACCGCATAAATACATTGGACAGCGTCAAGGTAACCCATGGTTAGGTCAGCGTTACCTACAACTTCCCACACACCAGGGCTTTCGTCCCAGGTCCAGCCCGTATGCGTTCCATCACTTTCAATGTTCGTCATGATAAGCAGCTGGCCGTCTGCAGCACCGGTTTCGCTTAAGCCCATGAGAGGCGTGCCAGCGTTAGCAGATTCGTCTATATCAATTTTGACATACGTAGCCGTTGGCGTTACCGTGTCACCTATGCCGTTATCCGTAAGAGTGACTGTCTGGCTGCCAAAAACTAAGATATCATCAATCATGGCACTATCAGCTATTCGTACCCTTCCACTCTCAGTTGCGCTAGTATTAGTTATAGTACCGCCATCAGTTATATTTAGATTGCCTCCGATGCTAACCTGGTCAGTGGCCAAATTTACTGTAAGCGCCCAGCTGGTGCCATTTGGAGTCCAGGTCGAAGAATCGACTCCAGTACCGGATAGGAAGTACATAAGATCACTGTTAACATGAATGAACCCTGTCTTGTTGTCTGTATCCCGAAATACGAGTGTTGGACTTGCCTCTCTCATAGTGATGTATCCTGTAGTACCAAGGGTGCCTGAAACTTCCAGTTTGTATGTGCCTGATGGTGCTATGCCGATACCAACAGAGCCGCCAGAGTTAAGATTGAAGCCCACACTAGAAGCTTCGAACTGGAGTCCTTGGTAAGCATTATCTGCATCATTGACAGATTGGAACCCTACACCCGAACCAACATCAATTGTAAAGTCTGTCGCAGGCCTTAATATGAAGTTCTGGTTTATACCGGTATTGGCATGAAATTTGTATAACGGACTGGCTGTTCCAATACCTACCCTATTATTAGTAGCATCAACAAATAGCGTATTGGTATCGAAAGCTGCGTTGTTGGTGACGCTTAAGCCTGTACCTGCCCCGCTGGCGGTCAAGCCGCCGCTGAATGTACTGGCAGTGGCGGTAGTAGCACCGCGGGCCGTTACGGTAGCCAAGGTGTCGGCTTCGGCTCCTCCGCCACACCCTGCCCAGATTAGAGTAGTGACATTAGAAGTCAGACACTGGCCGGTGGTGCCTCTAGCTAAGCGGGTGGAGTTAGTGCCGTTGTGGTACAGCAAGTCACCGTTAGTGGTTAGGCCGCTTAAGCTGTTAATAGCGGCTTGGAGTGTAGTCTGACCGGTGCCACCGTTGGCAACTGGTAGGGTGCCGGTGATTCTTGCAACGGGAACAGAACCGGCCGTCAACACCCCATCCGCAAAGTACCAATCCCAGGCGTTGTCAGCTTCGTTCAAGAATCCTTGTATAGAACTTGTAACCATAAGGGTGCCTAAGTTGGTAGCCCCGTCTCTAAAGTTAATGCCACCGTAGCCGTTCTTGGTACCGCTGATGCTGAGAGCGCTGTAGAGACTTTGAGCACCTCCCGCAGTTATCGTGCTGGTACCGGAGAGAGTAAGGTCGCCACCGCTAATAAGCAGATCGGCAGCGGTAGTAATATCATTACCTGCCCCCACAGTCATCGGTGCAACCGGTGTATTTATATTTGTAATGCCGGCTTCGCTTGCCAACAAGCTTATAGCCCAGCCGCTGCCCCAGCCGGTTTTAGCACTAAAGCCGGCAGCTACGTCTGTAACTTCTACGCTGGAATAATTCCAAGCTGTGGTAAGGCCGCCCAGCAAGATAACATTCTTAGTACCGTCGTGGGCTAGGCGAACTTGAGTGAAAGGTGCCTTACCGCGAATCTCGGCAGATGTGTTAATCCAAGCGGTGCCGGCGGCATAATTGTAGCCGCTTACTACAACTTCCCATGCCCCGGTATTACCAGTGTAATCATAGCCTTTAATGGTTATGCTCAACATGGTGTTGGTCCAGCTGGTCGGCAAGGCTATTTTTACCGTACCGGTCTGTGTAGCCGCGCCTATGTAGCCATGCGCGACACTCCGGTAGTAATTCACCGCGCCCGCGGCATCGCTGTTAAGGGTGGCGCCCCTAACTTCCAACGTGGTATCAGGCGCCGCCGTGCCAATGCCGACATTACCATTAGCCAGTACTCTAAGTGCTTCGGTGCCACCGGTAGTAATAGCCAGCACATCGGCTGCCGGGCGGAAGATACCGGTGTTGGTATCACCTGTCCAGGTAAAGGATGGAGTGGTTACGGTGTCAGCGGCATTGCCTTCAAAACGGTTGGTAGCATTAAAGATCGGGCTGGTAACGCTGGTAGCGACAGCTAAGGTGCCGGTAAAATTAGCAGCCGAACTGATAGTTTGACCATTAAAAGTACCGCCGGCAGTTATAGCGCCGTTGTTAGCTATAAGGAGCCTGTTTACCCATGTAATAGGGTTAGTGGCGCCGCTGGCTGTATCGAACCCAATCGTCCCGGAAGCTTGATACATACGCGAAGCCGTGCCACCGTATCCAGCTGTATTAACATAATTATAAGCAGTGCCCGTCCAGTATGCGTTATTAGCCAAGTACTGGGTATAACCGCTGTCCATACCTAAACGCAGGTAAGGTGTGGCATCACTTTGCTGTCCTATTCCTAGTTCGCCATTATTAAGCGACAGTTTGGTATTGGCGGCTGGAGCAGCCCCTATACCGACAGCACCTGTGAGAGTTGAGGTGCTTGCAACAGTGAGAGTCGTCCCAATGACACCAGCACCAGATATGTTAAAGTTGCTGCTTGTCTGCTGGACGGTAGTGTTTTGTATATAGTCGCCGTCACCGGAAGTCAGTGCGAAAGCAGTAGAGTCTAATCCATCCAGCAGATCGACATTGAGGTTAGTGACTTTAGTCGTTGAGGTAACCGTTAGTGGTGCGGTGCCGGTAGCGACGGTAGAAACAAACAACGGCGATGTGGCACTGGTATTAAAGGTGACATTATTTACCGAACCAGCAGTTCCGGACTGGCCGCTGCGCAGTACCAACCCGTTGACGAATCGCATGGTAGTATTATCTGCATTGTGGCTGGCAAGCAGCACCCAGTTAGATGGTATGGAAAAGTTCGAGCCTGTGTAGCATACGACGCGGAAGTTGGCCGGCAAGCTGGTATTGGCCGAGCCGATCGGCAAAATGTAATACAGCGCACACCAGGCTGGTAAAGGTATGGCACCACCCGCGACGGTTATGTTTGCCGTATTGGCACCGGTGATGACCGTACCGTCAATTGGCTGGGCTATATCAAAGTAGCCACTGGCCGCAAAGTCGGTACCCTTGGAGTTGGAGATGACGATGAACCTTGACGACCAGCTGACACCAGTACCAGTGGTGTTGTAACCGACCGTGCCTCCGCCGCTGGCCATGTAACCGGAGCGTAGACTCGCCCCAAGCTGCGACTCGGTGTAGCCGCCAAGCATCTCGACATTCAGGTTATCGACTAGTGTGGTTGAGGTAACCGTTAGTGGGGCGGTGCCGGTAGCGACAGTAGAAATCAACCGTGTGCCTTGGATGGTGCTAGCAGCAGTGAGTGTACCGGTAAAATTAGCAGCACTTGAGATGGTTTGACCGTTGATAAGTCCGCTGGTTAAGGTGCCGGCAATTTGCATGTTGCCAGTATTACCGAGAGCGGCGATGGGGGCTACGCCAGGTTGGCCCCATGTCCAGCCTCGTCCGGCAGTACCGTTCATATTCATCTTAATAGAGTAGTCGGTAACTGGACCGTATTGGTACTCGGCTCCCGTACCCATGTGGATTTTGTAGTTGGTACAGTCCGTCCAGAAACAGATGCCATTACCGGTGGCGGCAGTAACATTGTAGAATGGTGCTGTAAAGCTGGTGGCAGCCGTTACCGTACCGGTAAAGCTTGCCGCGCTGCTGATAGTCTGGCCATTATAGGTGCCGCCGGTGACAGCACCGGTGACAGCCAAGGTGCCACCGATGGTGGCGTTGTTAGTAACCGCCAAGCCGGTGCCGGCAGCACTAAATGTACTAGCTCCGGTAAAGGTGTTGGCTCCGGCTCCACTTTGAGTGTAGGCACCAGAGGCATTGATGGCAGCTAAGGAGCTGGTGCCGGTTATAGTTAGGCCACCTGTTCCTTGGATGAGACCGGTGCCAGAGTTAAGGCCGACCGAGGTGATTAGGCCAGAGGTATTCAAGGTGGTCACGCCAGAGATAGCGCCGGCACTCGTAAGAGTTACTAACCCAGAGCCTGTTCCCCCGGCGTCAAGTATTAGAGAACTTGAGCTATTGGTATAAATTTTACTCAGCTGCTGCTGGTCAACCATGTTAGTAGCGCTATAGTTATTACCGACAAACAACGGACCGTGGTTGATGCGCTTCAGCGTTACGTGATCCATCTGGGTGACCGCATCCACAGACGCACCGTAGTTGATAAGCACCAGCA
>JALYRK010000036.1 GCA_030855355.1 bacterium
TTATAGGATTGGTTTTTTCGCTTAGAAAAAGCCTGTAGTCCTGAAGCGGATGTTCGGATAAATATAGTCCAAGTAGCTCTTTTTCCCACTGGAGCTGATCACGCTTTTCGTAACGGCTGTAGGCAGGCGCTAGACTTATTTTTGAAGTATCATCTTTCTTATCAACGTTATCTCCGAAAAAATCTACTTGACCGCTATCTTGTTCTTTTTGCTTTTTTGACGAAAAGCTCAATATCGACTCGATATTATCCAAAAGCTGTACTCGTTCTCCGAAACTATCAAATGCACCAGTTTTTATAAGGCTCTCAACTACTTTTCTGTTAACTACCCGACCGTTAACGTGACTGAAGAAGTCTTCGAGAGTCTTAAAGCCTCCAGCTTTTTCACGGGCTCTTATAATTTCTTCAACGGCGCCGGTACCCACGTTCTTAATAGCAGCCATGCCAAAACGAATAGCGTTTTCGCCTGGCACAATAGCAAACTCTACAAATGACTGATTAACATCCGGGGGCAGCACAGGAATGCCCTGGTGAGCGCACTCACTCATTTCGATGCTTAATCGATCTGTGTCGTCTGCGTCACTGGTCATTAAGGCGGCCATGAATGCAGCTGGATAATGAGCTTTTAAATAAGCAGTCCAGTATGAAATCATGCCATAGCAAGCTGAGTGCGACTTATTGAAACAATAATCGGCAAAGCCTAACAGTTTTTTCCAGAATTCTTCGATTTTTTCACGGGATATGCCGGAATGTTCGATAGCGCCTTCTATGAACCTTGTTTCCATTTTTGCCATGACATCGCGCTTTTTCTTACCAATGGCTTTACGCAATGTATCCGCTTCGCCACCAGTAAAGCCGCAAACATCACGGCTGATTTGCATGAACTGCTCTTGGTACACTAAAACTCCGTAAGTATTCTCAAGGGCCGATTTCATGCTCGGGTGATCATATGTGACTTTTTGTTGGCCGTTCTTACGCTTTATAAACATATCCGTCAGGCCGGCGCTTAGTGGACCTGGGCGATACAATGCACCCATGGCTACTATATCGTCGAACTCTGTAGGTTTAAGGTCCTTGAGGTACCTTTTCATTCCAGAAGATTCGAACTGAAAAACACCTGTTGTGTCGCCGCGCTGAAGCAGCTCATAAGTTTTTTTATCGTCGAGCGGTAAAGTGTTTATGTCTATATCGATATTCTCGACTCGCTTTACTATACGAAGTGTGTTTTTAATAATTGTTAAATTAGATAAGCCTAAAAAGTCCATTTTAAGCAGGCCTAGATCTTCTATTGGCCCCATGGAATATTGAGTAGTTACTACGCCTTTTTGTGCCATTTCTAAGGGTGCAAATTTAACTATATCGTCGGGAGCAATAACTACGCCCGCAGCATGAACACCGTGGCTTCTAATTGTGCCTTCAACTCTTACTGCTAGATCGAACACCCGTTTACTGACCTCACTAGATAAGTATTCGGCTTTAAGTTCAGGGTTTTGCTCCAGTGATATTTCTAGCGGTATATGACGGCCTTGAACTGGCGGAGGAATCATCTTGGCCATGCGGTCTGCTTCTATGTATGGAACTTGTAGTACCCTTGCAACATCACGAACTGCATTACGAGCAGCCATCTTGCCAAAAGTGACTATGTTAGCAACACGCTCAGCGCCATACTTTTCGACACAATACTGTATTACTTCGTCGCGGCGAGTATCTTGAATATCAATATCAATATCGGGCATGCTTATACGATCGGGGTTTAAGAATCTTTCGAAAAGTAAATCGTACTTCAGCGGATCAATTGTAGTTATATTCAGTGCATAAGCAATGATTGAGCCAGCAGCGCTGCCACGGCCTGGCCCAAAAACAATTCCGCGGTCTTTACCCCAGTTAATAAAGTCAGAGATTATAAGAAAATAACCATTGAACCCCATTTGATCAACTACAGAAAGTTCATACTTGGTTCGTTCCAATACTTCTGGTGGCAGTTTTTCTACTGTTTTAGTATTACTTAAATCAGCAATTTTATTTTTGGGTGTATCTTTGTAGCGCCACGCCAACCCTTGATATACTAATTTTTCCAAATAAGTTTTTTCATTTTCCCCTTTTGGGACTGGAAACTTTGGAATTAGTATTTTTCCTAGCTCAATTTTAACATCACAAGACTCAGCTATTTTACGAGTATTACTTATAGCTTCTGGGTATGTTTTACTCCATCTCTTTATTATTTCTTTAGGATCTGTCAGATGAAGTTCAAAGTTTTTCAAACTCATTCGATTATCGTCGCTAAGATACGAACCAGTTTGAACACATAGTAGAATTTCGTGAGCTTCTTGATCTTCATGCATTAGGTAGTGAGCATCGCAAGTAACTACGCAAGGTAGCTCGAGTTCTGAAGCCAGTTTCAAGAGTTGTTCGTTGACAGCAGTCTGCTCATCCCAACGGGATGGATGATCGGGGTGACCATGGTCCTGAAGCTCTATATAGTATCTACCTGGGAATGTTTTTTTATACCATTCTGCTTTTTCTAACGCCATGTTGTACTGGTTTTGACGAAGTAAATCTCCTATTTCTCCTCCAATACATCCAGAAAGTATTATTAAACCTTCACTGTATTTTTCCAGCAGACTGTGATCGATACGAGGTTTATAATAAAAACCATCTAAGTTTGCTATGGTTGATAGTTGCAGTAAGTTCTGATAACCATCATTATTCATAGCGAGTAATGTAATATGATAATTCTGTTTATCTTTGACGGGTTCTTTGTCGCGATGAGTTCGTGCGGCTACATAACCTTCCATACCTAATATTGGCTTTACGCCACGTTCAGCACCTTCTTTATAAAATTCTATTAAACCTGACAGAGTACCGTGATCTGTAATTGCGACCGACTCCATGCCTAGCTCTTTAACATGATCCATCATAGGGCCGATTTTTTGCAAACCATCTAACAAACTGTAGTGTGTGTGATTATGAAGATGTACATAATCAGCCGACGACAGATCGGCAACTGTGTTTTTACCCTTAGCCATTACCAAATATTATACAGTAATACGTCGCTTCAAGAGTTCAACTTTAGGTAGTTTAACTACTTAGTCGTACTATTAATAGTTTCCTGTAGTTTTGTCAGCAAAGTACCAATAAGGGGCACTTGATCAAATAGACTCAGTAACCACAAAAATAGCGCAATACCCGCTGTAGCGCCAATAACTCCGCCGATGCCACTGAATAATCCTCTTAAAAGGCTAGCTTTATACAACGCTTTTTTACTAATTGCGCCAGACTCAAAAACTGTTGAGACGGCTTTGCCTAGCTCAGCGTATTGCTTTTCGGTTCGCTTTTTAAGCGGGACAATCTTGTCTTTATTTGCGGACATTTTTAAGAAATGTCTTGAGATTCGCGAATGCGCTTGACGCATCGTCAAGAGCGGCTTGCAAGCTGGCATCGTCTTTTTTGGCTGCAGTGCTATTAGCAACAGTTTTTACTCTGTCACGAGCATCGGTGGCGGCTACCTTAAGCTTTGTTAGCTCTACTTTTGCTTTATCTTCAAGGCTGCCTTCGACTTTTTTGGCTTGGTCGAGTAAATCATCGGCCTCTTTTTGTACTTTATCAACTACCTTGCCGGCTGCTGTCTTGATATCTTCACGAGTTTCTTTGCCGCTTTTCGGTGCAAAAAGTAGTCCTGCTACTAATCCGCTAACTACACCTAAAAATGCACCTACTGCTACTTTTCCTTTATTATCGTTTTTTTGACTCATAAATTCCTCCTACTTACGCTTTCGTGTAAATTTTTTAAATCCTCTGTCTAGAATAGCCAGCAATATTGGGGCGCTAGCAAGTCGGCTAACCGAACCAGTTAACTGTGTAATGTTGGCTGCCACATTTGCAGCGCTTTCGCTAGCATGCTTGGCTTTTTTAAGCAGCTGTATTGCTAAAACAATAGCAATAATTGCTACTACTAAAAATACTGATAGCGTGACTGATAATATAATTATTAATATTTCAAATGCTTCCATAGTATTAGTATAACAGTTTATTTTTACCTAGCTGTAATCAATTTTACAGGCGCTTGTCGAGGAAATCTCTCAGTACTGGCCCCAATTTACCGTCTTTCAATGCCATATCTACTATTGTTTGGATATACATTTCAGGCGAGCCAGTATCGTGGTAGTCGCCTTCAATAACTTTCCCGTAAACCTCACTCATGCCAGCTAGTTCAGAAACCGCGTCAGAAATCCTAACTTCACCGTCAGGGCCAACTTTTTCTTTCTCTAAAATTGGTATTACCTCTGGTGTAAGTAAATAGCCAGCTCCGATAGCTAAATTTGATGGCGCCTGATCAGCTGAAGGCTTTTCAACTAAACTCGATATTCTGACCACTCCATTTTCAGGCTCTGACGATATGTCTGCTACGCCATAACTAGATATTTCAGTACTTGGAACTTCGCGGAGCGCAACGACAGATTTACCTGTCTTTTCATAGACTTCCAGCAGTTGCTCAGCACAAGACACTTCTCCGCTGAAAAAATCATCAGCAAAGAAAAAGAAAAAAGGCTCATTGCCCAACATATGAGCGGCGTTCAAAACTGGTCGAGCGTTGCCCTTTGGCTCGCCTTTTTGCCTGATATAGATAAAATTTGCTAGTTCCGCAATCGATTTAAGTCTTTCTGCTGTCTTATCTTTTCCCTTAGCACGAAGTTCAGTTTCAAATTCTAAACTTCTGTCAAAATGATCCTCAATAGCTCTCTTTGTCGGACCAGTAACAATAATAATATCTTCAACGCCAGCTTTAACTAACCCTTCTACGACAAGCTGTATGACGGGCTTATCGATAATTGGCAGCATCTCTTTAGGCATAGCTTTAGTTTGAGGCAAAAACCTGGTGCCCATTCCTGCAGCTGCTATAACTGCTTTTCTAACTTTTGTCATCAAGGCTCTCCTTTAACTTCATAAGTTCATCATACGCTAAAAATACAGCTTCTACATCTGTCATCTTAGCATTTCGTGCATTTTTTATAAGCTCTTCTACGGAGATTAATTTAACATCAGCAAATTCTGATTCTTCTAACTTTTGACCTTCAGCAGTTTTTACACAGTCAGTAGCCATATAATAATGCCAAGTAGCATTATTATATGCGTCTTTGTAAACAGTTCCAAGATCGATTACATTTCCAGGAGCGTAGCCAGATTCTTCTTTCATTTCACGGATAGCAGCCTCTTGAAAACTCTTATCTTCATTCTCCACCCCACCGCCCATTATTTCATCCATCATTTTTTCTGGTCCTGGACGATACTGACTCACCGTGATTACTTTTAGA
>JALYRK010000012.1 GCA_030855355.1 bacterium
CTGCTGCTCAGAAGTTTATTACGCTTGGCAGCGTAGTTTCTGCAAGTGTTCTGTCCGCAATAGCTATTATGATTATTTTTAATACGATTCGTATGGCAATCTTTACTCGTCAAGAAGAAATAAGAATTATGAAATTAATTGGAGCAACTCCTAACTATATCCGTGGGCCTTTTTTAGTAGAAGCGGCTTTATACGGGGTAATTTCCGGTATTCTCGCTAACAGTGCTGTGTACACAATGGTAATGTCACTTGGGGGGAAAGTATCTGAACAGCCAGAATTTACAAAAACATATCTTTACTTTACGGCAAACGATATTATGCTCGGCATGTTAGTTGGATCTATAGTACTTGGTATATTAATAGGCGTATTTTCTAGTAGTCTGGCGATGATGCGTCATTTGAAGTTAAAAAATTGGTAATCAATAAGGGAGAGCTCTGCTCACTTGTTAGACAGCAGGGGCTTGCCCCTCCGCAATCTTCCGAGAAGTAAATTCGGACTTCATGCTCCACCCCCGCTTTTTTGAAACTGCAGCGCAGTTATCAAAAAACGCCCGCACTGGGCGCGGGTTCACTTCGCTCATTTAATAGTTTTGGGGGAGGTATGCTCTCCCAAGTTCGATCAAATTAAGTTTTAACTGCAATTTTCCACTCACTAAAGCTCACCATGCGGCTCGTTCGTTGCGCTCAATTAAAATATAGTCGCACTTGCGCAGCTGTGATACAATAGTATAGTCGTGAAGACAAAACAAAAAATCAGTACAAAAAACATCTTAGCAGTGGCACTCGCAATCACAGTGCTACTTGGTTACGCGGTGCAAAATATTATTGTATCTACTGCAAAAGCTGCGACAATTGCTGAACTTCGCCAAAGATCAACCGAACTTCAAAATGAAATTAGTAATAATAAATCCACACTTAAAGATTTAAGGGCACAGGCTGACAGTTTACAGGGTAAAATAGACGGTTTGGCCGTAGAGATTGCCAACGCCAATCGTGAAATTCAGCTAACTACTGTGAAGTTGGAAGAGTTAACGCTTCAGCTGCAGAAAACAGAAGCTGAACTAGAGCGTCAAAAGGGCCTGCTTAAAGCTTCTTTACGGGCGCTTTATGAAAAACGCGGTGCATCTTCCGTAGAGCTATTGATTGCTAGTGAAAGTTTCTCGGATTTTATTAGTAACCAGGAATATTTGGATCGCTTGCAGAACTCTGTCAAAGAATCAGCATTAGAAGTAGTTCAACTTAAACAGCAAATCCAGGAAGAAAAACAACAACAGGAAGATTTAAAACGTCAGCAGGAAGAACAACGAAATGTTCTTAATTCTAAGCACGCAGAGCAGCAGTCCTTATTATCTCAAACCAGGGGTGAGGAAGCTCGTTATCAAGCAATGTTACAGCAGCAGCGTAAAGAACTTAGTAACGCCGAAGCTCAACTAACTAAGCTACTTTCAGCCGGTAAATTCGTATCACAAGGGCCAGTCAGCAGAGGTC
Source organism: bacterium (assembly GCA_030855355.1). Lineage (GTDB taxonomy): Bacteria > Patescibacteriota > Saccharimonadia > Saccharimonadales > SZUA-47 > JALYRK01. Next base: position 1,489 of record JALYRK010000012.1, read on the forward strand.
AACAAATTGGTGCTGTCGGTAGCACGGGCTACTCCACAGGTGCGCACATGCACTTTATGGTGAAGCGGGGCGGGGAAACCGTTAATCCTAGTAATGGCGGTACGAATTTAATAAATGGATATTTGTGGCCTGTACCGGCATATTCTTATGTAAGTACACCTTATGGTTACGTTCCATGCCAGGAGTACACCGGTTGTTATCCTGCAGGCTCAAGCTACTCGGTATTCCATAGTGGGTTAGATATGGCAGCGCCGTATTATAGTAAAGTCCTCGCGGCCGCAGACGGGCAGATAGTATTCCGCGGCTGTTCAAGTGGACTTGGGTTTGTTGTAGTAGTAGATCACGGCGGAGGTTGGCAAACTTGGTATCCTCACATGGTAACTCCTTCAGGACAAACTTCTGGCTACTGCGGCTAGCGAAGTAAATAGAATAAAGTATTAGACAAGCTTACTGAGCCGTGTGTTAAGCTACCCATCGTGACTTTAAAAATGGAACAAAAATTTACAGCAAAGTCTGTAAAAATTATTACACTAGCAGCGTTAATCTTTTTTAGCTACATAATATTAGCAACTGTCCAGCAGGTATCCGCAGCTACTTCGGCCGAGCTACGTCGTCGAGCAACGGCACTACAGCAAGAAATAAATTCCAATAACGCTAAAGTAAGCCAGTTGCAATCTCAGGCACAAACTATACAGGTAAAAATCGAAGCCTTGTCAGTCGAGATTAAGAATGCAAACGATCAAATACAGCTTACAGATGTTAAAATCGCTGAGCTAGCAAGTCAGTTAATTGCTACAGAAGCAGAACTTGAAAAGCAAAAAGAGATGCTCAAGGCGTCACTAAAGGCGCTTTACCAGGTTAACGGCGCATCTTCAATGGAGCTATTAATAACCAGCGAGAATTTCTCTGATTTTGTTAGTAATCAGGAGTACCTTGATAGATTGCAGGATGCTGTCAAAGATTCAGCCGTACTTATGAATGCGCTGAAAAACCAAATAGAATCTCAAAAGCAACAACAGGTTGAACTTAAGAAGCAGCAAGAAGATCAGAGAAATCTCATGGCCAGTAAACAGTCTGAACAACAGCAGCTACTAGAGCAAACTCAGGGAGATCAAGCGCGATATCAAGATTTAGTTAGTAATCTTAGAGCTCAGCAGGGCGCTGTCAACCAGGCTTTGTTTGCTCAAATCCGCTTAGAATCCGGTAGTGGCGATAATGGTGGATATCCTTACAACGATTGGGCATTCAGCATGACTCCAGGTGGGTGTGGCCCAGGCGAGGGACCAGATAGATGGCGATATTGCACAAGGCAGTGCGTGAGCTATGCAGCGTGGGCCGTGGAACGATCTGGCCGCAAAGCTCCATACGGCTATGGTAATGCTAAAAACTGGGTTAATGTCGCTCCAGCATCATGGCAGCATGATAATCCGCAACCAGGCGACGTGGGAGTGTCTACGCGTGGAGCATACGGTCATGTAGTTTTTGTGGATGCAGTTTATGGAAACGGCACTATGCGAATTAGTCAGTATAATGCCCAGTTAAGCGGGAGATATTCTGAAGCCACCGTCTCCGTAAACATGTTTGATAAGTATATTAGATTTCCTTAGCTTAGGGAGAGCTCTGCTCTCGCTAAGCTATTTACTTGAGCAGCGCGAATGAGGCGATAACTGAGCTCTCCCTTAAACTACTTAGCTCTGATACAATAAACGTAAGTATGATTGAAATGGAACAAAAAAAAGAGACTATTGAAGCGCCTCAAAAACCGGCGAAACGCAAATTTAAATTCGCAAGTTTATTATTGCCGCTGGTGTTTGCTTCTGGGTTATTTTTCACTGGATACGGCTTAGGCAGTGGCCGAATAACATTTGGCAATCAGGGAAATATAAGTATATCAAGACTGCCGTCTGAGATAGATTTCACAAGCGTAGAAGAACTTTATAAAACACTCCAAGAAAACTACGACGGTGAAGTAGATATTAATAAGTTAATTGACGGCATGAAAAGTGGTTTAGCCCAATCGACAGGCGACCCTTACACCGAGTACTTCAATGTTGAGGCTAGTGAAGAATTTAACGAGCAGCTATCAGGTACATTTAGTGGAATAGGTGCTGAGTTGGGTAAAGATGGCGAAAAACTTATAGTGATTTCTCCAATTGCTGATTTTCCGGCTGCAAAAGCTGGAGTTATGACTAAAGACGTTATAATTACCGTCAACGACGAAAGCACTGTCGGCTTGACTGTTAGTCAAGCTGTCGATAAAATCCGGGGCGAGACAGGTACCACTGTAAAGTTAGGTATTGTTCGTAATGAGTCAGAAGTTTTGAATCTAGATATCACTCGTGCTCAGATCAATATTCCTAGCGTTAAGTGGGAAGTCAAAGATGGAGTCGGCATAATTAAAGTCGCTAGATTCTGGGATGATACTGCCAGCCTGACCGAACAGGCTGCTGACGAGTTTAGTAAAGCTGGCATTAACAAAGTTGTTTTAGACATGCGTGGTAACCCAGGCGGGGCGCTTAACTCCGCTGTAGAATTATCAAGCATGTGGCTCGACAAGGGCAGTATAGTGCTTCGGGAAAAACAGGGCGACAAAGTAATAAACACGCTTTATGCTTCGGGCAACCAAAAGTTTAAAAATTACCAGACAGTTGTTCTAATAGATGAAGGTAGTGCCAGCGCCAGTGAAATTACTGCCGGAGCGCTTAGGGACAATAATAAAGCGACACTTATCGGCGTAAAGTCCTACGGTAAAGGTAGTGTCCAGCAGGTCATCCCACTAAATAGTGGTGGTACTCTTAAGGTAACAGTTGCACGCTGGTACACCCCAAATGATAAAAATATTGATAAAGAAGGAATAAGCCCAGATCAAGAAGTAAAGCGCACCGTCGACGATATAAAAAACAATATTGATCCACAACTCGACGCCGCAATAGTTAAGTTAAAGGGTAGCTAAGCTCCCCAAATAAAGCTCAACTATCGCCTCATTCGCAGACGATCATATAAAATCAAGAACAAGACTTTATACTTTCCGAGTTCTACTTTATACTTGTAATTAAATTGTGGGAGAGGAGTTGTTTGGTTTGGCGACAAAACCGACTAAGTATATTTTTGTAACAGGTGGCGTGCTTTCCGGAGTCGGGAAGGGTATTACAGCCGCTTCAATCGGAAATATACTTAAAGCCCGTGGCCTTACCGTCAATATCCAAAAATGTGATCCATACCTCAACGTAGACGCTGGAACTCTAAACCCAGCCGAACATGGCGAATGCTTTGTGACAATGGACGGCGCTGAAACTGACCTCGATCTAGGACACTACGAAAGATTCTTAGACATCGAACTTACCCAGTCAAGTTCAACGATGAGCGGCCGAATACTACGCCAAGTAATTGATGACGAACGTGCAGGAAAGTACCTCGGCAAGACGGTACAGATTGTGCCACATGTAACCAAGGCTATGCAGTCCGCAATTGAAGCTGCAGGGCGAGGTTTCAACGTACACATTGTAGAAGTTGGGGGCACAGTTGGCGATATCGAAGGCCAAGCTTTTATAGAATCCATCCGAGAACTGGCTCAGAAAAGGGGCCGCGAAAACTGTTTGTTTGTCCATGTTGTTTATATCCCATTTTTGGGCGCTAGTGGCGAACATAAGAGTAAGCCGGCTCAAAATGCCGTTAAAGACTTGCGTAGCGTTGGTATAGTACCTGATATTTTGGTAGCTAGAAGCGAAGCCATGCCAGGCAGAGGAATTGTCGATAAACTAAGCTTATTTGCTGGCGTCGACAAAGAGGCTATAGCGCTTTTACCTAACGCCAAATCAATTTATGAAGTACCGCTTTCGCTCGAAAATCAGGGGATTGGCACGGTTATAGAATCAAAACTAGGATTCTCTACCAAAGCACCTTCCCTTGAAGAGTGGAAAAAAATGGTAGCGACCGCTGTAGATTTTTCTTTACCAAAGATACGCGTAGGTATAGTCGCCAAATATATGCACAACCAGGACACTTATATGTCGGTTTTTGAAGCACTTAAAGCCGCAGCATGGGCTAATAAAAAACAAATCGAGATAGTTTGGATAGATGCCGAAAACCTCGAATCCAAAAAGGCCAATTTATCAGAGATACTTAATGGACTTGACGGGATTGTAGTGCCAGGCGGTTTTGGCCAGCGTGCGCTTGAAGGCAAAATAAAGGCTGCAACGTATGCTCTAGACAATAATTTGCCTTACCTTGGGCTTTGCCTAGGCATGCAAATGGCCGTTATAGCAGCCGCCCGCCGCGCAGGGCTTGCCAAAGCTAGCAGTACAGAGTTGAATCCACGTACTCCAGATCCAGTAATCGATACGATGGAGCATCAGAAAGGCAAAGAGGGCACCGGCGGCACTATGAGGTTAGGCAATTATGACTGCAAGATATCCAAAGGCTCTTTGGCTGAAAAATGCTATAAATCTAATAAAATAGTTGAACGCCACCGTCACCGTTATGAAGCAAATAACAGTTATGTAGGCTCGTATGAGAGTTGGGGAATTAGAGCTACAGGTACAAACCCTAAGACCGGATTAGTAGAGATTATTGAAGGTGTTGACCATCCTTTCTTTTTGGCAAGTCAGTTTCATCCAGAACTAAAGTCGCGCCCAAACGTGCCTCACCCATTGTTTCTTGGATACGTAGAAGCTCTAATTAAATAGTCTGCCTGCAGATCGGCTACTTATATCAGAATGAACATAACGAACCGATGCTTATAGCGTCGGCTTTAGGGGGAGGGGTGAAATTTTTGAATCTATTTCAAATATGAGCGGAGGGTGAAAAGTGCTGAGGGCGTTTTGCAGGGAAATCTTTTAGATTCTGAACTGGGTTCTCAGTATAGAAGTTTCGGGGCCGCAGAATGCGGCTAGCCCCTCCTTATACACTGTGTTAACATTAGTAGTATATGGAACCACAATCAAAACCCAAGAAAATCTTATTAGTAGAAGACGATGACAGTCTAGCAAGTGTATATACTACCCGTTTAGAAGCAGAAGGCTTTACTGTAAAGCGCGTGCCTAATGGTGAGGATGCTCTAGCAGCAGCCTTAGAATATGACCCAGATCTGATCTTGCTCGATGTTATGATGCCAAAAGTTAGCGGCTTCGACGTATTAGACATTTTACGTAATACTCCAGAAACAGCTAACACAAGAGTAATTATGCTTACCGCCTTGAGCCAAGATGCCGACCGAGAGAAGGCAATGAGCCTTGGCGTTGATGATTATCTTGTAAAATCTCAAGTCGTAATTGCCGACGTAGTCGAAAAAATCAAGCAGCACCTCGGCGTTTAAGCCCTAAAAAGACTTCGCGAAATTGACATTTTAGTTTATTTGTGCTAATGTTAATTAGTTATGACAGAAAAACAAAAACCATTGCCTGCCACCGACATAAATCCTACTACCGGCCTGAGTTCAGAAGTTGGCTTTTCTCCTGAAGGCGCTAATCTAGGTCGCATCGGTTTAAGTGGCCCGAATCGCACTCCTAAATATATAGATGTAATGGCACCGCCGACCGACGAAGAAGTCAAAAGGGCGGCGCAATTCGGGTTTGATCTTCTTGCCAGTGAAAAGTATTTCGCTCCTGAAATATGGTTAAACCGAAATAATATTGCAAAGACTCCTACCAAAGATTTGAGGTCAGGAAACCAATAAGTGAATTTATACCCCAAGGCCCTCCTTCAGTCGATGAGCAGATAGCTCGGACCATAAAGTCATATAATAATTCTCAACTTGAAGAAAGCAGAAGAAGAGCAGGAATAGTCGAACAAGTGCCAGCACCAAGGACTGCTGCACAGATCGCAAAAGAACTTCTCGGCGATGTTCCTCCAGTATCAAGTCTCGATATAGTTAGTGCACCTCGAGAAATCCCTGAAACCGCACGTAAAGCGGCCGCTTCAATACTAGCTGGTTTAGATGTTCGACAACCTTAATAGATGGCTATCGATAAGAAAGTCTAATTAACTTCGACTTCGGTGCGGCGAACTGATTTGCCTGCGAAATTCTTTTTGCGGCGTGCTACAAAATTTACTACGCCGTCTCTGGCTGCGTGAACAGTGAAATTACGTGAAAGGTAAGTACCTTTGCCAGCGATTTTACTAGCACCGGTTTGTCGAACTAGCACTTCACCAGCACGGACAGTTTGGCCGCCACTACGTTTTAGACCAAGCCGCTGGCCAGGACTATCATGAATATTTTTGCTTGTTCCACCTGCTTTAACTTTTGACATAATTGTCCTCTCTCACACTTTAGTAATAACGATGAGCTGACGGGCGACAAACTGACCTTCGCGGTCATAAATTATTTTTCGCTCGTTAACGTGCTCAAATTTCACCCAATTATAGCCCATCACCCCTAATTTATCAAGTAGAGGAAGGTGTTTATAGCCAACACTAGTCCGCCAAGCCGGTACTGCTAAGCAAAAACGCGTTCCAGGATTAATTTGTGCTCCAATATTTACCAAAAACTGCTCGTGAATTTTATTGACCGAATAAATCATTTTATTAAGTTCAGTATCGCCTATTAACCGCGTCAATGGTGGGCCAAGATAAGTTTCGCCAGCTATTGCATCTGGGGCAGAATCCCATCTATGATTTGTTGCGTCTCCAACTTCTAATTTATAGGGTGGTAGCTCATCTTGGTGTAAAGTTTTTAGCCACTCCAAATTTTTCTTAGTGTATTCAATCATACGCGGTTCCAAATCTGTGCCGTAAGCCCTATAGCCCATAAGCAGGGCTTCTTGCAGAACTACGCCCGTACCGCAAAACGGATCAAGTACTGTCTGGCCTTCAGACGGTTTAACCATATTCACAATTGTTTGCGCAAGTTTGGGAGGCAACATGCCCACGCGGGCATCACGCATAGGCCGGTTACGGTCTCGTTTTACATAGTTATCGATATTCTGAACATAGAGAGTCTGAGCCAAGTAGGTTTTACTTCCGTTACTGATAACCAACAGCTCCCAGGAGTTTTCGGAAGTGAGTTTGTTATGGTAGACCTCGGCAGTCGAGAGCTCTTGAGTTTTATTTAGCAAGACTCTGACAGAATGACCAGAAGATTTCAAAAGTTTTTTGAAACTAAGCAGTGAGCGGTGCAACGTTTTAACTGATACGGACATACTGTAAACGCTGACTCCGATTGTGAGCTTTCCTTCGATATATGCGACGTGTTCTGGCAGCTTATTCATAAGGTATTTTTCTATCGAAAGCCAATCATTTGGTAGCTCTGTCAGGAGTTTTGCAAGCTTCGTAGTTCCACCTAATCGTGCGTAAAGTTCTGGCGTGACATCATCGTCAATAATTACAGACTCATTTGAGAATGGTTGGATTTTACTTCCTCCAAAAACTGCTTCTAATTCGGCAGTCGATAATATTGGGAGCCTGCCAACTATGGCAATATGCTTATTCATCATCTGCAATTATAGCTTAATAAAGGTATAATAAAACTTGAATGAATAAGCAAAGTAGAAGAAGTATTAAGACTGCCGTAAATATATTCACATTTGTGGCGCTAGCAGTTTTGATATACATATCTCGACATGCTATTGCAGATGCATTTGGGAACTTAGGTCAACTCAATAGTGCAGCCTTATTTTTGATGTTACCGCTCCAGGCTTTTGGCTACTACTGCATCGCACGGCTATACAAGGATTTCTTCAAATCACGCGGTGAGCACCTAAGCCTTCGCAAGATGTATGAAGTAGCCTTAGAGTTGAATTTTGTAAATCACGTTTTCCCGAGCGGGGGAGTCAGTGGTTTCAGCTACCTTAGTTTGCGCTTAAAAAAAGAAGGCATAAGTACAGCCCAAAGTACTCTGGCGCAGATTATGCGCTTTGCTCTGACGTTTGTTTCTTTTTTGATTCTACTCGTTTTTGGCGTGTTCGTGCTGGCGCTCAGGAGGCACACCAGCCCTATAACTATACTTATTAGCACGAGCATAGTGCTGATGACCGTTTTTGGGGTGCTGGTAGGTGTTTACATCATCAGTAGTGAAAGACGCATAAAATCTTTTACCCGCTGGTTACCTAAAGCACTTAATGCAATCATAGGAAAATTTCGCAGGAGCAAAGCCGATACGATAAATATCGCACGAGTCGAATCGACTATGGAAGATCTGCATCGAGACTACGAAGCCTTAAGCCGTGACTGGAGACAACTTAAAAAGCCATTTATTTGGGCGCTTCTACTAAATATCACCGAGGTTGCAACCATCTATTCCGCGTACGTTGCATTCGGCTCATTCATAAATCCGGGGGGTTTGATACTGGCTTATGCAGTCGCTAATTTTGCTGGTTTAGTCGCAGTTCTACCAGGCGGCGTTGGTATATATGAAGGCTTAATGACTGCTGTCATGACAGCAACTGGCGTCGACAAAGCACTGGCGCTATCAGCAACGGTAGTTTACCGCGTCATAACTATGGTTATTGGTTTACCCATTGGATATTATTTCTACCACAAAAATCTTAATTCCGAACAAAAAGAGACATTTGAACAAACTCAGGAAGATTTAATTCAGGATCAGCAGTAGTGCAGTCAATAGATGAAGTTCAATTAGGTGTCTCCGATGCCGTTGCACTACTTAACAACACTCTCGAAACTGTCTATCCCAGATTGACAGTCGTAGGCGAGCTTATAAATTTCAGAATCAGTAAGAACAAGTGGGTTTATTTTGACATAGCCGATGAGTATTCAAAGTTGCACTGTTTTGGAACCATTTACATGCTGCCTGGTCCATTAACTGAGGGCATGTTAGTTCAGGTTGTGGTGGCTCCTCGGCTGCATCCTCAATTCGGTTTCACGGCAAATCTTCAATCAATAATTCCGGTCGGTGAGGGCTCAATCAAAAAGGCCTCAGACCTTCTGAAATTAAAACTTGAAAAGGAAGGGCTCTTCGACATCGACCGAAAACGCACAGTTCCTACTATCCCTAAACGTATTGCGCTGGTCACTTCTGATGAGTCGGCTGCTTATAGCGATTTTTTGAAAATTATCAAAGCCCGGTGGCCACTTGTCAACATCGATGTATATTCTGTTTTGGTTCAAGGAATAAATGCGCCGGAGCAAATCGTCACAGCACTTCAAATGGTGAACGGTCATGACGAGCTGGCAGATGTATTAGTTCTAACGCGCGGCGGCGGAGGCGCAGACGATCTGGCGGCTTTTGATGATGAAAGAGTCGTAAGAGCAGTTGCGGCTAGCCGCATACCCACTGTCGTGGCAATAGGTCACGAACGCGATTTTAGTTTGAGCGAGCTAGTTGCCGATTTAAGAGCAAGTACACCTAGTAATGCTGCAGAAATTTTAGTTCCAAACAGGGATGACGAGGTAAGAATGATCAAGGATAAACAGAAATGGCTAAATGATGGCCTTCATACGTCGCTTGAAGCAACTCAGAATTATTTGGAAGTACGGGAGTCACATTTGTATGACACTTTGCAGCATTTTTTCACTCAGCTGACCAACGAAGTGACATACAAACAAAAACTACTTAATTCTTTAAACCCAGAAATAGTTTTAAAAAGGGGTTATGCGATTGTTAGGTCACAGGGTCGTATAGTTTCTAAGTCTATAAACTTAAAAAAGAATACTGCTATTAGTGTCAGTTTTAGTGATGGTGTTATAGAAGCTAAGGTACAATAAAATGATGAAAGCCGAAAAATCATATACCGAACTTCAGCGGGAATTAGATGATATTATCGCTTGGTTCGAAAGTGATGAAGTAGATATTGAGCTATCACTTCAAAAATACAAGCAGGGTCAGTTAATAATCGATAAGCTTAAAACCAGGCTTGCCAAAGCCGAGCTAGAAATTAAAAAGGTTAGTCAGAACTAAGCAAGTGGATATTCTGTGGCTTATTAGCATAGCGATAATTCTTATTTTCGGAATAGTGGTATTTTTCGGAGCACCATACTTGCCGACACTAAAAGGCCAAACTAAAGTAGCTTTGGATTTACTGGATTTAAAAGCCGGCCAGACACTGCTAGAACTTGGTAGCGGGGATGGGCGATTACTTCGTGCTGCTGCGGAAAGAGGTATATATTCCATAGGTATAGAACTGAATCTACTACTTGTAGTATATTCAAAGCTCAGGCACTGGCGTTATCGTCGGTATATTGATGTGCGGTGGAATAATTTTTGGTTTCAGCATTTGCCTGAAGCAGATGGAATATACGTATTCCTGCATACCAGGTTTATGCAAAAGCTGGATAATAAAGTTACTCAAGATATAACTCAATCTGTAAAATTAGTAAGTTTCGCTTTTAAGATTCCTGTTAAAAAGCCGGTAAAAAGTAAAAAGGGCATGTTCCTTTATGTCTATAAGCCGCTTGCACAAAAATAAAAAACTAAGTAATATTACAGATATGCATAAGCGTTTCAGAAGCGGTGGGATAAGCATTCCGGTACTTGTATCTATACTCTTCGGACTGCTATTTATAGGCGCTTCTATTTTCGGGGTTTGGGCATTTATGGGCATGCAAGATTACAAGAATAACGTTCAGCCTAAAATTAACACTGCAGTAGAATTAGCAAAACAAGAAACCTCCACACTTAAAGACAATGAATTTGTGGAAAAAGAAAAACTTCCAACAGTAAACTTCCGTGGCCCTGATACTTACGGTGCTATAAGTTTCGATTATCCTAAAACTTGGAGTGCAGTTACTGCGAAACCCGATCAATCCAATCCATTAGATCTTACTCTACATCCTTCAGTAGTACCTGGCTCTGGCCAAGATAGAGAATTCTCGTATGGCCTAAGGCTCGAAGTATTAAACTCTTCGTACGAAAAATCTGTAAAAGAATTCGATTCACAGATTAAGAACGCCGGACTGATTGCCTCCGTCTTTACTCCAGCAAAAGTTCCATCTGCAGTTGGCACAAGGTTTGAAGGAGAGTTCGTGAGGGGCAAGGTTGGCGTAGTGTTTATGTTGCCGCTGAGGGACAAGACTATAAAAATTTGGACTGAAAGCAATGATTATAGAAAAGATCTTTTAGAAATAATTTTGCCTTCGCTTAGCTTCCAACCATAGAATATCGGCTTGTCTGATTACTAAAGCCTGGCATATACTTAAGTTAGATTAGTAGGGTACAAGCAGGGGTTTACGTAGTTGGATAAAAACATTGGATTATCAGATATAGATAATAAAATTTTAGCTGCTATTGCTGAAGATCTTAGAGCGCCGTTATTAAAAATTGCTTACACAGCAGAGCTCGCTTCTTTTACGAAAAACATCAATTCTTACGGCGAAATCGAAATGACTGCTCGCAGTTTACTGTCAGAGATTGATAGTTTACTGCTCGGCATCAAGCATTCATACGGCCAGCTCGACCTGCATTTGAGCCCCATGGCGCCTTCGGCGGTATTATATGAAGCCATCCAGCGCTTAAAGCCACTAGCTCATAGCCGAAAATTTTTACTACTCTCAGAGCCCCAAAAAAATCACCAGCTAGCAATGGTTCACCCGACGGTTCTATGCCACGTTATTTCCTCGCTTTCACGCACGCTTATTGAAATCAGTTCAGGGCATAGCAAAGAACGATTTTTAAACTACCAGATAGCTGTAGAAAAGCAGATGCCCACATTAAGCATTGTCACGACAACTAATGCCGAGTCGCTCATTAAGGAAGTTTTTTCGAAAATAAGTAAAACTAATGGAAATTTAACTAATCTGATAGTCGGTTCCGATTTCGCTTCGGGTATTTATGTGGTCCAGCAGCTGCTTGCCAGTATGAACGCTAGTATTAAACCCACCAAAAACTCTAAAGGCGCTGGATTTAAAATCTTGTTAACCCCAAGCACACAACTGAGCATAGTATGAAGAAAATACTTTTAATTGAACCCGATGCAGTAATTGCCAAGGCTGTAGTAGATTATTTACCAAAGCACGACATACTTATTGTGAGTAATGGGCATCAAGCGATTGCCGCGTTAGAATCGTGGTCGTGTGAGCTGATTATCTCAGAGCATTCGTTCCTTACTCATAATAGCTTTGAATTCTTGTACGAGCTTAGGTCATACCCGGAATGGGAGAAACTGCCGTTCGTGCTTTTTACAAAAACCTATATTCACGACTCGCTGCTTCATAGCGATGCGTTCAAAGAATTAGGGATAAGCGGCTATCTTTACAAACCACAAACTCGTCTTAGTGACCTTAAAAGCAAACTTAACCTTTTAAGCTTTAATGCAGCGTATAACTAGCAGAGCAATAATACTTTCAAGGCGAGACTACGGTGAAGCAGATCGAATTATAAATTTCCTGACAAATGACAATGGCAGGGTGAGTGGTATAGCAAAGGGAGTCAAAAAACCCAAAAGTAAGATGGCTGGCGGTCTGGAACTTTTTAGTATTGTAAGTATTAGTTTTTTGGCTTCTAACAGGGAATTAAAAACTATTGTTTCGACCGAGTTAATCCGGCATTTTGGAAATATAGCGGCAGATCTAGGCAAGACATTGTGGCTATACGACGTACTTAAACTAATGCAAAAATCTTTGCCCGAGAGTTGCGATAGCGAATACTTCGATTTGTTAAGTGAGCTAATGGGTTATCTTAATGAAGTAGAAGGCAGTTTGTGGTCGTCCCAGCTATGGTTTTACAGCCGGTGGCTAGAGCTGCACGGCCAGCAGTTTGACACAGTGTGGGAAACTGGCGGGCAAGAGCTTAAAGGTGAAGCATTCTTTTATTCTCATGAAAATAAAGGTTTTATTAGCGGCAGAAACGGTAATTTTACACTCAATCATTTAAAACTTGTTCGATTAGCAACTAAACTAAAACCTCAAAAATTATCCCAAGTTGTAAATGGTGATAAGCTCGCACTTGAGCTAAATAAAGTTTTAATGAAAGCTTCTCAACAAGTTGTATAGTTGACATAATAGGTAATGAGTGCTATTATCTGCTTTATGATTACAAAAAACAAACCCTCACGAACGCCCGAAGACGGTGATGCCGAAAAAGCATCGTTAGTAGCATTCCTACCTGGCGGCAACTGGCAACCAGATTTCTTAGGTACTGGCGTTAGAGAACCCGGTATTGATATTGATGCTAGAGGAGAAGCAGTCCTACCACCATTAGAAATACAAAGTAAGCTCTATGGATTTGAGCTTAGATTTGTCGGTGAATCTCCAGCAAAGCAAACCGTACAAAACACAGTACAAACTCAGGCAGTTCCTAACATACGTGAAATTGCTTAATCTTTAGTAGCTAATTTTGTTAGCTGTATCTAATTCTTTTTACGCTGTATAATCAGGTTAATGAAAGAAGTAAAAATGGACGATATTGTTGCGCTAGCTAAGCGTCGCGGCTTTGTGTACCAAGGATCCGAAATATATGGTGGCATGGCCGGCCTTTATGATTTCGGGCCTTATGGGGTTGAGCTTCTTAATAACATCAAGAAATCCTGGTGGCGCGCCAATGTCCAGCTGAAAGAGAATTACGTTGGGCTTGACTCATCAATGTTCAAAGACCCCAGAGTTTGGGAAGCCAGCGGTCATGTTGGGGGCTTCTCAGATCCGCTAGCCGAGTGCAAAAAATGTAATACTCGGATACGCGTCGATAAAGAACTTGAAAAACTTGGCGTCAGCGCCGACGAAAAAATGTCGGAAGAAGTGCTTAATAAGCTGTTCGACGATAATAGGGATAAAATAAAATGTCCGAGTTGCGGCCAAAAAGAATTTTCTGAAGTACGGTCGTTCAATCTGCTAGTTAAGTCTAATCTAGGTGATCTTACCGGCAGCGGTGCAGAACCAGTTTACTTACCAGGCGAAGCTTGCCAGGGAATCTATCTTAATTTCAAAAATATTTTCGATACAACTCGCATGAAAGTACCTTTTGGGGTTGCTCAAATAGGCAAAGCCTTCCGTAATGAAATTAGTCCACGTAATTTCTTATTCAGAACACGTGAGTTTGAGCAGGCTGATACGCAGTTATTTGTTAAGCCAAACGAGAACAAAGAAGCTTATGAACAGATAAAACAAGAAAGGTGGAACTGGTATCTCTCACTCGGTATCTCGGAAGCTAATCTGAGGTGGAAACAACATGAAAACCTGGTTTTCTACGCCAAAGATGCGTGGGACGTTGAGTATAATTTTCCTAGTTACGGTTTTGACGAGGTCGAGGGTATTCACGACCGTACCGATTATGATCTTAGCCAGCACATGAAATTTTCTGGAACGGATTTAAATTATTCCGACCCGTACTCAGGCGAAAAATTCATTCCTTGGGTTTTGGAAACTTCAATGGGTATGGGACGAGTTTTCCTGGCTGTCTTATCGGAAGCGTACACTGTCGAGCAGCTTGAAAACGGTGAAAGTCGAACTGTACTGAAACTTGATCCAGCATTGGCGCCAGTACAGTATGCGGTGTTCCCGCTGCTTAAAAATAAGCCAGAGCTCGTTGAAAAAGCGAGGGAAGTGTATCAAAAATTAAGCCAAAAATTCGTATGCGAGTTCGATGACAACGGCAACATAGGTAAGCGATATCGCCGCCAAGATGAAATAGGTACACCAGCTTGTATAGTAATAGATTTTGACACCTTAGAAGACGGCACTGTAACCGTGCGCGACCGTGACACAACCAAGCAAGAAAGAGTTTCTGTCGAATCTTTAGGCGCTTAAGTGAGAGAAATCGAAATCAAAGCAAGAGTAGCCGATAAAGAAGCGCTTTTTATTCGTTTAAATGAGTTAGGTTTTGAGCTAAGCAAGCCAGTAAAGCAACATGATGTAGTATTTGGATGGCCTGGGGCAATGGATAGCGTAGTTGGTTCTGTATGGCTAAGAATTAGAACTGAAAACGATACTAAATCTATATTTACACTTAAAAAATCAATTGTAGGGCATCTGGACAGTATCGAACACGAGACAGTCGTTGAAGATGTTGATGAACTAGAGAAAATAATTATTGAAATGGGATACGAACTATACAGTGACCTCACTAAAATCCGGCAAAAAGCCAAGCAGGGCAATATCGAAATTTGTCTCGACGAGCTAGAGGGTCTCGGTAGTTTTATAGAAGCCGAAAAAATAATGGAGCGCGATAGCGATCATGATGAGGTAGTTGCTGAACTGTGGGAACTTTTTGAAAAGCTGGGGCTATCTAATGAAGATGAAGTTCACGAGGGCTATGATGTGCTCGAGCGCCGTAAACGCGGCCTTTAGTCATTATTAAAAAAGAGCTATACTTTATTTAGTAAGAGGGAGAAATAAAAATGAGTGCTAATGCTAATGGAGAGATTGCTCCTTTTCAGCCAGAGCTAGCATCTGACGGGTACCCGCTTGATGCGTTGCGAGAAAAAGACCATCACATTGTTGATTTATCAATGAACTTAGCCCGAATGATTGCGGGTGACTGTCAGGCTAGTGGCGA
>JALYRK010000037.1 GCA_030855355.1 bacterium
CAGTTATATTGCCTCCTGAAATCGGAGTTGCATAATACACATTAGTATTACCATTATTTGAACCACTGGCCTGCCCCCCTATGAAATACAAACTACCACCGGCCGCCTCTAACTGGCCCCAAGCTCTTGCTACTGGTAAGGTAGCTGTCGTGCTGGCCCAGGTACCGATGGTCCCATCGTTATTCAAAAGCGCATATTGAACGTCAGATGAAGCGGTTGTACAATCCGTTGCGGCAGTCATACAGCCTCCAGCCATATATATGTATCCGTTTAGTACCGCCGCGCTTGCGCCGTACCTATCAGTACCGAACTGTGTGCCGCTGCTATAACTTGCCGGTGAACCGGAATAATTATTATAAAGCTGGAATGTCTGAACCGTTCCGGTCATAACCGTACAGCTTGCAGGCGGCGCTCCAGCGCTACAGCCCCCAATGGCATAAACGTACCCGTTATTAGCTGCAAGGCGTAAGTCCCAGCGTGCTGACACTGTTACCTGAGATGTACTAAAAGCTCCTATACTACCGTCGCTCACACTTATCTTGGCAAGCAGTAAATCATTTAGTGAACCACCACCCGAGACGTTATATCCTGCCAAAGCATACAAATACCCGTTATAGCCGAATGCTGCACCGCGCCGCCTAACTGGGCTAATTGTATTAGCAGACGTCGTCCAGGTACTACCAGTTGTTGCAACGATATTATTACTGTTGTCTATCTTTGCATATATTACCTGGCCGCGCTCTTGTTCGTTTGGGCTTTGCCCACCAATCAAATAAATATAATTTGCGTAGACCGTCCCGGCCATAACCCCTAGTCCTTGGTTGCCACCAGTTCCAGGCTCAGAATCAATTTGCAGTTGGCCTGTAGTAGTGCAGTCATTAGCATCTGCCTCCTCCAATGCTCCAGTAGGCGTAATATTACACTTATAAACATCCGAATACATACTACCGCTGCAATCAAGTCCGTCATCTGCTGCGATAACTCCACTACAGCCACCAAGTATATAAAGGTTGCCAGGAAAAGTACTTGCGAGAGACGGATTTCCCCTAGTAAACACATACTGATAGCCTTTGGCGTTGCCTAAATCTAAGTTGGCGAAAGTCTGTGATGTCCACGCACCCCAAGAACCATCGGTATTAAATGTTGCTCGCCAAACTTCGTCTTCCCAAAGTGTTCCTGTTGTGCCGCCTATTACGTACATTACGTTATTGAAAACTGTATATCCGAACGCTGATAGCGAAGCGCCAAGCCCAGGATTTATGACGCACCAGCTCCCAACAAAACTCCCTCCGGTGCAAGCCGCTATTCTAGTTATACTTCCGTCTGCGGCGATAGAGGCATACGATACGTTGTCCGTGGATTTACCTGCATTTCCTGTATAGCAAACAGAACTGCTATTCACTGCCGTACAGCCACCTAAGTAGTATATAAATCCATTATTAATTATAGATGCGCCCGACATCCTGCCACTTTGTCCGTTACCGTCGCCTTCCGGAGGTAGGTCACAATCATACCAAGTACTTGCCGAACAAGGAGCAACGCCGCTTGCAACAGAAGTGCTGACTGTACTTGCATCGCCATCTTGATTTATCACACCGTATTGGGTGTTGGTACTTGTGGTTGTACAAGCTCCGGTAGTCGTGTTTTGGGCAGTACATCCGCCAATAGCATAAAGGGTATTACGCCAACCGATGAATCCGAAACCAATACGACTACTAGTTACGCCTGTTACGGTCCCCCAATCTGTTACACTACCGTCGGCATTAATACTTGCTATTTGAATGTCACTCCTGATCGTCGTGCAATAACCACTAGCATTCAAAACACTACAACCACTACTTACATAAATATATCCTCCCCAGATGGTACTCATATTCCCTCCCATCGAGGCTCTACCTGTAGAAAAAGCGTTTGTCGTCAGCCAGTTACCTGTCATGGTTCCATCGGTATTGAGTTTTATGTAATACACCGTAGTCTGAGTTGTGGTACCACTAGCCCCGCCAATAACGTATATTCGGTCGTTATATATTTGAACTGCGTGGTGGTATCGCCCGGCCGCACCACTCGAAAGTTGTGTCATTCCCGTTGTTGTCCAGTTCACCAAGTCGCCTGTTGGTAGTAAGCTCGAAAAACTTACAGTCGTAACACCGCTGGTAGCGGCTGTTTGGCCTCCGACATAGTAAATACGATTGTTATAAATTGCTGCGGCACCGTATGAAGTAGCGGTCGCCAAAGTTTTTGATGAAGAATACCAGTAGACCCAGTTAGCTTTATTAGTATCTGTCGGATGCCATAGTTGTGGTTCACCGTTAGCGCCTAACTTTGAAATATAAACCGTGTTGGTGCGAGTGCCCGAGTTATCAGTGCCACCAATTGCATATAGAAACCCATTATATGTAACAAGGCTATGACCTACTCGTGTTTGTGAACTAGGTAAATCGTAATTAGAACTGGTGCACCAGTCACTACAAGCTCCGGCGCCAGGATTAGTAGCTTCAATTGCGAAACTACTCGTATTAAACTTCGCCCAATAAAGATTACCCCTGTTATTTGTGCCATCGTTGCCACCTAGTACATACACAAAACCACCCGCTACTGCTGTAGCGTGGTTCCATCGGGCGGCCGGTAGAGCCATGGTGTTTGTCCAGTTGTTAAACCGTGCGCCTGTTAGTTTACCTTTCTGAATAAGCTCATTATCTACATCAAAATCGAGGTTAGTGTCGTTATTTCCACGCATAAGCTTACGCGCTGTTTCCACATAGACGCTTGGGTCGATGCTTAGAGGATAATTGGCTTCTTTTAAATTTGTAGCATGGACTTTTAATACTTTTTCGGATAGAGTAAACCAAGTTTTGGCAGCGGACGTTGTTTTTCCTACTTCATTTATAAAAGGAGCGGGTATGCTGAAAATTAATTGAGTTTTCTCGGCATTTTTCCTAGCATTATTCAAAAGCTCTTCGTCGGAGCCGCTACCAGTTGAGACATTTCCTAGCAGACTCGAATCTACCCCATAAATCCCAATCGAGCCATCGTTTTCCATTCTTGCCTCCAAGCTGTCCGGTAATTCCAAATCATAATCAAAACTCAGCGTATTGCCACTATAGGAGTTAACTATGATGTCCTCTTTTAGATTAGTACCCTGAGCCGTAAATACAGCAGCGGCGTTTTTACCTATAATCGGATAAATAACTCTGTTTTCGTTTTTCAATGGTTCGCTAACGTTGAAAAGAGGGCGAAAAGCCACACTGACTTGGTTTACTGGATCGGTAACTGTGACTTTTCCGTGACTACCACCTTCGAACTCGGCTGTTAGCTTGGGCGAGCTTGATTCCCCGGCAGTATCCTGACCGGGAACATAACCTTGGTTGTAAGTAATTTTTCCCTGTTCCTGCCGAAGAAGGTTGGCATACTGTGGCAGTGGCTCTTTTAACAGCGTTCCTTCAGATTTACTGATATCGTATTTATCTAACTGTGTTTTGGACTGAATAGCTTGATAAGTCGTGACGAATAAAAACAAACCTGCCAGCCCAGCATAGCCAAATCTCATAATCCATCTGTTGCGACTAATAAATTTATCGAACTTAGATTGCTTTATGGGATGGTTCGTCAATAACTGCTTACTACTCCTAGCGGAATCATTTGTCCGACGAATAGATGCACTACGTAGAACAATGGGACTCCTCCCGACTGGACTTCCTAAGCCATCAAGCCCTCTGCTACGTCGATTACGACTGTCCATAACCCTGTTTATTTCCCCTAATGTTTATAGGGTTAGTATAGCCTATCTACCAGTAGTAGTGAAGCTCAAAGTCGAAACATAAGCACTAGCGTTTGAATTAGCCTTTAAGTTAATCTTGAAGATTATAAAGTTACCAGCACTTGCCGAGCTGAAGCTACATCCGGTAGATTCATTTCCATTAATACCGTATGTGTACCAAGTATTTGCAGAGCCAGCTCCTCCCACAGGAGTTGTAATAACATTAGTTTCGCTAGTACCACACTTAGTAACAGCCGAGCCATCGCTCTTGAACATCTCGTAAGTAACTGCTGCATTAGTGGTGTTATCTACTCTACCGGTAAGCTGTACGGTCTCGTCACTAGCGAAGCCATTGAATGTCGACGGCAACTGATAAGTTACGTAGATTGAGTAAGTTTGCTGGGTACTCTGAGGGCTTGTCCACTTGTAAAAGTTCTTGGCCTGTCCAGCTGAACATAGTGTATTGTTGATATCTAGTACTGTTGTTTGGTTGGAACAGATGTCAGATGTCATTGTTCCAACACCGGCCGATGCTCCATTAGCTGTTCCGTTTAGCACAGCACCGGCGTACTCAGGGTTAAGGTTTACGATGTTGTCAGGTGCACTACCACAAGCGCCCCAGCCGTCAGCTTCGTAACACTGAATACGGCCTGTTGTTGTGTCGTAGTACATTGATCCAAGGTAGGCATCGTTGTTAGCTGCAAGTGGTGCGCTTGATGCTCGGTCCAGTGTGAACAAGGTCGTTGGTCCACCCTCATTGCCACCACCAATTTGTACGTTGTTTGCAGTATTAGTGTTTAGAGTTATAGACAGTGCGTCTATGTAAATATTTCTTGCAGTCGAATCTGTTTGATAGATCACGAAGTCAGCATCACTAATTGCCGCAGCAGTGGTGGTGAACTTACATGTTATCTTTGTCCAAGTATCGGCTGGCAATGTCTGAGTATTGTAGTCAGTACAAGCAGCGGTACCACTTGGGACTGAGTTGCCACCCGCTGGCAAGAATCCGGCAGCAATACTACTGGTCATCGCGACACTAGCTCTACCGTAGAATGTGACCAAGTATTGAGTGGTAGCATTCGGTGCAATAGTCATGTTATTTCTGATGCCTTGGTTAGCGCTTGCTGCGTTTACGCTCCTAGCACTGCCACTTCCGTCGAATATAATACTTGTTTCGCGGGATACGGTACCGTTAAAGTTAGCCCAGTTTGTTGCAAAGGTACCGGCATTTTCTACCGAACCATCGGCAGCTAGATTACTGCTAGCATTGATGGTTACGCTCAGGTTCTCCAGGTAGAATGTGCGAGACGTGGCATCACTTTGCCTAATAAACAAAGCATTGGAGCTAGTTATACCGCTAGATGGAGCAGCGAAGGTGCAGTCGATTCTGGTCCAACCACCGCTAGTAACAATTTGTGAAGCAGCACAACTGGTTAAGCCGGTTGTTGTGCCGTCTCGGGAGTATTCTATCTTGAGCGTATTGAAGTTGGTGGCTCCACGTACAG
>JALYRK010000038.1 GCA_030855355.1 bacterium
ATCTACTAGCATGTATGATGATGCCGCATGCGCTTTCGGTGTACTCAGCCCCAAAATAGCTATAACCATTGCAGCTATGAATGCTATTACTACTGCTAAATTTGTAAATGAATAGGGCAATTTTTGTCTTTGTAAAGTTGAATCACGCATTCGTACCTCCCTATATGTTAGTGAGCTAAGTATAATTAAACTTATCAAAAGCGCGAGTTAAAATTATAATAGACAGAGATCTTAACTAAGAGTATAGTTAGAATTTAACTGTCTAAAATCTAAATTATATATTGTATTATCGGTATTTTGCTAGCTCAACTACCGCTGTGTCCCAGAGGGCTGGTTCGCCGCGTTTCGTCTTCATGAAATACCACCATTCGGGGCCCCAAAGGTAGATATCGCGCATGCCAGTAGCAACGCCGTATTTGATGCGGTCTTTTAGTCTTTCGGCGTTTAGAGACTTGCTAAGCTCCTCTGTACTTGCAGTTTGCATGTTCATGCCTTCGGGCAGCCAACTTTCCGCTTGAAGCTCATGAATAACCATGTCGTTTCCGGTAAATATTTCTGCCCCACCCGCTAAGCTTGCATAAAACCAGGCTGGCAATGGGTATTCAAAGTAGCGTTTAGTGACTGACTTATCCCATACCCTTTTGTACACTGATATAGCGAATTCGTCCGGCCTTGGGTCGCCAAGCGGAAGCCCAATCCAGTTATTGCTCCGGCTAATAGTTACTGGAGTATCTTTGTCTAGTGATTTAACTAAATCGTATTCCTCGACAAGTCGCCAGCGGCTGTGATCTGGGCATATACCAAAAACTGTCATGAAAAACTCATTTTCTAGCTGATAACTTTCAAGAGTAGGATTGTTGCCGTAGCGCTCAATAACTTTGCTCATAAATGTACGAAGCTTTGGATACCACACGTCTATATTGTCTGCCCTAGCGTTAATCCAGTCAGGAGGGTGGCATTCTGGCCACCGAGGCTGCCTTAGGCCAATCGCTAAACTGACTTTACCGCCAGCGGCAGCTACTTTTTCGAACTGCCAATCGAGTTCAGTAAAATCATATTGTCCTTCGGTTTTTTCAATCTCTTTCCAGTAGCTTACTAGCCTAAATTGGCGCACACCTAGCTCATTAATCATGGCATCCATGTTTTCCTTGGGATCTAGCCCGAAATACCTAGAATAGTTTGGAATAAATGTTGCTCCTATGCGCAGCGGTTCTTCTTTGTGCTTGGCGATATACCATTGAGCGGTAGCGTACATAACACCTGTCCAGCCGACTACAACTGCAACTAAAACAATTAACACGCGTTTTTGCCATTGTCTATTAATCAGAAAACGATTTTTGAGTGGTTTGTGACTTACGGCACGAACCTTTTTTTCGTGTACAGAACTAGCCGCTTTTGTCGGTTTTTTAGCTGTTTTAGGAGAAGTCTTTTTTGTCATACCCACTATTATTTATTAACTAAAGTATAGCAGTGATTTGTTTAGATATCGAATTATTCAAAAAAATTAAAAGGGCGGATAGCTTTTATAGTTGTACTGGTAAGCATTACACGCGGGTATTCGTTTTTTGGAAGCCACATAGAGAGTGTGTGTTCAGAGCTTTTAGAGAGATCCACTACTTCGCTGCCGATAATTCTTAATAATCCGGCAAGTGAATGGTAGCGTCCTGACTTTCGGCCTTCGTGTTTGTCGCGAACTTCAACTGTTTTGAATTTACCGTCGGTTGGCAGAACTTCTAGCCCTGTTTCTTGGTTAGTTTCACGCGCTATACAGTCGGTTATACTTTCTTTGTAATCAATTAATTGTACGCTCGGAACTTCCCACTGACCAGGGTTATTAGTACACTCGTCGCTGCGTCTAAGTAGCAGTAAACCACCAACAGAGTTAGTAATTATACCTCTAACCATTACTATATCTCTTTTAATAGGCATAGTTTCAGTCATAAACTAATTATAATATGAAACTGAATTAAATCAAATTCTGATAAGCTGTAAGTTATGACGTTAAGTCTTGTGATTCCTGTATATAACGAAGAGTTCAACATAAAACGTTGTCTCACTGCCATTGCCGACCAAACGGTTATGCCTGATGAAGTAATAGTAGTCGATAACAACTGCCAAGATAAAACTATCGAGATAGCCAAAAGTTTTGGATTCGTAAAAGTGGTTAAAGAACCTAAACAAGGCCGAACTTACGCCAGGAACCAAGGTTTTAGCGCGTCTTCTGGCAATATTATTGGTAGGATAGATGCCGATAGTGTGCTCGACCAAAATTGGGTTAAAAACGTTATAGCGCACTTCGAAAAAGACAATCAGCTTTACGGGCTTACCGGCATAGGCCATAGCGCACTGGTGCCGTTTTTCTCTAGGCCCAAGACCACGTTATGGACGAGAGTTTATTACTCAATGGTTAGAGCATCCTTTCGGACTCCAACGATGTGGGGGGCTACAATGGCTGTGCGTCGTCAGGCCTGGCAGATAGTTGAGAAAGAGCTAAACAGTAACGATCAAACAGTCCATGAGGATCAAGATTTTTCACTATGCATGGCGTACCACGGCCTTAAAATTCGCGAGTTTAACGACGTAAAAATTATAATTAACGGTCAAACTTATAGGTTCTTGCCTAAGTTCTGGCGGTATGCCAAAATGCAGCGCTCGACACTTCGTCTGCACAAAAAACAAGGTACCTTCAGAAGTAGACGCTTCCCTAGATTAAGCTTAGGTCAAATATTGCCCGGACTTTTTATTGCTATTCCGGCTACGGTTTATTTGATGGTTTTTGGAGTACTTCTGCCCTACCCAGTTGATTTATTTATGATTAAGGTCAAGGGTTCAAGCGGGTGGCTTGGAAACTCCAGTAACTAAGGGACTAACTGCCCTTCTGGATATATAGTTTGAGGATTTCGATTATCTTCATCTACGTTACAACCCGACCATAGACCTTTGTTATTTTGACGAGCGGTTTTTTCTGCTGCGGCAAATTGATCCATCATATCAAAGGGGAACCCCAAGTAGGCAAAACCGTAGCCTTGCTCTATCAAGTTTAAATTCACCAACGTATTGTCACTAGTATAAACGTAGCGCAGAAGCCTTTGGTATCTATCTCTGTTAGTGCCCTGACTGTCAGCTACTAGGCGTACGCTTTTGCCCTCAAGTAAATCTTGTGTGTATTTGGACGCGGCTTCGCCAAAGCACTGAACTGGCAGTTCAGGATGATGTGTCTCAGGTGTATCAACACCTACGAGGCGAATCCTTTCTTCTATGCTGTTCATGTCGATTACAATAGTGTCGCCGTCGGCTACGCTCAGTACTTTGTAGTATCCGATAGGAACAGATTCTTCGGCAAAGGGGTTAGTAAAACTTGGCCAGGTTATGGACTTGACCGGGTAGTGTTTCCACGCAAAGAAAATACATACTGCCAGAAGTGCGAAGAGTAAATAAAAAATCCAAAATGCCCGCTTGTTTGGAGCATTTAGTTGTGACTCCGGTTTCATAGCGAATTTATGAGTTCAGTGATGCTTTGTTCGTTGACTACTCGGCCGTCAATTGCTAGATATACTTCGTTTGGGCCTGGTTCTTCAAATACTTCAGCGATACGGTCAAACATCTGCTCGGGCGTTTCATTTGCGGGCATCAAATCATGCTGCGGTTCCTGGTAAACTCTACGCTTCTTAGCCAAATCGTTAGGGGTTTGTACCCATACCAAAATGCACCTAGCTCTTACGCGCTCGGCCATTTCGTATTTTTCTTGCCTATGTATCTGACGGTTTAGATTGGCATCATAAACAACCGAATAGCCATTGCTTAAGTAATGCTCGACTTGAGTGTTAATTTGCTCGTACAGCTTGTCGTGTTCTGGCTGGCTAAAATCAGAATAAGGAAAAATATCTCGCCTGATCTCATCAGAAGAAACGTGAATTGCATTTAATCTATCAGCGAGTAACCTGGCAGTTGTAGTCTTGCCTGCGCCAGGCAAACCTAGCATAAGAAACAATTGCGGTTTATCTTCCACGACTTCGAACTTTATGGATGTCTTTGTCGATCAAGTATGCCATAGCCGGCACCAGAACTAATCCGCACAATAACCAGAATATTTTGAACCAGCCTGGCTCAAGGTGATTCCCTAGCCTTAAAGCATGGACAAAAATAAGTACCATTGCTACTGCTTGCGAAATACTTATAAGATGCGTATTGTTTTTCACAAAATCTCTATCTTTTAGACGTTTGAATACCTCGTAGCTCAAAAAGATAAGCAGAGCTAATGTACCAAAAAGATAAGCAACTTTTTGTGCCTCCCCAACATAATTTATGACGCTGCCCGGCGGCAAGCCTTCTCCTAAACTAAACAGCTTATACGTGATAAGTGACGGGTGGAGCAATATCAGTACTAGCACTGCCCAGCTCGTATACTTGCTGTAAAGAGCATTTCGCTCTAGCCCATAGTGTTGCCGAACACTACCGGTTATGTAATGTGTCCACATCAAAAGCCACGCCCACAAACCCAGTAATGGGAAAACGCTGAATAAACTCAAATTGTCTCTAGAAAAGCCGCCATTTTGAAACCATGCTGTAAATGGCACGACAAAAGCCATGATAACTAAGCCCCAGCACAATTGATTAAAGCGATTTTGAGTCATTTCTCTCCTTCTTTGATAATAGTTTACTCTAGTTTAGGCTGAATTTATGAATATTTTTAGTTTTGTTTTCGCAAAACTTCTACGAAGTTATTTTGCGCCCTACTTTCTTGGATTGGCAAGAAACGAAGCAAAGAACGGGGTCCCCGCAAAACCTGTTTTGTGGGGTGTTAGTAACCAACCCGCAGAATTATTTTCTTGGCGAAGATGATTGTCAAAAACCGGCTTGCCTGCAGAACTCCTCCTAAAGAGCCATTGGCTCTTTACTTCGTCAGACAGCTTCGGCAACCTAGTACGCCGGTTTATTAACAACATCTACGCAGGAAAATAATGAGCGGGATCCCGCTCCATATAGCTATTAGCTAATTCTCTCAGTCTGGGCATCAGACCCTGAAGTCTGATTAGTGAGTGTCAAAAGCACAATTTATAGCGAGGGAGTGTTTGAAGCCTTTGCCTTCTTAAAGTTATTAAAGCAAAGGCTGAGTTGCCCGAGCATTGTTCTTTTTGACAGTGAAATAGTAAGACTTTAGGGTTAGCCCAGGAGTTTTTGTTACTTTTTGCGGACAAAAAGTAAGAT
>JALYRK010000039.1 GCA_030855355.1 bacterium
CATTATAACGCTAAAGCTTTTTTTAACGCAAGCAGTCAGCTAAAGCTTTGAGCACATAACTAATATCTTCTTCCGATGTCTGACGTCCAAATGAAAATCGTAGTGTTTCGCCTGCCGCTTCGCGGCTCAGACCCATTGCTATGAGTACATTTGATGGCTCGTCGTCGCTAGCTTTGCAGGCTGAGCCAGTCGCGACCTGAACGCCTCTTTCATCAAGCTCCATTGCTAATCGTTCGTTGTCTGTGCCTGGGAATCTAATATTTAATATATGAGGACTAGAAAGCTTAGGGTGTCCAAGTTTCGTAGCGTTTACTGAAAGGTTTTCAATACCCTTCCACAGCATATCGTGGACAGTCTCGAGTTGCTTACGTGCACTATGCTGTTTTGCGGCAGCTATTTCGAGTGCTTTAGTAAAACCAGCTATTTGCATAAGCGATTCCGTACCGCTTCTCAAACCGAACTCTTGGCCGCCACCAAAAATAACTGGAGCCAACAACGTGCCAGATTTAACGTACAGCCCACCCGACTGTTTCGGACCGTACATTTTGGCGCCGTTCAGGGTCATCATATCGATTCCCAACCTGCTGGCATTAAGCGGTAGGCATGTAGCAGCCTGACTGGCATCGGTATGAAAATATAGTGGCAATTTAATACCTCTAGCTAGACGGTCTTGTTTTTTCTGCTTTATGATTTCAGATATTTTACTGATTGGCTGTATTGTCCCAACTTCATTACTGACATAAATTATGCTGATGGCTGAAACGTCGTCATTAATTAGCAGCTCGAGTTTATGTAGATCAATAATACCCTGATCGTTAACTGGGCAGATTACAACGTCCTGGCTCGTTTTAATTACAGCTTGATGCTCAACAGCAGAAAATATTGCCGTGCCGCCTTGCGCGCTGAGAACACCTCTAATCGCAATATTATTTGCCTCGGTTGCTCCGGCTGTAAATATAATTTCATCTTCGAGCGCGCCAATTACTTTTGCTACTCGAGCTCTAAACGACTTAAGTCGATTCCTGTTAGCGCGGGCGGCCAAGTAAATTGCCGATGGGTTCTGATAATCTTCGACAACCGAAAGCATTTCTTCCAATACTAACTTATCGAGTGGTGTCGCAGCCGCATAGTCTAGATAGACTTGCTTTAGTGGTTTTTTAGCAGCCTCACCCACTTAATTTAAGTCTCGATGCCGTAAATTTCACGCGAGACTCGCTCGTGATAAAGCCTGACAGCGCTCATAAGGTGTTCGGCTTCTTCCATGCTAACCATATGATAACCGCCACCATCCTGAGCTTTTAGTATGGCGTTAGGTCGAACATCGTACCGGGTTGTTCTGACTAAGCGTTTGCCGCTTTTGTTTACCCATTCTTCATGCCATATCCACGTTCGTTCATCTAAACAAAAAAACTCACGCCTGGCGCCTGCAGGTATCGGTCCAAAAAGTTGTCCGCCAATTGCGGCTTCACGTCGCAGCAGATTACGCTGTACAGCAGCCCGTTTGTCTTCAATAGCGTCCGACTGCTTATGTTTGAATAAATTACTTAATAACATATGTTTTCCTAATAACTGAAAATCTTAGCCGCAATTATGCAGCTAGTGTAAATTGATCCTCTGAAGCGGTTAATTGACTGCTAGTACCAAATGCGGCGTCGACGTTAGCTTTAGCGTGTGACACGTCAAGATTAGGATTAACTGCTATCTGCTCCTGCAAATGTTGCTGATGCATCTTTTCGAGATGATAATTAAAACTGTCGAAGTTTTCAGGATCTTTAGAAATCATTGTTTCAGGAGTCAAAGGAGTGTTTCCTGCTTCTAATACAGTGTCTTTGCCGGCATGAGGATCTTGATTGATGCCGCTGGTCGAATTAGCAACAGCTTTCTGTGCATAGAAAGCCCCGAGTCTCGAGGCATGGTTCCATTTGGATGAATCACTACTAGTGCGCATTTGGGAAGAACTTCCTTCATTGCTGATCGCCATCTTACCGGTTGCTTTAGAAACCTTACTCAGGCCTAATAATGCAGCATCCATCAGATTTAATGCAGAGTTCACCTCTGCGATCCTACTAGCAAACTGACGCTCAATAATCTTAGCGTCGTCTAGCGATTCATGCGTAGTAGGTAGTAGTTTTTTTCCCATAGTTTAAACTCCGAAAAGTTTGCGTGCGTTGTCCGTTGTTGCCATGGCCAAATTTTCGAGTTTTTCACCACGAAGTTCGGCCAGAAACACCGCAGTTACTGCTACGTGTTTAGGCTCGCAAATTGTACCACGAAACGGCTTAGGAGTCAAGTAAGGCGCATCCGTTTCAAGCACCAAACGATCTAGTGGCACAAGTTTAGCTGCGGCAAGCTGGGATTCATCACGAGTAAACGTCATGATTCCGTTCAAGCCAACGTACAGCCCACGATTTAAGATTCTATCGAGCTCACGCTCGGTTGCACTAAAACAATGTACCACACCTCTGATCTTTTTGTAGTCACTAAGTATTGTAAAAAAATCATCGTAAGCTTCGGTTGGATTTTCAATCGAGCCTCGTAAATGAAATATTGCCGGCAAATCGTGCTTTACTGCCAAATCCAGCTGAAATCGCAAAAGCGAGCGTTGAATTTCTTTAGGAGAATGCTCATAAAAGTAATCCAGCCCTATCTCGCCTATTGCTTTGACCTCCGGCCTGGCAGCAAGTTCGGTAAATTCATCTAGTTCATTCTGCTTACCCCAGTAAATCGAGCCTTCATGAGGGTGTAGCCCCACGCTGATGAATAACTCATATTTGCTATGCTTTTTAGCAAAATCGAAGCTTGCTCGACTGTCTTCAAGCGTACAACCAACCAGCATCATGCGATTTATGCCTTCTTCAACTGCGTTTTTTAAAACTAGATTAGGGTCCAAACCGTAATCTGAAAAATGTATGTGACAGTGCGTATCAAATAATTGAAGGGGGAGCTTGCTCATACTTGCAGGAAGGGCTTGCCCCTCCTCGCCAGCTTGAAATGAATTCAAGCTTGGCTCTCCTCCCCCTAAAGCTCGCCTTTCGCCTCGGCTCGCTTTGCTCGCTTCATCGTCAGACACTACTGGCTCCTTTTTTGTTGGCTTATAAAAAAGTGAGGCATATTACTCTGGTTTTTGGGTAGTGTAGAAATCTTTACGCGGGAACAACGATTCTTTTGGAGGTCTTACGACACCTTTGGCGAATATATGGCTTATATCGGCTGAAGTTTTCGGCAAAAACGGCTCAATTAGCTCACCTATTTCGACCAAGTCGCTAATACACTGTGCTAAGACGTCGCGTAAGTGCTCATCGTCTCCTTCTTTGGCAATTACCCAGGGCTTCACTTCGTCAATGTACTGATTGAGACCGCGAATTTTTTCCCAAGTTTCCTGAAGAGCAATGTCAAACTGACAGTTTTCTAATGCATGGTCGTATTCGTGCCTATCGTGCTTATTTGGCGGAATCTCACCAATAACTCCTTCTTGGAACCTTACGGCCATGCTGCAAACTCGACTAACAGCGTTGCCCAGTTCGTTAGCCAGCTCGGTGTTATAAGCTCTCTCAAACTTTTCCCAGCTGAAATCACCATCTTCGCTGCTACTGATATGTTTTAAGAAATAATATCTGAATGCGTCGGAACCATATTTTTTAACAATGTCTTTTGGTGCTACAACATTCCCGATACTTTTGCTCATTTTTTTACCATCGACGTTTATAAAGCCGTGAACGTAAAGCTTTTTCGGCAGCGTTATTCCCAGTGACAGCAGCATCGCCGGCCAAATTGCCGCATGAAACCTGATTATATCTTTACCTATAACCTGAACATTGGCTGGCCAAAATGTCTTGAAATCATCATGCTCTGGATAGCCTAGCACTGTAATATAATTCATCAGCGCCTCGAACCAGACATACATAACTTGAGATTTGTCACCTGGTACTGGGATTCCCCAGCTTATTTTTTCTGTAGGGCGCGAGATGCTGATATCTTGTAATCCGTCGTTTAGAACACTCAATATTTCATTGCGACGCTTCTTCGGGTAAACCTGAAACGAGCCTGACTCTATAGCGTGCTTGACCTGTTCGGTGTAGCTACTGAGTTTGAAAAAGTAATTGTCTTCCTCTATCCGGCGGTAGGCCTGTGGATGATCTTCTTTTAGTCGTTCAGGATCAGCTTGGCTCTCAGGGACGAATTCTTCCTGACGCACATCGTACAAACCTTTGTATTTGCCTTTATAAATGTCTTTTTCCAGGGCTTTCCATATCAGCTGCGAACGTTGCTCATGCCCTTTATCGGTTGTTCGGATAAATCGGTCGTTGCTTACATTTAGTAGCTCGCAGAGTTTTCGAAATTCCCCGGATTTTTCCTCGACAAATTCCTCTACTTTTTTACCTGATTCTTCGGCCTTTTCAGCTATCTTAGTGCCGTGTTCATCTGTTCCGGTCGAAAATAACACATTCGAGCCCTGTTGCCTGGCTGCCCTGGCTAATACATCGGCCTGAACCAACTCCATGCCAAAACCAATATGCGGGTCGCCATTTACATAGGGGATTGAAGTCGTAACGTAATAATTTTTTTTCATAGATTAGCCTTACTTACAATTAATAAATATAGATTATATATATTAAGCCCGGGCGGGCATTTTTATATCAAATCTTATCCTTAATTCCATCTATATACAGTATAGCAAAACTTCTTTAACTAATGGCTCTTGCGAAAGCCGACCCGTAAAACCAACAACTTAGTTTTTTTCATGGTTTTATTGCCTGTTTTAGAATAATTTAGTTTTTCTGAGTAACTGGGCATTTAAAGCAACAACTATAGTCGACACAGACATAAGTCCTGCACCAAGCGCAGGGGCAAGGACAATTCCAGCACCATAAAGTACGCCAGCTGCAAGTGGTATTGCAAACACGTTATACCCAGTAGCCCAAACTAAGTTTTGCTGCATCTTTCGGTAGGTAGCCTTCGACAAATTGATGACTTTTACCACGTCTTGAGGGTCGCTTTTTACTAAGATAATATCTGCAGATTTTATAGCCACATCCGTACCCGCACCGATTGCTATACCTATATCTGCTTGCGTCAGGGCAGGAGCATCATTTATACCGTCGCCTACCATAGCGACCTTTTGTCTATTATGCTGTAATTCTTTAACCTTTGCCGCTTTGTCCTCTGGTTTTACCTC
>JALYRK010000040.1 GCA_030855355.1 bacterium
TTACGGCAATATTCTTCAATGTATGGTGGACATTAGGCACGGCCTTGTTTATAGGCATTAAAACAGAGTCTATTTTCTTAATAGGCGCTAATTTGTTTTTTGTGGCGCCAATGTTTACAGCATATTTTTTACTTTTATACTCGATTGCATATGAAGGGGATATTAAAAAACCAACTACCTTAGCTATAGTTGCTGCATTACCGCTTTTAATTATAAGCTATGGAATTATCGCGGATTCATCTTTGATTATGTCTGGGTATGCATTTGATACCGGCCTCAACTACTTTACTTTGAATAAATCGATATTTTTATTGTATGCAGCTTTTTTCTCATTATATTTTGGAGGCTCATATATAGGATTATTCTTAAGATATAGAAGACAAAAAGGTATAGAAAAGGTTCAGGCTAAAGCTATACTCTATGCTGCCATAACAAGCAGTTTTCTTGCAATG
This sequence comes from bacterium, assembly GCA_030855355.1. Classification (GTDB taxonomy): domain Bacteria; phylum Patescibacteriota; class Saccharimonadia; order Saccharimonadales; family SZUA-47; genus JALYRK01. Next base: position 453 of record JALYRK010000040.1, read on the forward strand.
TTTACTAATTTAAGTTTGCCTTACTTCGGTGACATAAATCATATTTGGTTAGGGCCAGTCTTTACGTTATTTTACATCGGTATTGTTACTTTTTCCGTAATCAGACATAGATTATTCGATATCAAAATCGCTGCAGCTAGAGCCAGCGCTTACATATTTTCTCTAGGAATAATAATAATGATTTATGGCGGCACCATCTATATTTTAGGAGAAAAAGTCTTTGGCGATAATGAAGCATCAAGAACCGTAGAGCGATTCATATTTATTTTGTTTGCAATTGTAACTGCGGCTATTTTTCAGCCTCTTAAGAAGTTCTTTGACCGTATTACTAACTTTATATTTTACCGAGACGCATATAATACAAGTGATTTTATTGGCGAACTTAACGCATTACTTGCACAAACGACCAATCTTGACTCTTTACTTCTCCCAAGCGCACGAATCATTCAGAAACACATGCGACTGGAGTTTATTTTGTTTGGCATTAAGGAGACTTCAACTGTTCCGCGTAGAATCGTTGGCACTACTAAAAAATCATTTAAAGAGTCGGATATTGCAGATTTACGTAAGCTTACAGCAAAAATTCAGCTGCAAGTGATTAATGGAGAGCAGTTAAAGACTAGCGAAAGATCTAGCGTAAACTACGAAGTGTCGAAGATCTTGAGTCACTATAACGTCTCAGTTTTGGCCAGATTAACGGATAAGCCGCTAAACGGCACTGAAGGAGTAGGATACCTGGCACTTGGTGGCAAAAAAAGCGGCAACAAGTTCACTCCGAAAGATATAGAGGTATTAGGTATAGTTGTTAACTCGTTGGTGCTGGGGATCCAGAACGCGCTCAGGTTTGAGGAAATAGAACAGTTTAACGAGACATTGCAGGAGAAGATCTACGTTGCAACCAAGGAGCTTAAGCAAAGCAATGAGAAGCTAAAAGCACTAGACGAAGCCAAGGATGAGTTTATAAGCATGGCAAGTCATCAGCTTCGTACGCCGCTTACTAGCGTCAAAGGCTATTTGAGTATGCTTGCCGAAGGCGATGCCGGGAAGTTAAACGAAACACAGAAAAAGTTTGTCGATCAGTCATTCGTTAGCGCACAGCGCATGGTTTATCTAATATCAGACCTTCTAAATGTGTCGCGACTCAAAACAGGCAAGTTCGTTATCGAGCGTGTTCAAACACATTTACCAGATGTAGTCGAGCAAGAAATAGCTCAACTCTACGAAACTGCCTCTAGTAAAGGCATAAAGTTTGAGTACAAAAAGCCAGAGGAATTCTCGGATTTAATGCTAGACGAGACAAAAGTGAGACAGGTAATAATGAATTTTTGCGACAACGCGCTTTATTACACTCCAAGCGGCGGCAGCGTGACTCTAAATCTTGATGAATCTGCCAAACAGGTTAGTTTTACGGTTACTGATACCGGTATGGGCGTGCCAAAGGCTGAGCAACATCATTTATTCACCAAGTTTTACCGGGCAGGCAATGCCCGCAAAGTCCGCCCGGACGGCACGGGCCTGGGACTATTCATGGCCAAAAAAGCAATTATCGCCCAAGGCGGTACCATGATTTTCAAAAGCACTGAAGGTAAAGGCAGTACCTTTGGCTTCAGCTTTCCATTAAATAATCATCTTATCTCTGTAGAAAAATGACTTTAATCATAAGTAATATAGCTTCATAATTGTATTGACAATTTAAACAGCTTGTGGTAGTATGTCATCCAGACATTCAACAAATTGGTTGGGTGGGAACTATAAAGTTAACGGAGTTATAAAAGTTTATTATGGATACAGCACAAATTGAAAGATTAGAGACTAGCGGTTGGAACCGTTTTAGTGACAAGTATTTTGAACACATAACCGGTATGGTTACTGAGCGAGACGGCAAGATTGCACAACTTGAAAGTAATGTTGAAGCATTAAGAGCTGAAGTTAGTCGTCTTACAGCATTAGTTGGAGAGGTTGGTGGTGTTGCACTTTCTGGTGCTGAAATTACCGAAGTTCCTACTGAAAATGAGCAAGACGTAAATGTACATGAAGTAAATGAAGTTGCTGATAGGGATGTAGTCGCCGTAGACAATGATAGAAATCATATTTATGACCAAGACGGAACAGAAGTCGTTGCAGTTACTCCTACATCACACCAGCGTGTTACAGGCGGAACATGGGCAGAACGACGTGATGCACGTCAGGAGAGAGGCCGTGGACGCCGCTTACTTAAAGCAGCTGCTTTAGGAGTTATAGCTTTTGCTGGCCTAGCGGCAGTAGCTCCTGATCATACTGATAAGCATTTTGGCGAAAAGAACGATGCGTGGTTTATAAATGATGAAGATAGCAATGACAGTTGGCACAGAAGTTTACGCAGCAGGTTAGGACTAGATTCATTCCTCAGCTATTTTAATATAACTGATGGCAACTGGGGACCTATTCCTCCACACAATACTATCGAAGGTTCGATAGATCCTAGTGTCAGATTAGAAGATGCCGTAACGGGTGCCGCAGCTGGTGGATTCGTAGAAAGCAGAAATGACCTACCCGGCGCAGAACCAGAACTACAAGCTGAGCAATCAGTAATCGATCAGGAAGCTCTTGATCAGAAAATAGAAGCAATAAATGATATGACTTTAGGTGAACTACAATGGAGCTATAGCAATATGGTTACAGGAAACCTTGAAGCTCATGAGATTGCAAACGTCGAGCTTCTTCTAAATGACCCAAACCAGTCAGCTACAAATATTTACAACGTACTTCGCCGTGACCCTAATGCTCTAGCGATGCTAGAAGCTTGTACTAATGGCGGTCCAGTATCATTCGAAAACTGTTCTGTAGACACAGATCCAGAAGGCGCAGCTAACTTTGCAGAAGCAAACGAGCTACGTGAAAGACTTAACAATATCGATCCTAACGATATCGAAGCATTACGTGCTAAAGCTATTATGAGCGAAACCGTAATCGCTAGATTAATGGGTGCGGATTTCTTAGGTACCAAGCTTCACACAGGCCCATACAATACTACCCGTATTAATGATGGCAAGTTCGAAAGCAGTACTAACGACCGTATTAACGACGTTTGGATCGGCTGGGCATTCACTGATGCCGAAGGTAATGTACACGAAATGTGGTTCAGAGAGTGCTTGCAGAACGTCAAGCCAGTAGAAACAGTAGAGACTCCGGTTGAAGAAACTCCTGAAGAGACAGTACCTGTAACGACTACACCTGCTACAACTCCAACAACAGTTCCGACCACAACTACACCTGGAACGACTGTGCCAACAACCACACCTCCAACTACAACTCCACCGACTACAACTCCTCCAACAACCACACCTCCAACTACAACTCCACCGACTACAACTCCTCCAACAACCACACCTCCAACTACAACTGGCATACCTCCAAAAAATGATTCAAACACTACTCCTGGTGGTGTACCTGGCCAAAACGGCGGTTCTGGAGTAGGTGCTCCAGGAACACCTACTGGTGAAGGCGAAGGCCCATCCGGTCAACCGGTTGATTCCGATGGCTCAGTTGGTGGTGAAGTACTGCCTACAGCACCTGCTGCTGAAACAACTACTCCTGAAGTAACACAACCTACAGTACCTGCAGAAACTGGAGTAGACAATGGTCCTAACCAGCCTGTAGAAACTATTCCCGGAACTAACAACAGCACACCAGTCGGCACTACACCTGACGCGAGTAACTTATAGAGAGTAATGAAGGAGATATAACATGAAACTATTTAACAAGATCAAATCCGCAACACAAAAACTTTCTAAAAAAACACTAATAGCTGTCGTAACAGTAGCCAGCTTGGCAGGCTTATCTGCAGTAGGAATGGCAGAGTTCTACCCAGCACGACCTACATACGATTACAGCAAGCTACCTCTGAACGGTACTTCATGCACCGCTGCTGATGACGCTGCATTTAACCGATGTGGTTCAATGGATGGTCCAGTATTTAACAGTTTTGTTAATACACCAAGCTACGGTGACGAACGTGCTTTCGTAGACGGTCGTCGCAGCGATAAAGCGACCCAGACTAATGCTGATCAGATCAACGATGTTACCAACGGTAGTCGGGAAGTTGTGATCCGTATGTACGTTCACAACAATGCAAACCAGAACACCAACTCAACTGTTGGAGTAGCTATGGATGCAAAAGTTCGAGTAGCACTACCTACAGCAACATCTCAAGTACTACGAGCTCGTGGCTATATCAGCGCTAGTAACGCTGCACAAGTTGAAGATACTACTGACATGGTAGGTACTAGAGCCTTTAATGTAAGTTATGTACCTGGTTCTGCTAAAGCTTTGCGCGGCACTGCAAGTTACTCATTGAGCGATTCAATCGTTACTACAGGTGCTCCAATAGGCCACACAACAATGGATGGTAATCTACCAGGTTGTTTTGAATACGCAACACTCGTGGAACTTAAAGTTAAAGTAAATGTTACTGAGACACCTAAGATCGACGTCGACAAGCAAGTACGTGTGCATGCTGAAGGTCAGACAGGTAACTGGGTTGAATCAGTTAATGTCAAGCCAGGTCAAACTGTTGACTTCATCGTCAATACTAAGAACATCAGTGAAGCTAATCTAACTAATGTAGTTACCAGAGACATAATGCCTCCTCATATGCAGTTTGTTAGCGGCTCAATGAAATTCTACAAGGGAACAACCACACAAA
>JALYRK010000003.1 GCA_030855355.1 bacterium
CAAGAGACTAAGCATAAGAATTTTGGTGGGGGTACTTGGACTTGAACCAAGGACCAATCAGTTATGAGCCGACTGCTCTAACCACTGAGCTATACCCCCGTTCCAAAACTTTCTGTCTTTTAGGCGATCAAAATACTTATTTTGAACGCCACCATTGTCAGAAAGTTTTGTCACTATCCGACAAAAGAGTGATTCTTTTGTCGGGTGATTAATACAATAAAACTTTACCGCTCCTTAAAAACTAATCGGAATTAGTTTTTATAAGACTACTGACATTATCTCAGATTTTTACAGATATGAAAACCAAAGACAGTAGCTAGATTAGTGTTTTCAAAGCTCCCGCGGCTATAGTAATTGAAACTTTATCACCTTTTTGTAGTTCTTTGACTTCACCGTCTAATTGAATTGGCATTTTTTTGATTACTTCGAACTCGTATTTGGTTTCACGGCGCGTAGTCTTGAGGCTAGATGCTGCGGCTTTGAGCAATTTGAAAACTAGCTTGCGTTTCTGCTGAGCAGGAAAAGTAACAACTTCGAATTTTCCATCATCCGGTTTATTTTCGGTAGCAAGCGTAAGCACTTTTGCCATTTGGTTGATATTGGCAAACAGCAGGCTGTTGAGTCGTATTATTTTATTGCCCCGGCGAATTTTGAAAGGACGATATTTTATAAACTTGCCTAGAACGATCTTCATCTCTTTAAAAGCATTAAGCGTGTGCTTGTTTAGCTCTACGGCAATGACAGGTGTAATGCCTAGACCGATGTAGGAATGTGCGTAATAAGTCATGGACTTCCCTTTTTCAGTGAGATCTAGCTTCAGTAAGTCTATCTTGATTTCTTTGGCTGTTTTTAGCCGGTCGATTATTGGAGACTCATGCATTGTCCGGCTATGATCGTTGGCATTACCGGCAGGCAAAACCACGCAGCTCACGTTATCGGCATGACCTGATTTCATAACTCCGTTAACGACTTCGCTATAGCCTCCGTCTCCGCTTGCAGATGCTACAAGTACTTGCCCAGGTTTTTTGGTAGCTTCAGCTGCAAGTTCTTCCGCGTGACCGGCGCGCTTTGTAGGGCTAATAGTTAGCTTAGCCTTAGGCCAGACTTTCTTAGCATTCTTAACAAACAGCTTAGCTAACTCCTCACTGTTGCCTGTACTGTTAGGATTATAGATTACAACTATATGCTGGTAAGATTTCATTAATTTATCTTACCCCAAAACCAAGATTTACCAACTATCACTAAATTAAAATACAAGTGCGACTACAGCAATTAAGCCTATAATGGCCAAGATTGTAACAATCATGATCCAGTCCTTTCGTTATATAACACCACTATTCTATTAATTAATACGCATGCTTGCAGTAAAATTCCCCACAATTAAATAACCGAGGCATTTCTGCCCCGGTTATTATGGTTTCCTAGGTCAGTTTAGAAGCGCATTGCACTTGCATTAGCTGGCTTGTTACGGCCACCAGTAGCAACAAAGCTTACACAATCACCTTGGTTCTTAAAGACACCGTAGGCTTTCCAACCATCTTTTTTACACTGATCTTTTGCGCTAAGTGTAGCTGTAGATTGGTTGTAAGTAATCGCACAGGAGTTTGACCAAGCAGAAAAGTTACCTGCTGCGTCAAACGCACGTACACGATATGTGTAAGCACCAGTACCATCATTAAATGTGCCTGTATAGCTATTAGTGGTTACTGTTGTTGTGAAGTTAGTGCCATTAGGCGTAACTACATTATATTCGTAACCAGTAACTGCAACGTTATCCGAAGATGCATCCCATCCTAAGGTAACGCCAAATGATGTAGTTGAGCCACCACAAGGAACTACAGGGCTAGTCGCCCCAATTGCTACAGGAGCTGTTGGAGCCTGTCCATCTAATACAGCAGGAGCTGTAATTTCAAAATCGAAAGTTGTGTCATTGACTTGAACATTATCAACTAACACTTGTTGTGAGATATTAGACGTTCCCATAGATACCGAAACTGCCAAAATTCTTGCATTAGCATGGTCAGCTAAAACATCTTGTAATGTAAAGTTGCTTGCATTACTGCCCGCGCAGCCTCCACAATCGGCAGATCCATTATAGGTACTACGAGCTATGTTTGACCAATATTTACCTGCCAACAAGTCATATTCTTCCCAATCAGTACTACCATTAAACCCGTTGTAATATGGCTCAAATATTAACTGATCGTCGACGCCACCTCCACCATCTAAATCGAGGTTGATTCTAAATGAAGCATTGCCATTTGTTGCGTCCGCTGCGATAACTTGTTTAGTGCTATATTTTAAATTAGTAATGCTACCTAATGCTATGTTTTGAGGCACTTGCATCTTAATATATGCGTTTGGATCACTGTTAGTGATTAATTTTAAAGCTTCATCTGGTAATGGAGAGTCCAGTGCGGATACAAATTCATAAGACCCTCCCGTTTGCGTAGTTTCTGCCCAACCATTTAAATTAGTGGGTGTAACGGTTATCATCGTGGCTGCACGCACTGGTACTGCCAATAGCATTGGCGATATGAGTCCTAGCGCAAATAATAATCTCTGCATTCTTTGTTTCATGGATTCCTTCCAAATTAGTTAACCTTATAATTATAAACTCCCGGCCTACAAACTTTACAAAATAAAGTTGCATAACCGGGAGAATAAATGTTTTTTAGATGAATATTACTTAATAGCGTCTAGAACGCCTCGAATCGCCACCGAAGTAGCTTCGGCGCTTGCAACCGATCCATCTGGATTAATTTCCTGCATGAATGCCAGATTTGCCTCCTGCTCTATTAGCTCAGCTTTTAGAAAGCCGGTTAACAAAGCTCTGAGATTAGTAGTGGCTTTTGAGCCGCCAGTCCAGCCATAGCCAACGAATGCGAAGGGCTTACCCTCTACTACTGTTGGGGCCAACCAATCAACAGCGTTCTTAATAACAGCTGTGTAGCTGTAGTTATATTCGGCAGCTATTATCAGAACAACATCGACTTGCTCAACAGCTTGAGTCCAAGATTTTACGTTCTCGTCTACTACTTCAAAACTTGGATCGCTCGGCGAAACCGCACCGTCGAAAAACGGCAACGGACTATCCTTGAAATCAAATACGCTTGCCTCTATTGCGCCTTCGTATGCTGGTAATTCATTTTGAAGTAATGTCAAAACGCTATCGGCGACTCGGCCAGGGCGGACACTAGTGGGTACTATTAAAACTTTTTTCATAAATTCTCCTTAATTATTATTTATTCACAAAACAGCTCACAAAACTTCCCTGCTTACCACGAGTCACTACACTATGTAAAGTTACTCGAGACATTGTTAGTCTACCCGAACGCCTATACTTTGTAAAGTCACTTTGTGATATTATGGAAGGGAAATGGCATTAATAACCCGCAGCCGTAAAGAATCCCCTACCTCCGTCGAACCCCGTCCTGGCTGTATTAAAGCGGCTTTATGTATTCTTGGTGACAAATGGTCGCCGCTTCTGCTAAGTCAGCTTGTCGGCGAGTCAAAGGCGTTTGGTCAACTCGAGAAAGTACTCGTCGGTATCAGCCCTCGGACCCTAAGCGCAAGATTAGATATGCTCCAGAACGCCGGAGTAGTTGAGAAAATACTTTACTGCGAACATCCGCCACGCTACAACTACCGCCTAACCTCAAAGGGCGGCGAACTTGTCGAGATACTTCACGCCATGAGTAAATGGGGCGACAAGCATCACGATTTTTAGATTTCAGGGGGGGCGCCAAGCTCCTTAGTTAAAACTGACAGCGTTCATCGTCTCCTGAGCAAAAGTTTTTAGCTCGTCGAAATTCCCGAGGCGGTAAAAATTCGCTCTGTAACCGTAGCCGTTAGACAACAAGAAATATGTTATCTTATGCCCTGCCAGATTATTTGGCTCTTCAATACTTAACCAAGATGTACCTGAAAATGTTTCTGGAGTTAACTTAGTCGTATCTATCTGATTTGCAGTTTCGTTTTTGACCCAAGTGCTAGTATCGCGGCTTTTGAATACATCCTTATGCACCCGGAAAACGGTCGTACCAAATTTTGCCTCGGAAGTCACAACTTCATCAATTTCCGTTGCCGTAACCAGCTCAAGCTCAGTTGTCGGATCGTTTTTGGACAAAGCATCTTGTCTTACCAGAAACTTAAAATTATCAGGCACTTCTATGCTAAAAGGCGTTAAACTCGATACGAACTTTACTTGGTCGCTGCTGCTTGGCTGACGCCTCTGTAAAGTTGCTTTCAGGTCTCCATTCTGCGATTTAAGGGCAGATACTTCTGACTGCGAATCTTTATATAGTTTGTTGCTTCTGCCTGCTTGGGTTATAGCGACTAGTAGGCCGATAGTAAGTGCCAAAACGACAACTAAACAGATAGTATCTGTGCGATTTAGAGAGAATGCATTACGATTGCCGCTTTCCATTAAGCTTATGTTAACAGAGACGACATTTCACCGCTAGACTTAGCGCGTGAAACAACTCGGCAAATTAAAGCGCTATTAAAGCTTGACGTTATATTTGTATATATATCGTCTTTTGATAACTAAGATTGATGCGATGACTAGAAGACTACCAACGGCAATAGTTGAGACTAAACTAATACCTGTATCCGCTAGTTCGGCGGCGGCATTTGTTGAAGTTGAAGTTGAAGCTCCTAAAACTGAAACATTAGCAGTGCTAGTTACACAAAAGCTTGGCGCTGCCGCCTCGCACATTTGGTAAGTAACTGTATAACTTCCTCCTACTGCATTTACAGGGATAGTTAGTGTTCCATCAGCATTGATTACTACGCCGCTTAGCCCGCCATCGTTGGCGATTGTCAATATATAGTTAGCGGCAGAGACTGGTGCATTGTTAACGATGTCGTTCGGTAGTACTGAAGCAGTATTTCCACCAGAAGCTGATTGCAGTGGCGTAGCTGAAAAGTTGTCTGAGCTAGGAGTAGTTACAAAAGGATTGGCACGGTATAGGATGTCAAAGTAACCGTTATTATCACCAGTAACAAGCGGCGAATCTTTAGAGAAAAAGGCAATGTACTTGCCGTCGCGGGAGATGTTAGCAATATATGACCAGTCGTTACTTTCAGACAAAAGAGAAATATCTCCTGTAGCGAGGTCTTTTACAAAAATATCACAGTCAGTGTCAGTATCTTCGGGTACGAAATTGTTGGCCTGAGTACAAAAAGCCACATACCGACCGTCATCGGACATAGCATTAGACGATCCAACCGAATACTGATCAAGAACGGAGTAATTATTGGCGTCCTGACCAGAAGCATTTGTAGATGCGACTACAATAGCGCCGGTTTGGGTATCTTTGCGGTAAACTCCACAATTACCACCAAAACCTGGTACTAGATTATTCGCGCACGTAGTAAAGGCTACATAACGACCGTCGCCTGAGATAGAAACACCTCTTCCGCCATTACAGCTGTTGCCTTCAACACCTGATGCGTCTGAACTCACTAAAGTGGTTACGCCGGTTTGGATATCTTTTTTAAATATATTAGAACAACTGATCGTACCTCCTGGCACGAGATTTGTAGCAATAGATTCAAACGCTATGAAGCGATTATTTGTGGAAATAGCAAGACCCGGACTATTTTCACTGGCACCGTTAGCCTCATTGCCCGATGAATCAGTACTTACCAGTGTAACTGTGCCGGTCTGTGTGTCTTTCAGGAAAGTATGCCTATTCCCGTTGGTAGCTACAGGTAATAAATTTGTCGCTTGTGAGTTGAAAACTACATAACGACCATCCGCCGAAATAACTGGAGTCCAAGTACCGAGTGCTCCATTAGCTTGTACGCCCGCGGCGCTAGTAGATACCCTCGTGGTGGCGCCTGTTTGCCTATCCTTAACAAAAACGTCATAAAAACCGTTTGTGTCTCCACTAACTAAGTTATCGGCATCGGAAGCGAACGCCACGTAACGGCCATCGTCACTTATAGTTGCGACGGGAAACATCTCTGAATTATTACCTTGCACACCGTTGCTGTCAGTAGTGATCAAGCTTGTTACACCTGTTTGCATGTCTCTTACAAAGACGTCTGCCCAATTGTTGGTATCGTTTGCAACAAGATTGCTGGCAGCGGAAGAAAATGCCACATACCGGCCGTTCGCAGAAAGAGAAGGGCCACTTTCGGTATTATTATTGGCATTTGTGTCTGTATTAGTTACACCACCATTAGTACTTACGAGGATAGTGGCATTCGTCTGCGTATCTTTGAGGAAGATATCCGTGTATGAATTCGTGTCATCTGCATGCAAACCAATGGCTTGGCTGTTGTAAGCTACATACCTGCCGTCAGCAGTAATATCTAGACCTTGGGATGTTGGTGAGTTTGCAGTATTGCCATTGCTAACTTGTGCTCCACTCGAAGTTGTTGAAACCCTAATAGTCGTGCCTGTTACAGTGTCTTTACGAAACACATCGTAGCGGCCATTCGTGTCGCCGGCAACCAAATTTGTAGCACCTGATTCAAATGCTACATAACGACCATCAGCGGAAATTTTTGGAAAATAACTTTGACCGTCTGACTGGACACCAGAAGAATCTGTGGAAAGTCGTGTGGTCGAACCAGTCTGTGTGTCTTTAATAAATACATCTCTAAAAGTATTAGTATCACCTGCAACTAGATTAGATGCAGCTGAATAGAACACGACGTACCGTCCATCTGAAGAAATATCAGGCCTAAAACTATTGGCTCCAGTAGCTTGTGCGCCTAATGAGTCGGTGGAAATTCTTGTGGTTGTACCTGTCTGAGTATCTTTTAAAAATATGTCATCTAGTGCATTTGTGTCGCCTGCAACTAAATTTGTCGCTGTGGACTGGAACACTACATATCTTCCGTCATTAGAGAACGATGGATAATAACTTCCTCCACCCACCGCCTGAGTGCCGGAAGAATCCGTATTAGCCCTTGTGGTAGAACCGGTTTGGGTATCTTTAATGAATAAATCGGTAAGAGAATTAGTGTCACTAACGACTAAGTTATTTGCATCAGAATGGAAAGCGACGTATCTACCGTTTTGTGAAATCGCAGGCCAGCCACTATTAGCATTTGATTCAGCTCCAGAAGAATCCGTAGAAACTCTGGTGGTAGTACCAGTTTGGAGATCTTTTAAGAATATATCAAAGCCAAAATTGGTGTCTCCTGCGACTAAATTACTAGCATTTGACTCGAATATTAGATACCGCCCGTCGCTAGATATACTAGGCCAGCCATTATCGCCATTTGCCTGCACTCCAACTGAACTGGTTGATGCTCTCGTAACGACATTTGTCTGATTATCGAATAAGAAAATGTCTAGAAAACCGTTCGAATCACCACTGACTAAATTATTTGCAGCTGACTGAAATGCGGTATAACGACCGTCAGATGATGTAGATACTTGTTGGCTGTTACTGTTAGCGCCTTTAAAAGGAGCAGGTAACGCCTCTGACACCCGAGTAACTGGCGTATTAGCTATTAAAGCACCGGCTAACGAGGGGAATAGTAATAAAACGCCGATTATTAAGGGCGCGAACAATACCAAAATAACATTGAGTAACGGGCTGCGAGTACCCATATTCAATTCTCTTTTCTCTTTTTAAGTCTTTGTTTTCGATTTGAAAAGTGCTTATGTCTGGACGCATTATTGTCTTAATGCTATTTAATGTCAAGCTAGCAGACTTTTTACGCCTGTTTGAGGAACCTAATTAAGTCTGTTTAATAATTCGTCGGCGGATTTGCATGCCATAAGTTGTTCACGGAGCTCTTTGGCGCCGTCGAAGCCGTTGCAGTATATCTTGCAGAACTTTTTGAGAGGATCAAATTTGCGCTCACCGTTCGGATAGGCGTGCAGCCACAGAGTTACGTGCTTCTTCAATATCGTCAGCTTTTCTTCCTTAGATAAACTATCCCAGGGAGATTCCCCTGCGAAACAATAAGGATCATCAAACACGCCGCGGCCAATCATCACACCGTCAACACCAAACTTTTCTATTAAAGTCTGGCCCTGCGAACGAGTTTTGATATCGCCATTTAGGATAATTTTGGTTTCAGGGCTAAGCTTGTCCCGCAGCTCAATAATTGGCAAAATCGCATCCCACTGAGCTGGAACCTTGCTCATCTGCTTGGTAGTGCGTACATGTACTGTCAGCATTGACGGTTTTTCAGCTAGCAAAAGCTCATGCCATGAGTATTCGATAGATGAAAATCCTAACCTAGTCTTAATACTCACGGGCATATTACCTGCTCCGCGCTTGGTGGCTCGTATTATCTCAACTGCTTTTTCATGGAGGTGTGGTTGAGCCAGGGCGCTGCAGCATTCGTTTTTGACGACGGACTTGTCGGGGCAGCCAAAGTTAATATCAATTCCAGAGAAACCAGGGATTGTGCCATCAGCTATCTCGCTAGCGATACGCTTAAAATTAGATGGAGTCTTGCCCCATATTTGCGCGATAACGGGCGCTGTGTCCATAGTTGCATTAAGTCTTGGCATTAGCCTAGCGCGGCCGACACTGGCCAAGCCGTCTACATTAACGAACTCAGTCATTGTAAGATCAGGAGCCGAGCATTCAGAAACAATCCGCCGAAACACAGTCTCTGTGACATCGTCCATCGGCGCCAAGATAAAAAGAGGCGTTTGGTTACTTTTGGTCATTTGCTGTAGGTATTCTATCAGCAGCTTGCTTGATGCGGTTGTCAAATACTGTGATTCGAGCACCCAAGTATCCATCGGCTAAACTAATCATAGTCTGCCACCTGCCAGTTCGTTGTCGCTGCGGGCCACTACTTAAGAAGTGAAGTAAAGCGGTGCTAGCAGCTTGTCTTTTTTCATCATCCCAACCTTTTTGTACATGCATAATGTCTAGCATTGTCTGAAACTCTTTCCATACGGTGCTTAAATGACCCGTCATCCACTCTTCACTACGATGAGCGAAACCTGGAGATTTTGCTTCACGCGCCAGTTCCTGTACTTCTGTTCGAGCTTCACGAAGTTTTGCGACGTGCTCCTGCATAGGTTCCGACAGCTTATTCATAACATGGCCAACTCCACGCTGACTTGCTTCCTGCTTAGTGTCGGTAATGTCGTTGTCGCCAAGTACATGCGCTACCGTCTTGCGAGCAAGTGCCCGTGGTGAACGAATAAGCATTCGGTATTCATGCGCATTAAAAGAATAGCCGTCGACCGTAAGAAACCTTGCTTGTGCCTCTTCGTCTTGAGGGTCTGGTTTTGGAGGCTCGAACAATACCTTACCAAGGGCTTCGTCAGCTTTCCAAGCTTTCTCTGCTGGGGTAAGCAAATTAAAATTATGCTCACCAAAGACATCATAAAGCTCAGGCTTTACGAACCCACCGAAGGCTACTTTTTTAGTTCTAACTTTAGGGTCCTTTGGCTTTTCTGTTTCTTCGAAAAACCCTAGCTGTACGGACTTCTCTAATGCAACTGCTGCAGGACCTGCTGGTTGTTTAGACTGTGAATTATCTGCTTCTGTTTGCGTAACAGGAAATTCTTCGGGCGCAAACAGCTGTCCCTCGGGCGGCTGAGCTGTATCTTTGGAGTTCCTGGACGCTAAGACTCGATCGGCACGTCGCATAACCTCATCGAACACCCCTGAACCGCCAGGACCTTCACCACGTGCTTTGCGGGCAAGCACAACACCGTCAGTATCTCTTGCTACCAAGAACGTTTGTCCTCCTACCACAACTGTATCAATAGTGTAGGGCGAAGGTTCTTCAATGGGTACAGAGGGATCAATATCCTGGCCAAGCCCTACTAATGGTATGTTAGTTTGCTCAACGGAAGGATTTTGAGCTCTATTCTGTGATTCTGAAGGAGTAGTATCACTCATACTCTTATTATATCACACTTAAGCTTACTTGTCTATAATTTGGATGACCCTAAGCGAGGCAAACCTCCCTCTCGTCTGCTACTACTCCCAACGGAACACGCGGAAAGCGATAATATAAATTACCACAAGCCAGACAGCTAGTACGCCGATTTGCGGACCTAGATCTAGTAATGATTTGTTTTCTGTAACGATTAAACGGATTGAATCGACTATCGGTGTTAGTGGGATGAACTTGGTGATGCTCTGCAGGAACTCGGGCATTAGAAATGTAGGGAAAAACACGCCTGATAGGAACATCATCGGCATAGATACGACTTGCGCTAGCGGTGCCGCTTGATTCTCGTTTTTGGCCCAGCCACCGATTGCCAGACCAAGCCCGAACAATGTGGTCACTCCAAGAATCACAATAAATAGCAGGTTAAAGTAATTTCCCCGCATATTTAGATCGAACAACAGCACTGCTGCAATAAACATCACTGCTGCAGCCAATATGGCTATCGTGGCGTTGGAGATAACATTAGCGACGAAATACTGCCAGACCTTAAGCGTCGTAGTGTTGTAGCGCCTTAGAACTCCACGTTGTTTAAGACGAGGGAATACTGTTGTCGGGCCAAAAATACCCATAGATAGCAGAGTAAATCCTAAAAGTCCCGAGAAAGTATAGTCAAAACGGCTTAAGCCTTTGGTGGCGGTGGACTGGCTAGTAGCAATAAACGGCGTTGTGGCCGGTACGAAGTCTTTGTTAATTTCTTTAAATACCTCGTTTAATATCGAGGTTAGCGTCTGACCGGCTGTTTCGTTACTTTGATCGAAAAGCACCTGGGCTTCACCGCTCGGAAAGTTCTGGCCTGTCTGAACTTGGCCAAAACCCTCTGGCAGAATTATTGTTGCGTCCATTTGGCCACGGTTCATTTTTACTTTGGCTTTCTCGAGAGTTGTCGCGTCTTTGTCTATTTTTAGCACCTTATTGCTATTGATCTGTTCAACAAATTGCTTGGAGAACTCAGTCTGAGAGTTATTGATCAGGGCTACCCTGAATGAAATGTTGCTGTTGTTACCACCAAAAATAGTTCCAAATATTGCCAAGAAAATCAACGGGAAAGCAAAAACCCAAAAAATTGCTGTTTTGTCGCGGAAAAGCCTCTTTACGTCGATTTTTACAAAAGTTGTAATCGGCAGGATTGTTTTTTTGATGTTCATATTAATCCCTCAATGCCTTTCCTGTTAGGTCAATGAAAACGTCTTCGAGATTCGCCTGCTCGACTACTGATTGTTTTTTGAAGCCTTTGCTAAGAAGTTTCTTGATTAGGTTCTGGGGGGTATCCATGGCGATAATTTTGCCGTTGTCCATGACTGCAACGCGATCGCAGAGCAGTTCTGCCTCATCCATGTAGTGAGTAGTCATAATAACCGTTACGCCGCGTTTCTGGACGACACGTATCAAATCCCAGAGATTGCGTCGCGCCTGAGGGTCAAGGCCAGTTGTCGGCTCATCAAGGAAAAACACTTTTGGACCGTGCACTAGTGCTGCTGCAATTGAGAACCTTTGGCGCTGTCCGCCTGAAAGCTGTTCAGGATAGGAGTTAGCCTTTTCTTCTAAATTGACGCTTTTTAGAAACTCTAACGCGTTTACTTTTTCGCCGTAAGTTGACGAAAAGAATTCTATAAGTTCAGTTAGCTTGGTTTTTTCCTCAAAGCTAGGAGTTTGCGGCTGTACGCCGATGAGCGCTTTAATTTTGCTAGGATTGCTGGCAACATTGATACCATCAAGAATAGCGCTGCCACCATCGATTGGACGAAGGCTCTCCAACATCTCGAGAGTCGTGGTTTTGCCAGCGCCATTAGGCCCTAGTATTCCAAAAATTTCTCCCTCGCTTACCTCGAAACTAATTCCTTTTACGACCGTTTTGCTGCCATATTTTTTGGTCAGGCCGCTGACCCTTACAATAGTTTTCCCCATATATTACCTAGTTTATAGTGGATATTGCTTAGTGGCTAGACCAAGATCAAAAAACCCCGGCTCTCCGGGGTTTTTAGTTGCTAAAACTAGACGCTTTTCGCTTATTTTTTGCGCTTTACGGTCAAGAATCCGTTACGTGGGTTCTCGTTAACTTCCATACCTGCTGGCAATTCGCTAGCTTCTGGACGTGAATCTTTGCTGAAGTAGTAAATAGTCTGCTCTTTACCACCGCGCAAGACTACAGCTTTACTGTTTAGGTGATAAGTAACACCCTTTGAATTCGTGTGTGTATATGCCATGATTCTGACATCTCCCCTCTTAGATTATTAGTAACCTCAAGATAACTCCGCAGCTGAACCCTTGTCAACCCCTTATGCTTAATTATATGTAAAATTTTAACACCTTGACCCCTGTTTTAATCTGTTAATTTAAATTAATAATTACAGCAGTCTAACTTGCCCACTCTTTAGAAATGGGCTTGAACTCGATTATGGTTTTAGGCTACACTTAGTGATGTATATAAATATAATTTTAAGGTGGATGTAAATAATATGGATTTTACCCCTCGCGGCAACCGTCCTGTAAACCAGGAACAGCCAGCTCCTAATAATCAAGTAACTCAAAACGTGCCAGTTAATTCTGCTGCGCCAAACAAGTCTCGCGGTAGAAGCAAGGACATCGGCAAGCTAATGAGCTTTTTGATGCTTATTGCAACTGGCGTTCTCGCCTTAGGAGTTGTTGGATTACTTATTTTCGGAACTCCAGACAGAAACAATATTCAAGCTGAGGCAGTTAAAACTGGACAGTACCAGGCAGTATTCTTAAACGGTGGACAAGTATATTTCGGTAAAATCTTCCACTTCAGTAACGATGTAATCGGTCTCAAAGATATATTCTATCTAAGAGTCAATCAGCAAGTACAGCCAGGTCAAGCAGAGCAACAAAACGCTAATAACATTAGCCTTGCTAAGCTTGGCAGTGAACTTCACGGTCCTGAGGACGCAATGTACATCAATATTGATGAAGTCCAGTTCTGGGAGAACTTAAAAGACGACGGACAAGTTGTAAAAGCTATCACGACTTACAAGGCTGATCCTGAAGCAGCAAACCAGCAGCAGCAGAACCAGCCTGCACAGGAAACTACAGAAACTCCTGCTAGCAATAACACTAATACAAACACCCCTCCTACTAACGGCTCAAACACTCAGAACAACCCCACAAACCAGCGTTAGTTAGCTTCAAGACCTAATAATTAAAGTCCCGCAACCCGGGGCTTTAATTATTTAGAAGCTTTTTCTTAAGATTGAGCGGTAATGCCAAAGAAGCGCTAGATTAAACAATGTGAATACGCCCAAAGCTGTTGTTAATAGTAAGCCTAAGCCGGCTGCATCAGGCGACCACCTAGGCGAAACAAAATCGAATTTGTATAGCCCATCGGGTATATAGACAACTTTGTCGCTGTTATTACTGATGTACTCGGTAATGCATGGGATACGGTTTCGGCCTGACAAGCCACCAGGAAAACGACGCTCGCAGTCAGCCTGGGCTTGATTGTACAAATCACTTCCATCGGCCTGCTTCGCCTGCTCGGCAGCAACCAGCCTGTCGTATGTGCCTTTTAGCTGAATAGGCGGGTAGACACCGTTAGGGCTTCCTATAGAGGTGTTCATATGCGAGTAGATATGAGTTCTGAGCTCCGATAAAGCAGCTTCGACATCACCACCGGCGCTATCGACTGAAATCAACTGGTCATAAAGCATTTTTGACTGCTTACTATTGTTTACCAGAGCGAATACGGTAAATATGCCAACAACTGTCGTAAGAAGCCCGCCAATAATCACCAGGTATAATCGCTTCTGAAGTACATCGCGTTTTGGCATGATTTAATTATACGACGGTTATGCTTTTTGGCGGTAAAGTGCAGGGAATCTCTGCAATAAAATTCCTAGTACCAGTACGGCCATTAATACAAAATGCCATTTCATTACCGTTAGGGCTGGCCAGAAGTAGGTGGCTGCGAAAAGACCAAGCCAGAACATCATCCGTACAAACGCCGTTATCCACTCGTTAACTGCAAAAAATACAATCCGGTAGCCTTCATAACTGTCAGCAGCATCGTGGTAGCCTTTCAAAAAAGGGATTTTCATGGCGGTAGTAATAGGATCGTTAATAAGATTAATGCCGAAAACGAGCAGTATAGTGTTGGCGAAAGGCCGCAGCAAATAAACTACGGAATTAGCCAAAGAACTGTAAAGCAGTAATTCCCCGCCGCGCTTATTGTCGATAAGACGGCCAATGGCATGCGTAAAAAGTAGACCTAGTGCGACACTCATGGCTGCCATTGCTCCAAGTTTTCCAAAAATATCCTTACCGAATATGGCCACTGCAACATAAAGCGGCCAAACAATCTGACAGGATTGAGTATCTAGCTCAAAGGCTGCTGTAGCTAAACTAGTTCTGATGTTTTCACGATAAGGAAATCCGCGAAACCTGATTTTTTGTTTGAGGATAACTGGCTCTTTGGTTGCTAGCAGCGGTAAAGATGACAATACCATCACTACCAGAGCGATGAATATCGTATAACGAGGATCATAGAAGTTGGCTACCAGACCGCCTATTAGAGGACCTAAAATTGCACCGATTCTCTCAAAATTGTTGACGTAACTCAGCTCTTTGCCAGCATGCTCGGGATGTCTGACTTTTGAAAGATCTGTATGAAAACCTATCCAGAATAGGCCTAGGGCAGTAGCTCCGATAGTAGCCAGTAAGTAAATCGGCCAGTTCATAGACTCAAGTGACATTAGCATACTAAGGTAAACAATTTGGATTAATTGTGACAGTAGGATTGAATGCTTGGGGCCAATCCTACCGACGATTTTAGCCATAAATGGGGTAGTCACGAGTCTGCTGGCGAACCACACGGCGAAGAAAAGCAGGATTTGACGGAAAGAATAGCCGATAGTGTATAAGTAAACCGGCACAAAAATGCTGACTAGGCTTAGAGCCAGTGAACGAAGCATCTGGCTGGCATAGATTTCCGAAAGCTCGTCAAAGCCAACATTGCGCCAATAATGCGTTCGTGGCACAAAACGTTTGATAAACTTTCTTAGCATTTTTATTTGACCTTACTTAGATACATTTTAACACCCTTTTTGTTATCCTTAGTGCATGCGGATTTATTTTGTAGGCGTTGGTGGAACAGGCATAGGGCCACTGGCGTTAATCGCTAGTAAAGCTGGCTATGATGTTTCAGGCTCCGACCAGCGAGACAGTGAATATCTAAAATATCTTATGAATAGCGGCCTGACTGATATTGCCGTAGCTTCGGATGAGCAACATTTGGCCGGGCTACACGAACAGTCAGCTATTGACTGGGTAGTTACGACAAGTGCGGCCGAAAAAGAACAGTCAGACCACCCAATTTTGCGGTATGCTCGCGCTAACAATATAAAAGTAACTAAGCGTGATGAATTTTTAAGCCAGCTTATTAAAGAGAAGTCTCTGAAGCTCATCGCAATTGCTGGGACCCACGGCAAAACAACTACCACGGCTATGGTTGTCTGGCTGTTCAAACAACTGGAGTTGCCTGTCAGTTATTCGGTTGGCGCTAAACTGTCTTTTGGCCAAATGGGAGAATACGACCCTAGAGCCGAATATTTCGTTTATGAATGTGACGAGTACGACCGTAATTTTTTGAGCTTTGAGCCAGAAATCTCTGTACTTTCAGGTATAGATTACGACCATCCGGACATCTACCCAACTAGAGAAGAATATTACGAAGCCTTCAGACAATTCGTCGGCCAATCCAAGACTACTATTGCCTGGGCTAGTGACGCCGAAAAGCTCGGCGTGCAAGGTGATAAAGCTGTTATAACAATGGCTGAACAGCCGCTTGGCCTGGCCTCACTTACTCTGCTCGGTGCCGTAAACCGCAAAGACGCTCGACTAGCAATGCAAGCGTTAGCAGAGGTAACCGACGAAGACGTTGAAACTTTGGCCAAAATTATGAACGTATTTCCCGGAGTTTCGCGGCGTTTTGAAATGATAGCGCCGAATATAATTTCAGATTATGCGCATACACCCGACAAGATTCGCGGCGCACTGCAGCTAGCACATGAAGTCGCCGGGAAAAATGTAGTGGTTGTTTACGAAGGACTACATAATACTAGACAGCATTTTATAAAAGACGAGCTAGAGCACCTTTTTGATGGAGTCAAAAAACTTTACATAGTCCCGAGCTATCGTGCCCGCGAAAACGAAAGCTTAGAAGACTTAACTCCTGAAAAACTTGCAGAACTAGTCTCCGAAAAAGAAAAGACCGAACCCGCTAGCCTTAACAACAGCCTCAAATCCATAATTAGTAAACATGCCCAGTCAAGTGATCTAGTCTTATGCCTCACTGCCGGCAGTGGCGGTTCCCTAGACGAATGGCTAAGAATAAATTTTATTAGGTAGCTTGGAGCAGTTGATCGATTTCTTTAGATAAATTGTGGTCTTTTTTAGTGATTCCGTGGGCATCGTGCGAAGTTAGCCATACCTGTACATAGCCCCAGCCTAAGTTAATATCCGGGTGGTGATTCGACTCTTCTGCCAATTTGCCGACTTTATTTACAAATTCAAGCGCATTCTTGAAGTCATCAAAAGTAAACTTTTTCCTAAGAGCTTTTTGATCTTTGCCATCAGGCCAATACTCAACTTCTTCCCACTCAGCCATTTTTCCTCCTAATACTAGGTACATAATACTAGATGCAATATACTAAAAGCATATGCAGTTTTTGGATTTTGCGCTTCGGTTCGGGGAATGGCAACTAAGTGTCACCGATTGGTTCGATAGAAATAACCAGGCAATTTGGCGAATTCTCGCAGTAATTTTGCTAAGTTGGCTTATTAGTCACTTTGCAGAAAAAGGCTTGAAACGAATTTTAGAACGCACGATCAGAAACGACCTCTATCAATCCCCAAACGACCGTGAGAAACGACTAACAACTCTTACAAATTTAGGCGCAGGAATTATCCGCTTTATTGTTTGGATTACCGGCAGTATTGTCATAGTCAGTTTACTAGGTGTTAATACAGCGCCGTTTTTAGCTAGTGCTGGTGTGATTGGCATTGGACTAGGATTGGGAGCGCAGAAGCTCATTAACGACCTCGTCAGCGGCGTATTTATCATAAGTGAGAACCAATACCGAATCGGCGACTACGTCGAGCTTGAGGGCGTCAGCGGTAACGTGGAAGACATAACTATACGAACGACTGTGCTGCGTGATTTGAGTGGTGCCGTCCATCACGTTCCAAACGGTTCAATTGTCGTAGCCACCAATATGAGTATGGGTTTTGGTCAGATTAATCTAGACATAACTGTTGAAGGCGATACAGATATAAATAAACTTAGGACAATTATCGACAAAGTCGGTGAAAAAATAAGTAGTGAACCTGAGCTAAAAGAAGAAATTATCGAAGCGCCCCGATTTATTAGAATAGTCGACTATACTGGCACCGGCGTAACTGTAAAAGTTATGGGTAAAACAACTGGCGGCAAGCAGCTTGAGATAAAAAGCGTGTTCTACACAGAGTTAAAACAAGCTTTAGACCAAGCCAAAATAAAACTCGCTTTCGTGCCTTACGGCATGCCTGCCAATACTAAAAAGCGTAAGTAGAGACTGTCTTTACTAAATTAGCTAGAGGCCGAGAGTTGAGTCGCTTAAATCTTCTTCGTTAAAATCAGCTTCCGAAAGCGAATCTAAATCCTGTTGGCTTTGGTCTATGCTGGCTCCGAGCTCTTCGGGACTGGCCGAAAAGATATTGGAACTTGGAGTGCCGCTAACAGGTACAGCTGATTTATTCGATGTCATGTAGATATAAATTACGGCTGCTGCCAGCATTAATCCTATTAAAGTAGCTACTAGAATTAATAGCTTTTTAGAATGAGAATGCTCTTGATTGACAGTACCAGCAGTTTTAGAATTGGCCGAAATAGGATCAGGAGATTTCTTGCCAGAAGTTTCTGATTTATCACCATGCATGGCCTGATTAGCACTACTTACTGCACCTCCAGCAAAGGCACCAGACGCTGCAACTGGTACGTTGTCTAGCGAGCTTTCTTTGGCTTCTTCGAATCTTGGTGCGAAATCCTCTGAGCTAGTATCGATTGGCGCTTCGGCAGGAGTTTCCTGCATCGGGGGCAATCCGGAACTAGATTCTTGAGTTACAGGCTCTGGCTTGGCGCCGACAGCCGGTTCGATTACTGATTCACTGACAGGAGCACTGAATGGCCCGCCCGACGTTACTTCGGGCTCAGGTGAGCTAATTTCCGGTGCACTTTCGGCAGCTGGACTAACTGGTTCAGCCGCAGCTTGTTCACTCGGTTCTTCATTGACTTCTTCTGCATCGGTAACCGGCTCGGGTTGCTCCACAAATTCTTCGACAGGATGAGTTGGTGAGGATTCATCGCTCACTACAGGCACTGACACGGGTGTTGTCGGATTCAAGGGATCAGTTGGCTTAGTATTATTAGCAGCCTCGTCAGTACTGGTAGGATCTAAAGGTTTTTGGTCCATTAGTTATCCTCCTTTTTAGGGGCCGGAACGGCAGCTAGCTTAGACTTGATTTCAGATAGCGCTTTAACCAAATCTTGAGAATAATATTCACGAACGGCTTTTGTCTTTTCATTAATTGCGACTCGGTAGCTTCTCGAGGCATCTAATACGGCCTGAAAAGCGTCTGGATTTTCGGTACAGTTCACTTCACCAAGATCGGATAACGCCTGCTGAAAATCGTCAATCGAAGCATACACTTCGTCGACCTTCTGCTGGAACTCAAGCTGTTTTGCCTGCACTACTAGCACGTCGTCAGCGTTGCCCATTTCGGTAAGTTTACTAGCAAGTGAGTTTAGCCTGTCAATGATATTGCCATAGACCTTTATACGACTAGTTTCAAAATTGTCGACTTTCTTAGTGTAAGCAGCTATTACATTTTGAGCTGGCTTGCACCTGCTTACAATGCGCTGACGATCGGATGCCGACAAAACTTTCGGGTATTTCTTTTTGTCTTCTGATACCCTTTCTTCGATATTGGATTGGGCTCTTGTACGCATCTGATCTGATTCGGCGTTAGCCAATTTGGCAGTATTAGCGGCTTTGTTAGTCGCTTGGTTAGCCTGTGCACTCACAGCTGAACCAGATGATACTAAAAGAAGTAAAAATACGGGCGTAAGAATAGCTATTTTTTTAATTAGAAGCATTGTTTTCCTTATTGTTATCTATTACGATTTTAGCACATCACGTTAATGCTTAGAAAAGAGTAATTAGTTGCGGAAAGACTCGGCCGTTCCAGTATTGGTAACGTCTTTGATTTTCTTTGGTTCACCCGAGTTAACGTTTACTACATAATCAGCCGTCTCCTGAGGGGTTACGACTCTATATGACACTATCGTATCAGATAGCCAGCGTAGCGGTTGACCAAGGCCAGAACCGGTTACTAACACCTTTTCTTGGCCATCGCTGTTAGAACGGAGAATCAATACTCCCTTGCCGTCTCGTTCGTCGACCCAGAGTGACTGAACTTTGTTTGGACTGTCCCGATAAATCCGAGTGCGTTGACTGGTCGGCGAAGTTTGCAGCAATGTAGCCGAGCCTGAGTTTTTGATTTCGTACCAGCTTGAATCAACCGTAAAAGCTATGGTGTCGTAAGAAGTGCGAATTATGCTCCATATTTCTTTATCTAGTATTACTTGCTGGCCGCTATTGTCTGGTTTCACTCTGTAAAACTTAACTGTATCGATATTAACGGCGTAAGATGAAGGCGAATAGTAAACATCGCCGTTAAATACAGCTATATCGTTGAAATAGTTTGCATTAGCTAAGTTTTTGATTTCGCCGGTTTCGTGGTTGTAGCTTTTTAGCTGGCTTCTGTTTGGGTCGGCTGCGCTCTGACCTTCGGAAATTAAGACAAAGATAAGATATTTATCCTGCCAGTCGATAATTCGAATACGCTCTGATTCGGCGATTCGTGATGGCTCGCCGCCATCGGCGTCAACTATAAAAAGTCCGCTCAAAATATAACCGCTTCTATTGCGTCGTCCTTCTCTAGTAGAAATTAAACCAGCTACGTTTTCGTAAGGGCTGCTCACTAAATCAAGATCGTCCCGCTCTTTGCCGGTTGCCGCCAACAGAACTTGCTCGTTTTTGCCGTCAATATCTATTTTATAAACATCGAATTCGCCGCTCCTGGTACTTACAAAAATGTTCGGCCTTGAAGTTACCATTTTTACTTCACGAGTATTTTTGTCCTGTGCGCCAAAGGTAATTTCTTCATCTCGTAGACTTGGAGCTGTAATCTTGACCTTTATGTCTCCGTCGTACTGGTCGACAACCAGCCTAATTTCGCCTTTGTCGTTCGCTTTTGCACTAGAATCCCCACTAGATGCTTCAGCGCCATCGACAGGTAAATCTGTTAGATAGTCTCGAGCATTAAACACAAATACGTTTCCGACGGCTTCAAGGCCATCAGGCGGCAGCGGATTACTGCCCCAACCAAGTACAATCTGCTTGTCTAGCGTAGCGAAACCAGGTTTTTCGATTTTGAGCTGCGACTTGCCTTGTTTCAAGCGATCGAAGACTACTTTACCTTCTTCGTCTGTGGTCTGCTCCTGACCCTGTAAAATAACCTTGACGTTTTTTAAAGGCAGCTGGGTCTGCTTGTCTTGAACCGTAACGCTGCTTTTAACTCTGACGCCAGTAGCATTAAGAACAGCGTAGCGTGAGTTTGGCACCATTATTGCTGATGCTAAAAGCAGGAATAATCCGGTCAACAGTCCCCATTTAAGCGCCGGGTTCTGGAAAAGTTCCTTTAGGCGGCTAGGGCGCTTTGTGGGGGCTTTGTTTGCGTATTCGGCCGCCAGCTCGTCGCGGACCTCGTCTTCAGTCTGTAATATTTCGTCGGATTCTTTGGCGACAATATCTTCTACTGCAGCACTCGTTTCGGGGTCGGCAAACTCGTTTTCAGGGTTTTCTGTTTCAGCTTCGGAATTTTCTGCAAGCTCACCTACTGTTTTTTCCGTATCTAATGAAGTAGCTGGCTCCAGTGCAACTATTTCTTCTTCTTGGGCTGTTTCCGGGGCCGGTGTCTCATCAGATTCCTGTAATAAAGCGTCTTGCTCAGCAAAATCTATGTCCTCAGAGCCATCAGTTACTTCAGTTTCTAACTCAGCAACAGACTCGTCAGCTAATTCGGGCGCCGTGGTGTTAATGTCTGTTGGGGCTTCAAGTGTTGGCTCTTCCGTGACTGTTTCAGACTTATTTTCAACAATAATAGAAGATTTTTTGCTGCTAGTAATTTCAGGCGCGCCGGTAGTTGATGGCTCGGGTTCACTAGAACTTATCTGAATTTTAGCAGCTGATTCATCAATTTTTTTAGCTATATCATCAGCCGAAGACGTACTTGTAACGGCGATTTTTTTTGAGTTCTTGGGTTTTGGCATGCAAATATATCTTATTTAAACTGTTATGCTTTCATTACTTATAGATTAGCACAGAATCTTTATGGATTTATAGCTTCCCAGGGCAGTTCTGGCTTGCCAAAATGACCATACGCACTCGTAGCCTGATATATCGGTCGCCTTAGATCAAGCTTATCGATAATTCCCTTCACCGATGTATCAATTAGCTTTTCGGCAAAAGCCTCAATTTCTTCTAAGTCTAAGGTGTTTGTTCCAAAACAATCTATGGTTTTCATCAATGGTTTTGGTTGGCCGATAACGTAGGCTAAGCCAACCTCGCACTTGTCTGCGAAGCCGTTTGCAACAATATTTTTGGCTATACAGCGGGCTGCATAGGCACCACTTCGGTCAACCTTACTTGGGTCTTTACCAGAAAATGCTCCACCCCCGACGCGAGCATAGCCGCCGTATGTATCGACCACAATTTTACGGCCTGTTAGCCCTGCGTCGCTGTCTGGGCCAGGAATATGCCAGAGCCCTGTCCCGTTGACGATTAGCTTGTTTTCTTCCAATTCAAAGCCATAACTCTCTAAGACCGGCAAGACTACCTGTTGGTATATTTGTTGCTTCACTACACTAGCGGTGGTGTCTTCATTGTGAGCTACCGCTAGCACTAGCGCCTCGATACCGACTGGTTTATCATTTTCGTAACGTACTGTCACTTGGCTTTTACCGTCAGGACGCACAAAGTCTAAGACTTTTTGTTCGCGTACTTCATCGAGGCGTTTAGTAAGGCTATGGGCTATGCTGATTGGCAAAGGCATAAATTCCGATGTTTCATTACAGGCAAAGCCAAACATCATTCCTTGGTCGCCAGCGCCAGAATCAGCCTCAACGCCCATCGCTATTTCGGGAGATTGATGATGGATATAGTTTTCGAACACCGATTTATCGCTAAAGCCCCAGTCAGGGTTTGTGTAGCCAAGTTCGGCGATTGTCTTCTTGGCGATTGTCTCAAAATCGATTTTGGCGTCAGTATTAATCTCGCCGAATAGAGCGATTCTATTTGCACCAACTATTGTTTCGATGCCAGTTTTGGCTTTCGGGTCTTGCTCTAAAATTGCATCGAGAAGCGCGTCGCTGACGCGGTCGGCAATCTTATCGGGATGACCTGCACACACTGACTCACTCGTGAAAAATGTAATATTTTTTGTCATTAAAAAATCCTTTCTATCCCGCTCCTGATTGCGAAAAGAAAGGACCGTATTAGTCTTAGCTATCTTCCCGCATTATAAGCGGTCCAGATTTAGCACCTTACAAAAGTTTTAAACTTAAGCAGGTTGCCGGCAGGTCATAGGGCTGGGGCCCTCTCTACTCTCTTGATAGTTAATTGTTAAAGCGTGAACCTAGTTTAACATGACCTATTTATGATAGGCAAAATAGTCTTTGTAACAAGCTGGCTTATTGTCTTTAAAATATGTTTTTAGTAGATATTCTAGGTCGCTTTCTTGCGACTTATGCGCACGCATAATACTCATTTTTGTATCAATAATATCTGAGTAATCTATGGTTTCGTCAATCTGGTCTTCTTCGCAGCCGCATGGCATAAAAACCCATTCGTTACTTGCTTCTGGCTGTAAGTCTTTTGGCAAGCAAAAATATTTTAACTTTCCTAAGTGAGTGTTTTTTGGGGGCTCCTTTTTAAGTTTTTCGTATATATGTGCCGCCATAAAACTTACTGCAATATGATCTAGATGGCCAGTTATCCCGCCGTGATCAAAGGTTATCATATCTAACTGGGCCTGCTCCTCTTGAGCTTGAAGTAGTCCTAAAATATAGGCTTCGATTTTATTACATATTTCCACGTATAAGGCGTTACATAAACCGCCGTCAGGATAATGTAGGGCTTCTTTAGATTTAACACCGATTAGTCTGCAGCTCTCAGACCACTCCGCTAGTCTTGTTGTGGATAAATCTTCATAGCCCGCGTTATTGCCCGCTTCGCCGTCTGTAATCAAAATCAAATGTACTTCAGCGCCAGATTGAGCTAGTTTGTACAGAGTGGCTCCTGGGCCGAACGCTTCATCATCAGGATGCGCAAATACACCGACAGTAATGTTTTTCATGAGTTGAATTATACAACTACTCTGGTTCAGAGAGAAGTTCGTTGATCGCGGCAGAAACACGGTCAAAGATGTACTTATGGCCGTCATCCCCGGGATGCAAGCCATCAGGACTTAGCAGGTGAGGAGTATGAGTCAAAGTCTTCAAGAAATCATCATGTAGCGGTAAAAATGGCACGCTCTTGTCGAAACAAACCTGCTTGATGCAGTCTTCGAACAAATTAATGCGGTTATTTGAGTACGTTTTCTCGGCGAAAAGATGCTTTAGCTTTTCGGACCGATCCTCGTCGACGGCAGTAAGTCCTACTGCCAATAAATTGTCGGTATAATCACGGACCATTTCGATAAGCTTGCCGTATTTTTCTGAGAATTCAAATTCATCAGTGAGTACCAAATTGTCTCTGAGAGCCGCATCATTAATACCTATAGCCAGCAGCACTAAAGTCTTGTCATCGGGTTTAACGCGAACCTCGTATTCGGCTGAAAAGCGCGCCATCACATCTTCCAGAGTGCTGGCTTTAATTGACGAGTTAATTACCCAGTTCTTTTCGGCTTCAATATCCTGAACCGATTTACTGTTTTCGGCACCTGATAACCTCGATACCCAGCCTCCATGACCGTCATAAAGCCCTTCGGCAATACTGTCTCCAAATACAATTATTCTCATATCCAAATAGTATAGCGGAAATTTAAGCGTAACTAATAATTAAAAAATCTATTATTTACTTCTGTTATTCAAACTATTATGTTATGATTACAGTAATTTTGGTACGCTCCGAAGAAACTTAAGTGCGATAATAGCAATCACGAACGTTCTCGCGGAAACTAAATAACCAGCCAAAATTACGGGTAAAGGACCCAAGATAACGCGAAATGAACGCAAAACTATATATCAGCAACTTAAGTTACAACCTTACAGAAGACGAGCTCAAAGAAGCTCTTTCACAGTATGGGGAAGTAACAAGCGTACGTATCATTACTGACCGCGAAACCAACCGTTCACGTGGATTTGGATTTGCAGAATTCGCTAACGGCGATGACGCAAAGGCAGCAATGGAAGGTCTTAACGGCCAAGAAGTGTCAGGCCGCGAACTTCGCATCGCCGAAGCACGCGAAAAAGACGCTAGATAATTAACTAGTTTCTAAAAAGGAGAGGCTCGACTCTCCTTTTTTATTTTCATGTTATATTTAACTTATGGACAAATATCGCAACAACAAGAAGGTGCGAATGGGAGTAATCATCGTATTACTCATCCTCGCTATCTATCTTTACTTATATTGGATCTAAGCAACTAAGGAGCTGGGAGGTTCTAAATGGCAAATCCACGCGACATTTTAAAAGATGTCAAAACTCGTGCTACTGATTACAGTGGCAGCAAAACTCGCAAAGTTAGCAAAGGAATATTAGGCGTAATTATAGTTATTCTTCTAGGCGCATTAGGCCTCGAAGCAACAAATAATGATTGGGACATCGGCAAAATACTAAAAGGCGAACCAAGCAAGGTACTTCGCGACAAAGAAGGCAACGTAGTAAACGACAGCTCTCAGGGCAAAGCAACAGACGAATACAACTGCCCTGACTTCTCTGGCCGCGACCAGGCTCAGAGATTCTTCAGCAAAGCCGGAGGCCCCAGCCAAGACACTAACCGACTAGACGGTGACAACGACTCAGTCGCTTGCGAAGATCTAAGAACCCAGCCCGCGCAATAGTCTTTCTCATCGTGTCATAATAAATCCATGGCTACAATGATTGAACAATTTCAAGAAGTGAACCCTCAGATTGAGGCAGTGTTAGCTGCGCATGAGGCAAGAAGCAACAGTCCGATTGACCCTCTGAAAGCCTTAGCTGAAGCTGCAAAAATGCCAGATTCTAGAGACATCCTCGAGATAGGACCTGTTGTAAGAGAGTCATACGAGCAAAGGCTTAAGGTACTCGAAGAGACAGGTTTAGACATTAGGCCGGTACTTGCTGCAAGCTATTTGGTCAACCTGTTAACTGAAGACAATTTACCGCACTACACCAAGACAATCGACCAAGTTGCCAGGCACTCCGAGCCTCTTAGTGCATTCCTAAACCGTTGGACAGCAGAGGAAGACAGCCACGGTGTAATGCTCAGGGATTATGGCTTGATGACTGGCTTAATTGCTGCCAAAAAAGGGGCCATAGTAGATTATCAGCAATACCAAGATGGCCGTGTAAGCCAACTTATTGCAGGAACCGAAATTACAATTCAAAGCCTTGCACAAGGCTTTGCCTATACTGCATTACAAGAAGACGCCACTAATGCAGCACATAGGGTTGAAGCCGGCTTTTTTGACCCAATTGGTAGGCGAATTACGAACCGAATAGCCGGGGATGAATCTAACCATCACCGAGCATACTCCTCAATGGCAGCGACTATGCTAGACGCCTTCCCTGATGAGACGGTGGTTGCCATCCGCGATCAGTTCCATAATTTCTCGATGCCGGGGCAAATAGGAATACCAGGATTCAAGGAACTTGCAACAACTATTGCTGTGGCTGGTCTTTTTGATGAAGCAACAATTGTTAGGCTACAAAATAAACAGTTAGGACCAAAATACTGGAATATAGAGAATCGTCAATTTTCGACTGATGAAGCAAAAATAGCTCAAGAGGAATTGTTAATAGGTGATCCGAAAAGCGAAAAAAGGATTAGAATACTTGAGAAAATTAGGGACAAATCGTTAGCTAATGCTTCAAGAAATCCGGACTCCCGTAAGCCATTTATACTAGGCAGGACAATTTCCACAGATGAACTTATGCAGTTAGCTGCATAGCAACTCAGAGCTCCTACTAATGTTTCACCAGCCGCCGCCACCACCACCACCGCCGCCTCCACCTGAGAATCCACCGCCCCCGAAGCCGCTGCTTCCAGAGCTACTTGGGGCGCTAAATGCGCTGGCAGTAGCAGCATTGAATGATCCAAGTGACGCTCCAAGATACGCAGCATTGAATGTGCCAACATTACTCGAATACCAGGATGGGGCCTGAGCGTACAAATCAGCGAACTCCTTGGCCCAATCTTTATCAAGCCCAAATAGAACTGAATATGGCAATAATCGTTCAAACAGCTTAATCTTTTCGGCTGGATCAGTCGGACTAGCTTTGAATCTCTCGGCTGTGTTTAGACCCTGTGAAAATTCAAGTCTTTCCTGCTCTGCGAGCTTCATGTACTCCTTGAGGCCGTCGAGATAAGTCCTCATATCAACGCCCTGTTGCGTCCGCGCTGGCATAGCGTTTCCAAAAGCCATAACTATTCCACCAGCGATAAGAAGTCCTAATGTCACAGGAATCAAGAATGGTATGAAAAAACCTATCGAACCGATCGCCATCATTATTCCGCCGGCTTTAAGATAGTTTTTCTTTACTGTGTGGGGAGCGTGCCTGAAATACCCTTGCTGCGACAAAGTATCGCCAAGAGATTTATCTAAATCCTGCACTGTTTTATACAGCTTATTCTTAAGCGTGTTCATATTTATTCGCTGCCCCACCGCAGTATTATTACTGAATAATTCGTTGAGTACTGCCTGTTGCTCTGCTGCCAAGGTCGCCGTGTCCTTAACAATTTCTAACTCAAACTCGCTGGTATCTTTTAAAATACGCTTTTTCTTAATTTCATGTATGACCAGGTAATGCGCCACAGCAAGTTCCAAAATCGTTGCCGTGACGGCTACTGGGCGTATCTTTTCTTGGAGAATCATCTCTGCCTTTAGTGCAGTAAAACCTTTTGGTGGAATATACTCAGGCACTATCGCTGTTTTGCGCGCAGGATCACGGCCATACTTTCTCCAGCGATTTATCATAAAACCCGCAACTCCTAAAATCGGAGCTACAAACGCAGCGACAGCCGCAATAATTAATAACTTTAACCGGTTTTTCTCGGCTTGTATTTCTGGGCCTAATTCAAAAGTACCTTTTGTAAACCCAATGACGTTGGTCAGGTTTTCACCAGCCGACAAGGGCGATAACGATTTGACTGTAGTTACTAGGCCATCCGCTTCCGGTTCGGTTGATATTTCGCAGTCCTGTGCAGAAGAACTCGAAAATCCCGTAAAACACTGCTCGTTTTCTATTTTGGCTGTCACAATCTCAGCAGGTATATGAATTCTGCTAACCACACTATCGAATGGCACTCGCCAATCTGTGCCGTTTACATCCCAGTAAAACTCATCTAACTCTTGAAAACTAATTACATTCTTAATAGTGTATTTAATGTTATAAACTTGCTGTCCGCGGACGTATTTGTCGGCATCGCCTATCCGAAGAATCTCGTTATCGTTTTCAGCTCTAGTTGTGTAATTTATTGCCTGACCGTTAACATCAGTGACAGATTCAATTTTCAGACTCACAGAGTTATCTTGGTACTTCTTGGGGATTGCACGCTCAATGCCGCGGTTTTGGTCGAAGTTGGGGAATTCGGCAACAATCCGTTCTTCTACTCTTAGCATGCTAGTCTTGGAAGAATCGCGACTTAGATAATAATCTGCTTCAAATGAACTGATTCTAAAGTTATTTACTCCCTGCGCTGAAACAGTCGGCGCGAGTAAAAGCAGACTGAGAATTAATAAAGCGAATATTCTTTTGAACATCTATTTAGAATTTAGATTGTCGGTAGCCTTATCTATGGCGGTGTCGTCGGCATTTCCTGGGATAGCATCTTTGATTTGTTCTGTAACTTCCTGAACCATTTCTTTATTGGTTTCGGCAAGATCTTTAGCTTTTTCGAGTATTTCTTTAGGGCTGTCAAGGTTTTGGGGCAAGTCAGGCAGGCTGAAGTCTATGTCTCGTCCTTTGCTTCTCTTCAAAAAATCGAATAATCCCATATTTCCCCTTTAATTTATATTTTTATTGTACAGCGGATTAGCTGTGCATAGAAATAAAATCATCAATAGCATTTTTCGCTTCATTGATATTTTTATAACGGAAAACCCTCGTATTAGGTGAGCCGTCTATCATTGCCGAGAGTTTGCGAGATCCGTCATCACGAAACAATGCCATAACTGGCTTTCCCCACTGCTCGCCTTCCGCTATCTCATATCCCACTCCAAGACTTGGACTGGTAACTTCAGCGATTATCAAGTCGGCTTCTTTCACCCAGGCAATGTCCTTGGCCCATATCTGTTTACTAGGCCCGCTCATGCCGCTTGATGTGAGTTTGCCGTCAGCGAATATCTCGGTCAAAAGAGTAGATCGTATTTTGATATGTGCGCAAAGTTCAGCGTATGTAGACGCGTCATCGCGCCCGCCGCGGATTGAACAAGCAAAATAAACTTTCACGTAACGCGATTAGGCTTAGTCTTGCCTTTAATGGTAATGAACGCGTACGTTACGCTACCATTAATGTTCATAACCGCACCTACAAGCACAAATTTCTCATCAATCATTAAGGAGTTAGGCGGTTAATGTCGCGTGGGAAAAGGGTCGCTTCTTTAACATTTGATAATCCAATAGTCTTTTGCACCAAGCGGTCTATGCCAAATCCGCAGCCACCGTGCACCGGCAAACCATATTTGAATGCTTGCAGATAATACTTAAACCCAACATGCTCGACATCAAGTCCGGCTGACTTCATTTGCTCAATCATTTTCTCGTAATTGTTTTCACGAAGTGGAACTGTAGCAATCTCAAGACCTCGGAATAGCAAATCTCCCCAAGCAACCGTACCGTCATCTTTAAACTTGTGGTAGAACTTGCCTGCTTCTTTAGGAAAATCTACTGCATAAACTAAATCGCTGCCTAAGTTTTTACGTGCGTGATCTGCGATCCAGCGTTCTTCGTCAGGTATAAGATCCTTTTCTTTCGTAGTATCAGTTTTTGTTGCCTTGGTATACATGTCGTGGATTTCTGCAATTGTAAAAGCAGGCACCTTATCTGCTAATTTAAGCTCCGGCGCATTGAGGCTTTTTAGGTCATCTGCATGTTGCTCGTAGACTTTCTGAAGAGTGTGCTTAGTCATCTCGGCAACCATGTCCATAACTTCTTGATGGCCACTAACAAATCCCATCTCAATATCGAGCATCGTAAGTTCAGTAATATGTCTTGTAGTTGCGCTCGGCTCGGCGCGGTAACTATGACCGATTTCGTAAACTCGCTCAAAAGCTGCAACCATAATCTGCTTATAGAACTGCGGACTTTGTGCAAGAATCGCAACTTGGTCAAAATACTCGACTTTAAAAACTTCTGCTCCACCTTCGGTTGCACCGGCAAGTAATTTAGGTGTATCGATTTCTACAAATTCATTCTGGTCTAGAAACTCCCGTATATTTCGAGTTAGGCTTGATCTAATTTTGAATATTTTCTGTTCCTGCAAGTTTCGGATATTAAGGACGCGGTGTTCAAAAAGTGTATCCAAATGTTCTGATTTGTGGCTGATGGGTTTGTCGATTTCAATTGGTGGTTCGTGAGCAACTGGTACTAAGACTGTCACTATTGGTTCGTGAATTTCGGCGCCACCAGGAGCACGAGGCTCTTCAATAACACTGCCGGTAATTTCCAACACTGTACCAATCTGTAACCCGCGCAGTTTCTCTACTTCGTCTTTGTTCTCGATAAGCACCTGGGTTAGACCGCTACGGTCGCGTACTGATACAAAAGTCAGTCCCCCGAGTAATCGTTTCTTGTGTAGCCAGCCTTTAATGCTAACCTGCTTACCAATCTGGCCTGACAAGTCCCTAGATAATGTTCGTTCCATAATTTTCCTTAAAATATTAGTTGGTTTTTGGCTTGTTTGAGGGTCGACTGCAAGGACTTCGCCAAGTTAAAACTTGCCGACCCGGGGATTATTATCGTTTAAGCCAAAATGTTTCATTAAGGTTATTCTACCACTGTTTCGATTGCTTCGCTAGGCTTGTGGCCGGTCAGTTCTCCAACAACTCGCTCGAGAGTGAGCAGGCCTACTACGTCGTCGAAACGGTTTGTGACCAAAAACGATGTCTGATGTGTTTTTTGATAAAGAGTTAGAACATCTGTCAGATTAGATTCTTCGGTTATATATGGCACTTCCTCAATGCTTGAGCTAACTGCTCCGCCGGATTTCATTGATGTAAGCCTATGTATGCTAACTGCGCCCACAACATGCTCCTGGCCGGTTTCGCGTACAGGAAACCTGGTGTGCCCGGATGCAAACAATTCATCTAGTAAAATTGGACCAACCGAGGTGTTTCGCTCTATTTTAGGAAACTCAGATATTGGAATCATCAGATGTCGGACAATTTTACCGCTAAACTGCAAAGCTGCTTTTACAAGAGATAGTTCGTCTTGTTTTATGTCGGAAATATCGGATTTACCGTGATCCTCCAAGATGGCATAGAGATGTTCACGGCTAAATATGGTTGGCTTGGATTTGCCGTAGTGTCTGTTTAGAAATTTGGCTGGCGGGATTGTTAATGGCCTAACAAGGCTAAGCATTTTACTTAAGACTGGCCGGAATCTATCAAGATTTTTACGTAAAAATCTTTGTGCTACAAAACTTGCAAGGACTTCGTGACCAAGCGTTAATACTGTTACCGCCACAAGAACAGAAACGACAGTCGGAAGAAGACTTATCAAAACTAAAATAAACAGCGCCGTAAAAAACATTTGCCAGATTGTCAGCCCGATTAAAGGCTCATAGCCTTTTTGATGAAGTAAATAAAGCGTTCTAGCACCGGCTTCACGCAGTTGTGCCTTCTTTTTTACCTCGTAATGCCCTACCCGACCAATTAATACATACAGCCCTCCAAAAGTAATGGCCAATAGCGCCAGAATTACGGCAAGTATAGTTAACATTAGTGGACTCATAGCCTTAGTATAAATCACTATGTTAAATGCTGTGATGTTTGAAATTACTCGCCAAAGATGTAGTATCATATAACTTGAATAAACGAAGGGGAAAATGTGAAGAGAGTAGTAATAATTGTACTGATAGTAGCAGTCGCAATACTTGGGCTAAATTTCTTAAGTAAAAGCAGTGAAGACAAAGTAAACAATGACCCTAACAACAAAGCTTCGGCCACGCAATCCGGAATAGAAGCACGTTCATTCGGAACAGGCCCGGTTGAAGTTGTAGAATATGCAGATTTCCAATGCCCGGGATGTGCATCATTCTTTCCTGTAGTTAGTCAGGTTAAGGAAGCCAACAAAGATAAAATTACTTTTAAATTCAAGCACTTCCCACTTCAGACAATCCACCCAAATGCTCGAGCAGCTCACCGCGCCGCCCAGGCAGCTGCTAACCAAGGCAAGTTCTGGGAATTACACGATTTGTTGTACCAAAACCAGACAAGCTGGAACAACTCGACTAATGCGGCTGGTATATTTGAAACCTTTGCCGGTCA
Organism: bacterium; assembly: GCA_030855355.1. Taxonomy (GTDB): domain Bacteria; phylum Patescibacteriota; class Saccharimonadia; order Saccharimonadales; family SZUA-47; genus JALYRK01. Next base: position 31,702 of record JALYRK010000003.1, read on the forward strand.
AATCGGTTTAGACATGGAGCGTTATCAGGCTGATGTAGCCAGCAGTGACACCAACAGCGTTATCAATGCAGACGTAGCCGAAGCAGGAACTAAGAATGTGACTGGCACTCCGACCTTTTTTATCGACGGCAAAGAGATTAGCGTCCAAGACTTACAGACAGTAGAAGCTTTCACCAAAAAGATCGACGAAGCCTTCGCCGCTAAGCAGCAATAGTAGTTTTAGGGAGATCTCTGCTCTCCCAATCTTGTTCAAAATAAATTTGAACGGCGATTTCCCAGTCGCTGAAGCCGCTGCAAAGCAGCGGTTCGCTTAGCTCAGCAGTAAGCTTAGTGTTTATCTTGATCTGGCGGCGTTTGTGATTTGAAAACGTTGACTGCCGCTTGACTAGCGCCACTTACTGCATTACCTGAAGCTTTGCCCATAGCCATGGTAGCTTTAGCTGCTTTGTAAGCTAAGTTCTTTTCGCGTCGGCGCTGATTTTCAGCCTCAATAGTACTATGAAGCTTACGCATGACGGCAGACTTTTCGCGCATTTCATGAAGTTTGGCAAATTCAGAGTCCAAAGCATTTAGCTCATCGTCACTCAAACTCTCCAGGCCTACAAATTCGTCTCGAGCTCCTTTATTGGACCTAATTAACTCGTCCAATTTTAATTGCACAGCTTTACCGTCACGGTTCTGAGTGTTCTGAATCAGAAACACCATCAAGAAAGTCATAATTGTCGTGCCAGTATTAATAAATAGTTGCCAAGTGTCGGAAAATCCGAACATCGGCCCTGTCATTGCCCAAATAATTACAATTGCTACCGCCAGCAAAAATGTTATTGGTGCTCCGGCTGCGTTACTTACTTTTGTCGATGCTTTGTGAAATAAATCTTTCATAGTTCTCTTTTGCTTTAGTTAAATGCTAATGGTAAAATACCACTTATAGGATAACAAAACAAACAAACCATATGCACGGCGTATTTTCAGAACTAAGCGTAGTAATCATCATAACGGCAATTGTTTCATTAGTAATGAAGCAGCTTCGTCAGCCATTGATTTTGGGTTATATCTTAGCCGGTTTAATTGTCGGACCTTCCGCTCTGGCGCTCATACACTCTGTCGAATCTTTTAAAGCTTTTTCAGAAATCGGAATCGCTCTTCTACTTTTCATTATCGGTTTAGGCATGAACGTCTCTGAACTTAGGCGGCTTGGAAAAGTGGTGCTGATTATTGCCTCACTGACACTCACAGGCGTAGGACTGACTGGAGTAGCTGTAAGCATGTTGCTTGGCTTTAGCCGCTCAGAAGCATTGATCGTAGGTTTAGCGCTCTACTTTAGTAGCACGATTATCATAGTTAAGATATTGTCCGACAAAAAAGAACAGAATCGCTTGCACGGACAAATTGCTATCGGTGTGATTTTGGTAGAAGACCTTGTGGCAACTCTTGCTCTACTGTTCATCGCGGCTGGTAAAGACGGAGGATTAGACGCCACCCAAGTCGGATTATTATTAGGCAAAGGCGCACTACTTATTTCGGCACTGGTGCTATGCTCGACGCGCATATTACCGAAAGTTTCAAAGTTTATCGCCAGCTCACAGGAATTGTTGTTCCTTTTTGCTATAGCCTGGGGATTCGGCATTGCAACACTGTTCGAGGTAGTTGGATTCTCTATTGAAGTCGGCGCTTTGTTCGCAGGTGTTGCTCTGGCTTCTTCACCATATTCACAGCAAATAGTTTCTAGGCTAAAGCCACTACGTGACTTTTTTATAGTTCTATTCTTTATTACTTTAGGCCAAGGCATGAACCTGTCTAATTTATCGGCAGCAATATTGCCAGCAATAGCGCTTTCACTAGTTGTAATTATATTGAAGCCGTTCGTTGTTATCAGCGCAATGGGACTATTAGGCTACGGCAAGAGAGTTAGCTTCAAAACTGGAATTAACCTTTCACAAATTAGCGAATTCTCGATTGTATTTGTCGTGCTCGCTACAAGCATTGGCCTTGTAAGTAATGAAGTCAGTGCGGTCATTACCTTAGTAGCAATCATAACAATCGCTACTTCGACTTATCTAATGAAATATGATGACGAGCTATTTAGTCGTTTCGATAAGATAAAGCTCAAAGTATTCGAAAAAGAGCGCAAAGTTAAAGAAAAACATGGCCGCAAAGAATCTTACGATCTGGTCTTGGTCGGCTTTCACCGCGGCGGCCACGAATTCTTACACGTTTTCAGATCACTAAAAAAGCGCTATGTTGTTGTAGACTATGACCCGCATAGAATCGAATCGTTGGAGAGCGAAGGCGAGCCCAACATTTATGGCGACGTTACTGATCCGGAGCTATTAGAGGAAATCTTGCTAGACCGCTCTGAACTTGTCGTTTCTACAATAACTGAGCTCTCAGTAAACCTTTATCTCGGCCAGTGGCTTGAGAAAAACAATCCGAACGCCGTATACATCGTCACCGCCAACAGCGCGCTCGAAGCAATTGAGCTTTATACGGCCGGCGCTAGTTATGTGGTATTGCCACATTACATTGGCTCAGAAAAAATAAGTCACTTCTTAAGTAAATCAGGCCTTAAAAAGTCAGAGTTTAAAAAATACAAAAACAAGCATTTGAGCTACCTTGAAGCCCAAGCTAATCACGAAGAATCAGCCGAAAGAAAGCAAATTGGTCAAGGCATGCTAGAAAAAATGGTAGAAATCGCTAATAAGTCGCTTAATACAAAACCTAAAAACTAGTACAATTTATTTTTTTCAGCATAATTTGCAACTTCTGACATTAGTGAATTTCGGTACTTTTTGAAATCACGCCTTATGTTACCTGAGTTCATTTCAGCGTGAGTCTTAACAATATTCCAACGTCTGGTACGTCTTATTAGTACCCCACTAAGCCCTTCGGAGACTTGTATTACATCATTCAGTTCATGACCTGATCTGTTCAGGTAAATGACTGATTCGACGCCTAGTTTCTTTAGCTTATCAGCTCCTGGCCAGGTAGATATTTTACTGACGACATCGCTGCCTACCAGCCAGACGAACTTTTCTTGGGGGTATTTTTTGCCTAGCCACTTATAGAAAGGTTCTATAAACTGTTGATCTTCGGGATAATCCACTACTTCGAACTTTGGCTCGGTTTCACAAGCTAATCTTAACATTTGTAGACGGTGCTCATACGGTGTCATCCCGTGTTTATGTTGGGGCTTGCGCTCTGGGAAAAAAATGACTTTTTTGCCATGCTTTAACGCTGTTTTGGCAGCAGACAAATGCCCTCGGTGCACCGGATCAAACACTCCAGCAAAAATAACTATTCGATTTCTTTTATCTAACCAAGACTTTAAAAATTCGTTCAAGCGCCCTCGCAGCATTTTGTTTTACAAAAATGAGACACCCATTCTGGGTTTCTCATCCGGCCAGGAACTGGCAAAGCCAGCTTCTTGGCGTGCTCTTCCCTGCTCTTCATTTAAAAGCCCTCGCAGCATTTAGTTTTATAGCGGCATTTTGGGCATTCGAAATGACCGTGTACTGGCACTATCGGATAATGGCCACAGACTTCGCAGAAAAACTCTTCGGATTTTTCGCCTACTAGCTGATCAAATATTCTCTGTTCTTCGTCGTTCATCGCTTAACGGTAATTTTACACGCCGGGCAGTGAATTGTCGTCTCTGTTAGCTCGGCCGTTACGATTTCTTTACAAAATGGGCACGTTACACACGGCATTTTAGTCGGATCATCAACAGCGATTCGACTATGATCTATTTCACAAAGGCCTTGGCATTTAGAATGCTGAAGTTCGTACTGATTTTTGGTCAATTTAGTCATTACTTTTAAGTTTAGCTCTTACAGCCACAATCTCCATAAAATTTACCGTCCTTACAGACTGTCCATACATCTTTCTTATGGCATTTTGGGCATTCTTTACTTAAGAATTCACAGTCTTCTAGTTTCTCTGTATCTTCGTCTGTATCAATAAGTGCTTCATCAGGGTCATTATGCAGTTTATTATCCAGACTGTCCTTAGACGACTTTGTGCCAGAGGGGCAAGAAGATGAAGTCTCACGCGCTATCGCACCATTTAAACTTTTACTAAGATTATTATAATCGCCTATTTGCTGATAATACCGAGCGCGCTCAACATATGGTACAGCCTCACTACCAAATACTCGGGAGTCAATTCTTTCGTCTGAGACCGCATGACCTAAACAGTATTTTGCTGATAGCCTATCTAATGCTGCAGTTGCATCGGTAGGCATCTTTAGGCTGGTACGTTCGGCTAATAAAGCACTGACAATCTTTTGGACAACTGGCTCAAGCTCTGCTTGGCGGCGCTCACACTCTGCCTTAAAAGCAGTGTAGTCTTGATGTGGCATATCCAGCCCGAAGAAAGTTCCTTCATTTAACTGATCTAACATAGCTACAATATCGACAGCTCCGTTAGGCATCAAATGTTTTGGCACCAATAATGGCGCATCTATAGTTTCAGCATCGTCGTATCCCGATATATCGTGACCAAGAAGAGCATATAGCTTCACAACTAAATCCTTATCGAATCTTGCGCTACCCAAATCATGAGTTCCCGCAACGAAAGCTGACTCAGTAGTCATTACACCTTTATTTTTGCCGGTAGATTGAACTGCAAAAGACATGGTTTCAGTAAAAAACCCAGCTTCACGTAGCTCTGCAGGTGTCATGTTGTCGCTACATCGAGAGAGCACTAAAACATAATTATCATCCAGAAGGCCTTGCCTATTGGCGTTTTCGATGCGGTAGACATTACGCGTCTCTGCAAATGTTCTTGGTTTCATTTTGTCATTATCATTAGCGTAGTTCAGAGTGTTTAACTGTATTTGCTCAGCACTTTGGCCGTGTTGAATAATTTGCCCTTGCTCATTTACCGATAGTTCAACGCTCATGACGAACCCAGCTTTTATCATTCGCTCGATGACATCAGTTCTGACATTTTCTCTAATAATTTTCAGCGCTTCGATATCGCCCGTTTTTGCAGATTCGATTGCTTCGAGAAGATTTGTGACTGGTAGTACCTTTTCAACTTGTAGTTCGGTTCCTAGTGCACTTTGGCCGACACTGTGAATAAGCTTCTCAGCTCTCAACCTGTTCAACTGCTCAACGGGCAAATCTGGCATGAACAGTGCCGATGGTAGTTCAGGCGAATCTGTTAGCGGCTTATACACGGTAGCTGTTTGTTGAGACAATTAAAAACCCTCTTGCTCATAAGACTAAGAACAAGAGGGCTATGAAAAACAAAGCTCTTTTGCTCCTGCTCGGGAGACTTTAGAATCGTGTCTGGCTTCGGAATGAGACAAACCTGAGGTTTTTCTCATCGAGCGGGCAAAATGAAATACATTTTGTCCGACTGCTCTTTTCCCTAAAGAAAAGACCTTACAGTTGCGGCACAGCTTGGGATTCACACCCAATTCCGATTATTTGTTTGTTAAGTATTAGTAGTATAGCGCGAACGCTAACCGCTACATATTGTGTTTTTTCCTACGACTAAATTATATGTGGTGCCCCAGTATAAGCTTTAGTTTTTGGGTTTAACAATCCAACCTTAATCAAACCATTGGCAGCTATAATCAGGTCTGCTGCCGTGGGTAATGTGAGGCAGTGTTCAATAAACCCTAGGTCTAAGATAACCGGCGCATCTCCTACCAGATGTAACTCTTCATCATCAGTAATAAATGCATCCAGGCAGTAGCCAAGTTCACAATCAACTTCTACAAGATCTTCATCCAGAATATTAACCATGCTAGCTTTGGAAGCCTGTATTGCCCTGCTGGATCTTTGAATACTCAATCTATTCTGACACTCCAGGTATCCTTCTACGTCATCCCTGACATCTATTGGTTCACCATACTCCTCGCTAAGTCTCGAATTAATGGATTCAATGTCTGAATCATCAGTACCGAAGCAAGCTAACATTTCAACTATATTTGGCGGCCCTGTATTTCTAGTTACTGGTACTGCATTAGAGATAGAAAGGGCATATTGGTCAAACCCATCAAAATCCCCTGAAAATTCTAAACGCCAAATATCTCCTTCGCCATGTTCTATCTTTGTGCCAAAACTAACTGATTCAAATTCATTTAGATTACGAGTTAGTCTTAAAGCTACACTATCCAGGCGCTTACTGAACTGCCGTAGTTGAGCATCAGTTGCCGGCTGTAGTAATTCAGAATTTATCACTTTTAAATTATTTCATAAAACTTAGTTCTAAACATGAGAATTTTCGTTCTAAATAATACTCATATAGTATTTTTAGCAGCATTTGATAGAATCATAACATGTCTAAAGTTGCAAAAATATGGGAAGAACACGGTAACAGATCTACCGAAATATTAAGAGATTTAGCTGGTAACCATGTCAGCGGTAGAATCGAACTTTTACCTGATGATCAGGATGCTCACCCATACCAAGGTTATGGGCAGTTTTATCCGCGTATTGAACTTCCCCCTGGGGTCTTGACAGATACGGCATCCAGTGCGAGTTCTGACTTCAAAGGAATGCTAGAACAACTGCGTGCCGACAATGAAAAGCTTGGCGTCATTTCTGCTATGGGAGAATGGCTTAAAGAAGGTAAAAGTGGAGTGGTACTATCGCCGCACGAAAAAATAATCGAACCGGGTTTCATAGAGGCAGCCGTTTCAATCATCCTTGCAGAAGAAGGCTATACGTTTAAGAATGGGCTCGTTGTGAGCAAGCTGTTAGGACATTTAGCGTATAAATTATATGATGATTCACCGGCCGCCCCGACAGTACCTATTATGCAAATGGCCGGCGATGCCTGGATGACATTCCCACCGAGTTCTCGTATGAAAGCAAGTGGTTTGGAAAGAGTAGTGACCGGCTATTTTAATGATTTTGCAAAGTGGCGCATCGGCAGAACCATGAAGCAAGGTGGATATTTGCTGTTTCTTGCTGGCAGTGGCGAGACTGACAAGCCAGCTCCTGATGACACCAATACTATTATTTTAGCGAGGGCTCAGGATGGAACCTTGGAAATGACTGACGGGTATATGGCGTTTGGCGCTGCAGCGAATCTAGAAACTGGACAAATGGGCATTGCTTCGACCCTTTCAAGGCTCAGTAAAGTTTCCGGTACAGTCCACGACATTATGGAGCAGAACAGTCGATGGCTAAACGAGCGTGTTTCGCCCCGCTTAGGCAAGAACTATATATATCAGCGTGCTACGGTTCCTGAGTAGTAGGTTGCTCGGTAGCGGCTTGGTCGTTTTTGACGTCGATTGGCCCAACCTTGATAAGTTTGTTCTCACTAGGGCGATACAGAATCGCTAAGCCTGATTTCTCATAAACAACTAGCTGGTCACCGTTCTGGGCATCCTTGAAGAAATCCTGGCCCTCCAGCTTCGACTTATCCTGTACAGTTGCGACTGTAGGTTGTTCGTTACTAGGCAAAGTGTATAATTTACCGATTTCATCGATGACTGATTGGGTTGATTCTGCTTGAATCCTTTGGATTGTTCCAGTTGGATTTGTGGCTAATTCGCTTTTGAACTGGTTAAGTTCTTCAGTTTTAGCGCCTAGCGTACTTCCAAGAATAGCGGCGGTTTTACGGAGCTGCATTATTCGCCAACCGCCATAACCTAGTGTCCCAACAATTAACACAGTGAGTATTACCCAAAAAACAATCTTTGATCTTCTTTGTTTTGCCATAATGCTACTACTATATCCTTAAGCGCTATTGCTTAGCAAATTTGTGATAAGCAGAACAAGAAGAAATATACCAAAACCAATTCGATAGTAGGCAAATGGCTTAAAGTCATGCCGAGCTATGTATTTCAAAAGCCAGTTCACGACCAATAGAGCACTAAAGAACGCAGAGATGGTCCCAATTAACAACGCCATATTACCGCCTGGTAGGCTGGCCAGTTCGTCATTGTATTTAATCAGTTTATAGCCGCTGGCCAGGATAATCACCGGCATAGCCAGCCAAAACGAAAACTCAGCAGCTGTATCGCGCTTCAACCCGGCCAGCATCCCGCCAACAATTGTTGATCCTGAGCGAGATACGCCTGGCACTAGTGATAATATTTGTGCCGTACCGATACCTAAAGCCTGCTTAGGAGTTATTGAATCTAGATTCCCGGCAGTTTGCTTGTCATGAGTAAATTTATTTTCTGCCCAAATAAGCACAAAGCCACCCACAATTAACGTTATTGCCACTGTAGAAGGCACTGAATATTTTTCGATTGTACTTTCTAAAAGTAGTCCAACGATACCGGCCGGTAAGGTCGCAATTACAAGATTAAGCCAGAAATTTTGCGCACTCGTCTCCCACTTAATTAGGCTAATAACTCGTTTAATAATATCTGCTCGGTAATGCCATATTACGGCACCGATTGCTCCGACTTGTATGACTACCGTGAACAACTTGGATGTATCACGAAACCCGATTACATGCTCTGCTACTATCAAATGCCCAGTGCTACTGATTGGTAAAAATTCCGTCAGGCCTTCTACAATACCTAGAAAAATAGCCTGAAGTATTTCTACCATTAAAGCCACTTCTTATATTTCAGAAAGCCGAAGACGGACACAATTATGGCGAACATTAATCCTACAATCAAAAGGAAGACGTTTGAACTTTCATCATGTGGTAAATCGACGTTCATGCCGTAAATACCTGTAATCATTGTGCAAATACCGATGACGATCGTGATTGCAGTCATTAGGCGGATGACTGAGTTTAGGTTGTTCGTCGCTATAGTACTATATGAATCCCGGATGTTTCTGATTGTAGTAAGCTGGCTGCTAGCAAGTGTAATAAGCTCATGGCTACCTAGCTCGAGATCCTCTATAAGATCTTTGTCGTCTTCATAAAGCCTGATCGATTTACCGGTTAGCAGATGGTTTAGTTGAGCGTTCATAGGCTCTAAAGCCAGCAAAAAGTCGTTTAAATCTTCTTCAATATCTATAAACTCGATGAAATTTTTATTGTCTACACGCACCTTGCTTAGCTCAGATCGTATTCGCCAAATTCGTTTTGCAATAGTATTTATACTTTTACGGTAGCTACGGTTAACAGTCCCCAGAATTTGCAGCAATGTCTGCGCCCTCTTACTAGTCGTCACAATGCCGCTATTCAGTAGCATTTCCAAATCGCCAAAAGGCTGGCGGGCAACAACATAAATCATATCTACACCGTATACAATCAGGACAGGCGTAGTTGTCTGCTTCTCTGTTGCAGGCAACACATAACGGGTATAAATATAAGTTCGCTTGTCATAATCTTCAACTCGCGGGGACTCGTTAGGGTCTAGACCATCTTTTAGTAGGTCAATATCTAGTCCGTGAATGGTGCTTAGTAGCTCCAGCTCTTTCTCGGTCGGCGCCTCCACATATACAAGCGCCCCTGCTTTTGGCGCATCTAACTCGGTCAATGTCATTGTTTTGCTACTAAAGTAATTTGTAATCATTAGCTTATACTATAACCATGAATTACTTTTTAGTTAAGGCTGACCCTGAAACTGACTATTCTATTGACGATTTGAAACGTGACAAGAAAACGATTTGGGACGGAGTTCACAACAATGCCGCACTGCTTCATATCCGCGCTATGAAGTTAGGAGATTTAGTGTTTATTTACCATTCACAGAAACAGAAATCTGTTGTTGGACTAGCTAAGGTTACTGGCGAACCATATGAAAACACTTCCGATCCACGACGCAACTGGGCGGTTGAGCTTTGCTATGTTCGTCACTTGGACAAGCCTGTGACCCTGGCCGAAATCAAAACCGAAAAAGCTTTTGCGAACTTTGCGTTAGTTAAAATTGGTAGATTATCAGTTATGCCCGTGCCTGTTGAGCTTAGTAATAAATTACTATCAATGTCGGTAAATAACAGCTAGCGAGGACTCTACTTTTAAATCAGCAGGGTGCCTTTTCAACCAATCATTTACCGCTTTGGCGGCGCCGGGCAAGGCTTCACTGGAATAGTCATCTACTATCACTACGGCGCCTTCAGATAATTTTGGCCAGACTAAGCTCAGGCTGTCCCATATCGAAGCATAATAATCACCGTCTAGAAACGCGAAGGATATTTTGTCAGGCAAATCACTGGGCTTAAGATCCGAGAACCAAGCTTTTTTAATCCTAGGAATTGGCAGTGAAGACTTTTTGAAGTTACTAATAAGCGTTTGCTTACTTGCCAATAGTTCACCAGTCTTAAATTGCAATCCGGCCGGGCTTGAATCGGCTGAAGACTTATTGGGCAATCCTTCAAATGAGTCATATAGCCACAGTTTCTTCTCGGCCTTACTTTTCATGAGTTCGCGCTGCAAAAACAAACTAGTTGTGCCTTCATAACACCCCAATTCTATTACATCGCCTGGAACAGATTTATCTAAAACGCTCCTAAACTCGCGCATAATTACAGAAAGTTCTTGCGGTTCTACCTGATCACTTATCAATTTGGTGTTTTCAAAAGACTTCATTTATACAAATTATAGCGACTATGTATCTATTAAATATAATATTTTAAGTGTATTGTTGATGATGATGTCTAATTTTGGTCAAGTAAATTTGGATAGTTTTAATTAAATAATGAATAAATACTTTAGTAGAAGTTCCGCATCTCGACTATTTAAAAATGCAGTCAAATATTTTTCGGCTCAATCAAGAGATGCCAGATATATATTTATTCTGATATTAGGCTCAATATTATTTTTGCTGACTTGTATCCAAGCTATCGACAAAGGACTTTTTGACAGCTTGGAAAGGCCTTTATTTGATGCAGTTAATAACTGGCCAAAGCTTTTTTACCCGGTTTTCTTTGCAGCTACTCAATTTGGGGGAATGGGATCACTGCTACTATGGTTAATAATCGGCTGGTATTTGGTTAATCGAAGAGCGGCAATTATCTCTGTATCTGCCGGAATATTAAGTTGGTTTCTGGCTAAAGTGGTAAAGGATTTTATCGAGCGTGGTCGTCCAGGTAGTTTAATAGATGATATCCAATTGTTCGGAGAGCAGATTGGGGGCTACGGCTTTCCTTCTGGCCATGCTACCCTCGCTGCAGCCTGTGCTACTGTACTCCATTACCAGGTAGAGCCTAAATATAGAAGATACTTAGTACTATTAGTTGTTTTAGTAGGTATTAGCCGAATATACCTTGGGGCACATTTCCCTCTAGACATTGTCGGTGGATGGTCACTTGGAATGCTTGTTGGATCAATAATGGTACTTATATTTGGCACATCTAACCAGGGGCTAACGGGTCGTCAACTGAAAAGCTTTTTAATTAAACGTGGTTACGACATTAAGTCATTGAAATTTGCGAGTTTAGATGCCCGAGGATCTAGGCCAGTTATCATTGAAATGGCTGATGGCTCTGAATATTTTGGAAAAGTGTTTGGCAAGCATGAGCATGCTGCCGATTGGCTATTTAAACTATACCGGTTCTTTCTGTACAAAAATTTCCAAGCAGAAGAGCCTTATATCAACAGCCGCCGTAACGTAGAGATGGAAGCTTTTGCGACGCTTTGGGCGGGACAGGCGGGAGTAAGGACAGCCAAAATTATAGATGCCCGGCGGGTTGGTAAAGACTGGATACTAATTCAAGAGCGGATTGATGGAGCAGAATCACTTCCTGAAAAATCTCGTATATTACAATCTAGTCTCGAAGATGTATGGCGGCAAGTTCGTAAGTTACATGATTCTAATATGGCGCACCGCGATCTTAGAGCGGCCAATATTATGATAGATAAAAAAGGACAGGCATGGATAATTGATTTTGGATTCGCAGAGGTATCCCCGAACAAACAAAGACGAAATATGGATATCGCCGAACTGCTAATGTCGATGGCAATAATTGTTGGTACCAAGCGGAGCATAGATGCTCTTACGAAAATTTATAAAAAAGAAGAACTGATAGGCGTGTTGCCATACTTGCAGCTAGCAGTATTTAGCGGGGCTACAACAAAACTCGTAAAATCTAATAAAAATCTACTTGAAGATTTAAAGACTGAACTCGGGGAGAGCATTGGGCATAGTGCTGAAATTGAGCAAGTGGAGATTGTTAGGTTCAACCGTAAGAAAATCATTAATTTTATTATGCTTGCGGTATTCCTGTATGCAGTAATTCCCCAGTTTAAAATATTTCAAGGTACGCTTAGTAACTTGAGTAATCTAAGTTTAGGCTGGATATTACCTCTGGTATTGGTGGCCTCCAGCGCTTATATCTTGACCGGAATAATATATGTAATATTGTCAGACATACCTCTTAAGTTTTGGCGTACTATACTAGTTCAACTTGCTGCATCTTTTGTAAGTAAAATAATTCCAGGAGGCCTAGGAAGTAGCACTTTAAACGCAAGGTACCTAACAAAGCAGGGGCTGAGTATTTCCGATTCAACGGCCGTTATATTCACACATAATGCTATAGGATTTGTTATGTTTATTGTGCCGCTTATAATCTTCTTAACCTTAACTGGGGGCAGTGTTTTTGCCGCATTCGATGTAAACATAACTAGTCGTGCCGTAGTCATATTTATTACAGTTTTACTCGTCATACTTCTAACGTTACTTTTAGCCCGCAGACTCCGAGAGAAAATACTAGCGGGCGCAGTTAGCTTCATCACTTCATTGCGTGAGATTTCCACTTCCGGAAGACAGCTAAGCTTAAGTGCAGCAGCTTCATTCGGCGTTACTTTAGCAAGTATTGCCTGTTTATTCCTCTGCTTTAAAGCGTTTGGTCTTGAGTTAGGATTAATAGCTGCGGCTACTACATATGCTGCGGCTGTTGTAGCTAAAAGTGTTATCCCTACACCTGGCGGTCTAGGCCCGCTAGAAGTAGCTATGGCAACTAGTTTGGTAGGCTTTGGTATCGATAAGCCTTTGGCTTTCTCCGTAGTGATTTTATATAGAATCGTGACTTTTTGGCTACCAATACCATTTAGCATCATTGCTTATAAATATGTAGAGCGTAAGAATTTAATTTAATCAGATCTAATATAACTTTTTGAAATATTTTTAGTTAGATAATTCTGTATTTTACTAACAATTCTTTCTTTAAAATTATGATCTGGACCAAGTTTTTTTACCATCAGTGAATGTATACCAACCCTATTAGATCCTAGGATGTCCTGCAGAAGCCTATCGCCAATCATTAATACTTCAGTAGGCTTACTGCCAGTTATTTCCATAGCATTATAAAAATACTTTTTTGTCGGTTTAGCATGAAAACCCACTGGATGTATCACTCCAGCAGCAGAAAGATCATTTTTTAAGTTTTTAAGGTGACGACTTTTGGGTCTATTAGTGGCTATAAATACTTTCACATCAGTAGATCTGAGGTGTTTGATTACGCTCGGGTGCACATCAAACATATCCCTTTCTACTACTGTGCCATCTAAATCTATTAAACAAGTTTTTATACCAAGTTTTTTTAGATATTTAAAATCTATATCGCCTGCACTATCTGCATAGAAGTCAGGCTTAATACTAAAAGCTGGTATTTTATTTCTAGAAAGACTCGGGCGGACTATCATTTAGAGTTATCCTTAGATTTTTGATCTTTATTTGTTCTTTTAAAAATGTAATTTACTAAGATAACCCAGCTTACAGAAACAAGCCAGCCAGCTAAAATATCTGTTGGAAAATGTACTCCGAGATAGAGCCTACTAAATGCCACAAGTAGCACATAGGTAGTAGAAATAATAATACTTAATACTCTGTATTTTGTATTCCACAACGCCAAAACCAAGCTTGCGCCGATTGCGCTACTAGCCATTGCGTGGCCACTCGGGAATGAAAAACTATTCTCCGTAACGAGTCGCTCCCAGAGTTCTGGACGATCTCGCTCAAAAACTAATTTTAGAACTACGCTTAAAACAGCTGCTCCACCCACACCGATTAATAATTTCAAAACCCGGCTTTTCTTATTTTTTATCCAGAATAAACTAGCTAACCCAATTGTTATTATTGGTACCCCGTATAATCCTCCAAGATCAGTTAGTGCAACCACCCAATTGTCGGCTTGAGGGGAACTATATCCATTGATAGATAAAAGCACCACGTTATCAAAGCCAAGGGTTTCGTTTTCGCGTATTTCTCTTGCTAGAGCAATAAATGCAATTACCAATAGTGCGAAAACTAATAGAGACAGACCAGATCTTTTAACAACTTTTTTTTGAGCAACAGATATATGCATGTTGGGTTTCGTATTAGTTAGTTTCGAGTCCATTTAAATACTTTAGCAGACTAAGCTCTAAAATAACTTTTAACAACTAAACTTCCAAGACTGCTTGAACACTAGTTTGAGCGACGACGAAACAACCAGGCAGTGACGGGCACCGAAACAACAATGATAGCTATGCACCAAACGAATGCTAACCAGCCTGAGTTATCCAAAGGCGTGCCGACAAGCCATGATCGCATCGTATCAATTACATGCGTCAACGGCTGGTTTTCGGCAAAAGCCCGTAAATATTTAGGCATTGTACTGGTGGGCACAAAGGCACTCGAAATAAATGTAAGCGGGAAGATGATTACAAATCCCATCCATTGTGCCGCTTCCAAAGTTTTGACCAAAAGTCCAAGAATTGCTGATAGCCACGAAATTGCTAGAGTAAACAATATTGCTAGCAAGGCCACAAGACCCCACTCTGCTAATGAGGCATTAGGCCTAAACCCAACGGCGAAGCCGACTAAAACGATAATTACTCCAGATACGATATTTCTAAACAAATCACTAATAATATGACCGACTACGACGGCTGCGTTATGCATCGGTAAAGAGCGGAACCTGTCTATAATTCCTTCTTTCATATCGACGGCTAAGTTGATGGTCGTATAGTTAGCGCCAAAGGCTAAAGTTTGCACAAAAATACCGGCAAATAGGTAATTAGCATAGCTGATGTCTCCAGTATTGATTGCGCCGCCGAGTACGTAACGGTTCAATAGCATGAACATAATCGGGAACATGATGAGCGACATTACCTGATCGTAACTGCGGATTACGTGTAGGATGCTTCGGCGCGCCAGTACGATTGAATCTTTTACTGCCCAAACCAGATTACTCATTTCGACCCCTCCGAACTTTCTGAATCTTCAGTATTGTGTCCAGTAAGTGCCAGGAATACATCATCCAGTGTCGGTCGCCTTAAACTCGCAGTCTCGATTTTAATCTTGGCTTTTTCTAGCGAGGACAATACTTTGGTAAGGGATTTAACTCCTTCTTTGGCTGAGACGGTAATTGTATTAGTAGTTTCGTTTACAGATGCGTGGTCGCCGATGATTTTCTTCGCTTTTCTTAGTGACACATTATCTGAGAGCACGACCTCAACTTGTTCGCCCCCAACTTTGGCTTTCAGTTGGTTAACTGTGCCTTCAGCGATAACTTTTCCTTGGTCAATCACAATCACATTATTTGCTAAATATTCTGCTTCTTCCATATATTGGGTTGTCAGAAGAATTGTCGTTCCACTTTTAGCTAATTCCGCTATCATCTCCCACAAACCTAAGCGACTTCTAGGGTCAAGTCCGGTTGTAGGTTCATCCAAGAACAATATCGGTGGTTCAGCTACTAAGCTCATTGCCAAATCTAAACGGCGTTTCATCCCGCCTGAATATGTTTTTGCCGGACGTTCAGCTGCATCTAGTAAATCTAGTTTTTCTAGCAATAATTGTGCACGTTCCTTTACTTCGTTAAATTCCAGATGGTAGAGTCGTCCGATAAGTTCAACGTTTTCACGGCCTGTTAGATACTCATCAACAGCGGCAAACTGCCCAGTTAGTCCTATGCTAGCGCGAACTTGTTGTCCACTTTTGACAGGGTTGAATCCATTTACTTTTATACTTCCGCTATCCGCTTTAAGCAAAGTGCTCAAAATCCGTATAGTCGTAGTCTTACCTGCTCCGTTTGGACCAAGCAGGGCAAGAATTTCACCGCGCGGTACTTTAAAGTTAACGTTATTCAGAACTTTTAGCTTGCCATAAGATTTATGTAAGCCACTCACTTCAACAGCATATTTTGATATCATTATCTGATTGTATATTATTTAATTTCTAAAGTCTCTTTAGTTTTTTTAATATTTTGAAACATAAGGATTATCTTTGATATAAAAGCGCCAAGGTACGTCTTTGGCCTGGCTAATGCCAATACGGGTTGTTGTAACAATGCGGAAAGCGGGCAAAGGTTCATTAATAATTAAGCGAAGTGGCAATTTATTTAGATCATGGTTATTCAGCTTTTTATCTATCAAAAACGCCTGGCAAAATTTGGCTGGCCCATTAGTTAGATCGACTCCATTACGACCTCCCCTGTTTTTTTGCATAATCTTAATGCCATCAACCGGCTCAACTGCACGAATTAACACAGCCGCGCCGTGCCCTTCTGGCTCAACGACCACATTGCAGCAGTAGTGCATGCCGTAAGTAAAATATACATAAAGTGCTCCGGGCGGGCCGAACATGACCTTAGTTCTTTCGGTTACCCCACGGTAACTATGGCTAGCTAAATCATCCTGTTCATAGCTTTCAGTTTCTACTATCTTAGCTCGTAATATATGGCCATCAATTTCCCGCTCGATAGTGCAGCCTAAAAGTCTAGGTGCGACATCACTAGCAGCCCCATTCAAAATTTCAAAATTCATATACACCTAATATTGGAGTCCGTCTTTGCTACTAATACCGCACTCGAGTTAACATCTATTTTCTACCCCTTTTTAGTTACTTGTTCCATTCTAAATTGTACAACTTTTTTTATTAGCTCAATGGGTAGCTCCTGATTTAGAGGAAACTGAACCGACCCCTTCCCTTGTTTATAAGTAACAAACTCTCTGGCAAATGCTTCATGACCATTTGGAGTAGCATAAAACCCTACGTGTTTGGCAAAGCCTCCGAAATAAACTAACGGCTTACCGTTTAACTTATAGCCTACTAGGCCATAAGAAACAGCCTCGTCTGCTTTAGGCGCAAGCTCCACGATTATTTTTCTAATATTGCGCAGGCGCTTTTTTAATTCCCCTTCAAATGAGGCTATATAATCGTCAACTGAATTAATTTCCGCCATGTTACTCCTTTTAATAAATAGTATACTTATAATATGAAAGTAGAAGCTAAAAGTTTTGAAGAATATTTTAGTAAATGTGGTGAGTATGAAGCTGACATGCGCGAGATGGACAAGCTTATCCGCGAAGGCGCTCCAGCTCTAAAGCCGGTGCTTAAGTCTGGTATGGGTGGTGGCGCGATGATAGGTTACGGCCTAATGCCATATAAAACCAAATCTATGAAAGATGCGAGCGAGTTGCCGTTACTTGCCTTGGCACCACAAAAAAACTACATGGCACTCTATGCATGCGCTATAGTAGACGGCGATTATATTGCTGAGCGTTATGCGCCGCATTTAGGTAAAGTTGACGTCGGCAAAAGTTGCATCAGATTCAAGAATCTTAGCGAAGTCGAGATGAAAGGTCTTAAAACTATGCTGCTCGACCTTAACACGCGGTACAAAGCCGGCGAAAAACTTTACGGTGACTGAGAATTGTTATGCCAAAAAAATTATACTGAGTCAATTATTTCAGAAATGCTGGCACCGCGGTTGTAGCGCAATAGCGGTGTATCGTCTAATGACCAAGTATCAAGTAACGGCTGCAAAACTCGCCAGCTTTCGAGGATTTCCTCACTGCTTGTAAACAAGCTTTTATGAGAATTGATAGCATCTACGATTACTTGTTCGTAAGCCTCGGGTAGTTCCGTATCTTCAGGATACCGAAACTCTAGTTTGCGCTTCTCTAAATCACGCGAGTAACCTGGCTTTTTGGTAAACAACTCAATTTCTACACCTTCGTCAGGTTGGATTTTGAACTTCAGACAGTTGCTGAGTTGACCACGAAAAGCTTTGAAATTTATTTTAATTTCAGTGCGCTTTTGATCAAGCGCCTTACCTGTAGATAACGTAATTGGCACATCGTACCACGCCGGCATTGTGCTTTTAAGTTTTATAGATACGAAAGTTTCCGTCTGACTGCCCGCATTATTAACATCTTCTGGATAACCAATGTATTGTGCTCGCATAGCTTTTTCGACATCCACGGGCTCTAGACTTTTTAGAGCTGTAAGTCTTTGAGCCGGTAACTTATCCCAGTCTAGTTGAGGGGGTATATCCATAAGCACAAGGCTTAATAACTGCATCAGATGTCCCTGCACGAAATCTCTAAGCGCTCCAACCTGTTCGTAAAATATTGCTCGACCTTCTATGCCGACAGTTTCGGATGCATAAATATCGATCGACTCTATTGCTCTCGAATCCCATACATGTGCCAATAGTGCATTTCCGCTTCTAAAAGCCACAATATTTTGAGCCATTTCTTTTGCCAAGTAATGGTCTATACGGTATATCTGGCTGTCGTCAAAATACTGACTTGTGCGCTTAACCATCTCCTTTGCGCTTTCAAAATCTACTCCAAAGGGTTTCTCAAACAAAACTTTTACGTTAGGCGAATTTAAACC
>JALYRK010000041.1 GCA_030855355.1 bacterium
AGAGCTTGGGGCCAGTTAGAGGCGGCCGGTGGTAGTTTGTATTTCATAGGGGGGCAGGCCAGTGGTTCAAATAATGGTAATACTAATGTGTATTATGCAACTCCGATTTCAGGAGGCAATATAACTGGCGCAACTTGGTCAACGGCAAGTAATGTTCTGCCGTCAGCGCGGACACAACATAGTGCTACTGTTTGGAATAACAGGTTATATGTTACCGGCGGGAATGACGGCAGTGGAACGGCTAGCAAAACAATTTATATTAGTCCAGCGCTAACTAGTGGTGGAGATATAAGCTCGGCTTGGACGACTGTAAGTGGAACCTATGAATTTAATGTAGCTAGAAGCGGGCACGTAGCCATTGCTTACGGCAACAACCTTTATATATTGGCGGGTTACACAGGGACTCGCTATCTGAACGATGTCCAGTATACGAAAATTAATTCCGACGGCACCCTAAGCACTGCTTGGTCTTATACGACAAGTTTGTCTTCTGTTTTGCGACAAGCGGATGGGTTTGCGGCGAACGGATTCATGTATATATTTGGCGGTCGTAACACGGATACTACATGTAGGGCTAAGACACTCGTTACACCTATAAGCGCCAATACGACCATCGCTAGTGGTAATAATCCGACAGGGCTTGGTGAATGGTATGAAACAAATGTTAAATACACGGGTGATCGTTATGGAGCTGCTACAGCATATTACGAGGGAAGGGCATTCGTTCTTGGCGGAATGTGCAATTCGACAATGATTACAACTACTAACAAGACGTATATGACTAGCCTTCAGTCCCAACCGCAGGTTGCTAAATATTCTCGACTCATCGATACAGATACTGATGTTTTTCCAACTAAATGGTTGATGAACGGGCTTGATAATTCAGTTGGCGCTCGGTGGCATATGCGCTATCAAAGCATGCATGATTTAGATGGTATTTCTAACCCTGATGAAGACTGTGGAACCTCAACGACTATGGCAGCGATGACGGACTGGGGAGCTGAAACAAACTTCGGCGCGATAACACTTGGTCAGCCGGAAAGTTACGTCGCAAAAGAATCTGGTGGCAGTAACATTAACTGTGCACGCTATTATTATATGTCAGTTACCATAGATAGCTCACAGGCGTTTGGCTATCCCGAAGACGTTCTGCGTGGACCCACCATAGCCGATCTTTCGCTATTCTTTACATCTGATCCAAGTAAGCGGTTAAGGCATGGAAAGACCTTCACCGGAGGTGAACAACAGCCCCTGGACACGCCGTTCTAACTTATCGTGTAAAATATAGATTATGAATGATGTGAGAAGGCCAAACTTTAAAGCTCGGCAAGGAAATCGAGGAACATTATCTGATACGCATATTATCAGGCCTCGCGTCCCGAGTAATCCTCCGAATAACAGAGATAGCCAACTACGGGCAGATGATGAATTAAAAAATCTTCGACAGGCTACGCTTAACCGTGCTAAGAGGTCTCCTGTCAAGCATCGCTCTGTTGGCCTGCAATCACCAATCCAGTTTAAAAGGCCCAAAGAAGAAGTATTAAGTGATTTAAAAATCACTAGCATCAGATACGGTAAAACAATTACCCGTGAAGTTAAGAGTATCCGTAAAAGCCCAGTTAAGTTAGCATCCCTCCTCCTTATAGGAATTATAATCTTACCTTTCGCTCTTAAGCTCGCTGCAGGAGATAAGTCTAGTCAGAAGGACATACAGAGCGCGCAAACTACTATCATAACCCCTGTTGTACCAAGTAAATCAGATATCGTAACCGACAGTACAATTCTTAGGAATCCGGAAAACGGAAGTGCTACTTTTCAAGATGTATACATTGGAGCACCCCTTACTGTAAGTCAGCAAGCCTTGCCGTCAGATTTTGCGACTCAGCCTGATAGGTTAAAACAGGTTGCTGCTTCTATAGGTGCAGCTCAAGAATTCGAAACAAGATTCGGAAAAGCGTACTTAGCTACTACAGACGGTGAAAATGCAGTTGGGCAGAGATTGGCATTCGCAACAGATGATTTACTAATCTTTATCACATCAGCCAGCAAGTTTAGCCAAGCACAATGGGCTGAGTATATAAATAACTTACAGTAATACTAGCATTATATTACTAGCTGTATAGTACTAGGGGGAGCTTACTCCCCCAGACTTGTTCAAAACAAGTTTGAACTGGCGTCTACCCCACCGCTTTTATTAAAACCAAGTGGTTTTAATAAAACGTCGGTACTTTCGTACCGATTCGTAATTTTAGAAGCAATGCAGTGGCACTTCTTAAACCTGTGGATAAGGGGTCACAAGCTATTGTTTTCTCGAGTATTTCTCATTACAATAAGGGGTGATCTGACTGATTCTCAGCTACAAAAAGTAGATGAGGCAAAACAAAAAACAAAAAAACCAACAGATCGAAACGAGTTTATCCCTGTTAAAAGGGATATCTAGCTCGTTTAGAAAAAACAAAAAACAAAAATGTACAGGCTTACAGCCTACCAATTTCAAATTTTGCGACGTTCCCATAAAGGGGAAAGGGGTTCACTATGTCTTAAGACCCTTTTGCTGGGTCTGTTTACTTTTGGGGTGCTAGTTGCCCAGAACGCATATTTTGCGACACAAGCTACAGCAGCGCCCAGCACCTTAAACTTCCAAGCCCGCCTCTTAAACGCTAGTGGTGGATTAGTGCCCGACGGTCAATACAACATAGAATTCAAGATCTATGATTCACTCGGCACTGGTACTAGCGGACAGGGAACCTGTAGCTTAGACAGTTCGACAGACGATTGTTGGTGGGTAGAGACAAGGACAGGAGCTAACACGGTAAAAGTCAAAAACGGCTACTTCAGTGCAAACCTAGGTTCGGTAACTGGTTTCAGTAGTACTGTGCCTTGGGACCAGGATTTGTGGCTAAGTATGCGTATTGGTGGAATAGGCGCTCCTTCTTGGGATACCGAAATGTCTCCAAGAATCAAACTTACTGCCGTACCGTATGCTTTTAATACAGATAGGCTAGATGGTATAGACAGCAGCGGTTTTGCGCAGTTGACTCCATCAAGTCCGCAAGTAGTCAATAGCGCTTTATCAGCATTATCACTAAATCAGAACGGCAGCGGAGCACTGTTGAAGTTGCAGGGTGACGGGGCAGATATCTTAACGGTCAGCAAGACAGGGGAAGCATACTTCAAAGGCGCGATCAACATTGACGGGGCGAGCCTGGATATTGGTACATTGAGCGTACTCGGCGCACTCGTGCTTAATGACGGCACTAATAACACCGGTACAATTCAGACAGCGGCGCTTGGGCAGAACACCGTATACACGCTGCCAGATCCCGGCGGAGTCTCGGCGTCAATTTGTCTCAGCTCGGGCAACTGTGCTGGAGCGGGAGATATCCGCAATGGCGGCAATGCATTCGGCGGATTGGTTACCATAGGTACTAACGATAACTTCGGTTTGGCCTTTGAAACCAACACTACTACCAAGATGACTATTCTGCCCAACGGCAACATTGGTATAGCTGTCATGACGCCGGAAGCAGTCTTGGAAGTCGCAGGCCGCACCGCTACCAGCGGTTCCACTACAATGACAGCCGTAAACGGGACATCGCTGTTCACGACTTCAATTTCTATCACGCTGAATGCAGGGGACTACATTGTCCCAACCATTTCAACTGCCCAAGCAAGGGCGGTAACTGCTGGTGGTACGGGAGTTACATTTAATGTTACTCCGGCTTATTCCGCCGGAGTAACATTGGAAACTTTCACTATCTACCGTCCGATTTCAAACTTTACGACCGATTCTGGTACGAGCGGATTATTCGTGCAGGGAAATACCGGTAAAGTTGGCATTGGCACCGAAACTCCATTGGCAATGCTATCGGTGGGCTTAGGCAGTCCGTTCCAGGTCAGTGAGACAGGGGCAGTCATTGCTGTTGGGGTGAGCTCCAGCAGTGGGTTGATTGTAAGTGCTGGCGGGGCGTCAATTACCGGTGGGCTAGATAACAATTCTGGAGGCCTTACCGAAGCGGGGTCAATTACTGGGGTCGGCACAAATATTACGGCGAGCGCCGGACTGACAATTGCCTCCGGTGGTTCCAGTGATCTCGCGCTTGATTCGGCAAGCAACAAATTGGTTATAGCAGCCAGTGACACGATGCTCGAACGCATTGCCAGCGGCAGTTTGACATTAAACTTGGCAGATTCATCGGCAACTTCATTGGTGCTGGATAATGCAGGATCGGGAGTGGCCAATCTTAATCTTTCGGATGGCGGTTTATCGACCGCAGGCACTTCACGCCTTACTAATGGTGGGGCGCTTGAGAATATCACAGGGCTAACAATTACCAGTAGTGGTGCAAATGTTACTGGTAATTCGGTGTTTGCAGGCAATGTCGATCTAAACGGCAATACTGTTGTTGGTAACGCGACCACTGACCGATTGACTATCACCGCGCAGCTACTCGGCCAAGATGGGCTGGTATTCCAAGGGGCAACCGATAACGGATTCGCCAGCATTTTGCGAATAACTGACCCAACGGCAAATCGAATCGTAACGCTTGCAGATGAAGCGGGTACTATTTGTCTACGCGATAGCTTAAACTGTGGCTTTGTACTGTTTGGAGAAACAGCTGCCCAAACCGATAGCAGCACAGATGCTTCAATATTTATTAACAAAACAGGCGCCAGCGGTAATATTCTTACGCTACAAAAGAGCGGAGCGGGCGTATTTACGATAGCAAACAATGGGGCGGTTACTATCGCGTCGACTACGGCAGGAGCATTTTCGGTTACAGATGCCTCCGCGCTCAATTACTTTAGTGTAGATACCTCTGGCTCATTAGTGCGAATAGGTTCAGCAACTGCCGACGGTGTAGGTGCGCTATTGATTATGGATACTAAAAATACTACGGGAGATCCGGCAATTGGAAGTAACACGAACGCGCAGTACTATAATTCCTTTACAAATAAGTTCCGCTGCTATG
>JALYRK010000042.1 GCA_030855355.1 bacterium
CTCCATGGACTAAAAAACTGGCGTCCAGGTGGAGCAAACCTCAAAACTGCAAAACAAGCCTGCACAGCAGCGCCGTTAACTAATAATGGCAAGGTTGTAATGACACAGTATATTTCCAGAAATCTCGATTATGACTACTCCTGCATAAATTGACAAAAATATACACTGAGCATAAGCTTTAATTACAATATAAGAGAGGGCTTATTTCTCATATGAAAAAGAATTTTATAAAGAACTCGCTTGTAGTGGGTCTAATGATCATGGGTCTGGCAAGCTTTGCTCCTGCAGTGGTGGCTCAGCCAAATGCTCGAGCTCAGCAAGCGCAGGAGAATGCGACAGAAAGAAAAGAAGCTGTAAAACTTAAACTCGAAGCTAAAAAGCTAGAAATATGCGAGAAGCGCGAAAAAAATATACGAAACATTATGGCTCGTATCAGCGACCGCGGGCAAAAACAATTGGATGTCTTTAATAAGATTGCTGAAAGAACAATGAATTTCTCGGTAGAGAAAAACAAGAAGCCGGTAAATTATGACGCGCTTGTAGCGGAAGTCGACGCTAAAAGAACTGCCGCCCAGACGTTAGTAGACGACATTAAAGAGGAAAGTACTGTTTTCGAATGTGATGCCGATGACCCTAAAGGAAAGGCAAACAATTTCAAAGAACTATTAAAAAGTGAAATAACAGCACTTAAAGAATACAAAACAGCCGTCAAGAACCTAATAGTCGGTGTAAAATCTGCCAACGGAGTAGAAAATTCTAATCGTGACAGTACCGATGATAACGGGAATGTTGATGATTCTACTGAGACAGATGACTCGGGTAACGATTCGCCAAGCGATGCATTAGACGATAACGGAGGTACCCAGTAATGGCTAAGATTATTAAATCAGGATTTTCCGTAGTAGAACTTTTAATCGTAGTAGTTGTTTTAGGGGTAGTAGGTTTTGCTACTATAACAGTAATGAATAGGCCTGATAAAGCAGAAGACGCAACACAGTCAGCTGTAGCGAATGACGTTCAATCAGCGCCAGAAGTAGTTCAAGGCGAAGATTTAAATGAAGCTGAAGCAGTCTTAGAAGCTACAGATCCGGAACTAAGCAATTCTGACGCCTCCCAGCTTGATGGTGAACTAAACGCATTCTAAACTTAGCTTTATTGATACCTGAATTAATATCAAAAACTCCTGAGTTTTAAGCGAGTATACTTATAAAAGTTTGACTCCTGAAAAGACTACTTATATACTTCTTTTTAGGAAAGCATAACCAAAATTAAAAATGAGAAAAATAACACTTCAAATTAACTTACCTTATCTATTGGCCGCAACGATGTTTTTGCTGCCGGTTCTTTGGATAAGCAAAACTTTTGCAGCTTCGACCGGTAACGTTAGTGCCACTGTCACGCCTCAGAACATCTCAGTTTCAGTATCTGACGGTACGGTTGCTTATGGTGTTTTGACACTTAACAGTGCACAAAATACAACCGCATCAGGCGTAAATGATACCCAGGTAGCAACTAATGATGGGAACGTCACAGAAGATTTCAACATCAGCAGCACTGACGCTACAAGTGGCACGACATGGACGCTAGCTGGAACTGCGGGGGCAAACCAATACACGCACGCTTTTTGTAATACAGGTAGTGGCGCACCAGATGTATGTGATGCAACTCCGACATGGAACAACTTAGCTAATGCCTACAATACTTTGAAAACAGCTGTAGCTCCTGCCGGTACCAATCGTTTTGATTTAAGAATCAACACTCCAACAACAAGTACCGACTTTGTGCAAAAGACAGTAACAGTTACTATTCAAGCAGTTCAGAACTAAAATCACTTCTCTTGTATAATGTAGTTAATGAAGAGGGTTTCAGGTCTAGTTTTAACATTATTTATAATTGTATTTGTTGTAGTAATTTATAACCAAAAAGCTTTGGCAGATATCGGGGTAGGGGTTGGGGTTGGAAAAATTGACATCCAAGAGCCTATAAAAGCAGGCGGTATCTATCGCTTGCCTGAGATTGTCGTATATAACACTGGCGATCAAGACGCTAAGTATGCAATGCATCTTACGCTAAACGAAACCCAGCCCGAACTAAAGCCCGATCCAGCCTGGTTCAGCTTTGAACCAGCTAGTTTTAATCTGAAGCCGCAAGAATCTCGAATTGTAACACCTATTTTTACGCCTCCACTTAGTACTCCAGCGGGCGATTACTATGGTTATTTAGAAGCATACCCTGATGCCACTACCGAACAAGGCTCTGCCAAAATAGGTGTAGCAGCAGCTACTAAACTTCGCTTTAAAGTCATTTCTTCAAGCCGAAGCCAGGCAATAATAAATCGCATAAAAGCACTCTACGAAAAATTCACTCCCGCAAGTCATATATTCAGCGCACTATTAATATTAGTGGCCCTAGCCTTAGCTCTTCGCAAATTCATAAAATTCGATATAAAAATAACAGCCGGAAAAAAACAAAAAAAGAAAGAGAAAATTAGCGACAACGAGGATAGCTAGGTGTCGGCTTTACGACTTATAATAGGATGTCTGCTTGTTTTAGTTATTTATTTAGTGGTGCTGCCTTCGAACACGTTTGCTGCAAGTAGTGCCTCTGTGCATGTAACAGTGCAGGTGCTGCCGCAAGAAAAAGAAAAGCCAAGATTTGATATAGCTGCCTTCGCAAGTTTTAGTGCAATTTTACTTTCAGCAAATCAAGCCACGTTTAGCAGTCAGCATAATCTTTTGCGGTTCGACCTATAAATAATTATGAAAACAATAAAAATCGAAATTCCAGCCAAAATCCTAATTATTACAAGTAGTGTATTTCTATTTATTGCTTTACCCCTCGCTCAGGTAGCTAACCCACAAAAAGTAAGAGCTGTGACTCAGACGATTCCAGCAAGTACGACATGGACGGCCCCTGCCGAAGCATATTACGTGACAGTAGAGTCATGGGGAGCTGGGGGTGGGGGTTGGTCTGCAACTAGCGGTGTAGGTGGCGGTGGCGGTGGCGCATATTCGGTGAGTACTCTCAGGCTTATACCTGGTAATAACTACACAGTGACAGTAGGCACAGGCGGTACACCTGGAAATCCTGGAGGCGATACGACATTTGTCGGTCCTACTTCCGTCATTGCTAAAGGGGGTTCAACTGGAACTCTTACGACTGGCGGATCTGGCGGCCTAGCCGCAACCGGAACAGGTACTACAAAATTTTCGGGTGGTACAGGCGGCAGTAAGAGTACTGGAAACGGTAGAGGTGGCGGTGGCGGTGGCGGATCAGCGACGACTACAGCTGGTGGCGGTGATGGTGGTACTGGTAGTAGCAACACCGGTGGTGTGGCAGGTGTTGGGCAGGGTAATGGTGGTGCTGGAGGAAATAATGGGGCAGTGGGCGGTAACGGCGTAGTGCCGGGAGGCGGCGGGGGTGGTGGCGGTAACGGCGCAGCTTCTGGAACTGGCGCAAGTGGTCAAGTGGTTGTAACTTACACTCCTGCAGTTATTTCAGTCGTTGTTAGCGACGCCACTGTAAATTATGGAATTCTTGCACCAGGGATAAGTCGCTCAACATTATCTTCCCAACTTAATGACACCCAAGTAGCTTCTAATGATGGAAACTTTGCCGAAGATTTCAACATACGTGGTAATAACAGCGCAGCCTGGGCTCTTTCTGTAACTGCTGGGAACAACCAATATGTTCATAGTTACTGTACAACAGGAAGTGGTTCTCCGGACCCATGTGATACAGCTGGAGTCTTTACAAGCCTAACTACCTCTTATCAGCCGCTTGCAACATATATTGCTGTAAATGGAATACAAAGATTTGACCTCAGAGTTACTTCGCCGACTACAACTACTGCTACCGCAAATCAGTCAGTAGACGTAACTATTCAAGCAGTTGTTAACTAAGCTCATTCTTCTCTAAACTATAAATCGCAATGTTTCATGTTAAAATACATCTGTTAAGTCCTCCGAAAACAAATTCCGATTTGTTATTGATCCCGTTTGAAGAGAGGATTCTTCAAACGGAAAGTGACAAAACTATGTTGCAATGATTGTGAATAAAATTATTAATTTTATTCACTTAAAAGCAAAAAAGTTTTGGAACGCACCCGTAGCTCAGCTGGATAGAGCATCTGTCTTCGGAACAGAGGGTCGGCGGTTCGAATCCGTCCGGGTGTACCACGAAAATGCCTCGCAATTATGCGGGGCTTTTTCGTGGTCTTACTCGGAGATCCGACTACCGACCCATCAAAAGAGGGCCGATGTGATAACTGCTGGTGGCAGTTCGGAAACGAATCTTCTGATGAAAACTGGTTTTCAATCATGAAGTTCGGGGCTCGCGGAACGTGAGTCGAATCTGTCCAGTCATACCATCACTTTGATTTACTGAATTTAACACGGCATTCTGTAAATTATTATTCAATTCAACCGGTTATATTATGTTAAAATAACGGTAGAAACTTGGAGGATACGTGCCTAAATACCCTGCGACATATGATGAATTACTGGCATTAGACAATATGCCTGTTGTGGCAATCGACCAGCAGAGCATGTTCACATATATTAATGCCGCTTTCACTAAAGAATATGGATGGACCGAAAAAGAACTTATAGGAAAATCGGTCGTCGAAATCATGCCGGCGCATATGAGAAACGCGCATACCGTAGGTTTTGCCAGATACCTGGCAACAGAAACATCCGAATTATTAGGGAAACCGCTTCCACTCAGTGTTTTGTATAAAGACGGCACAGTAAAAACTTCTGTTCATTACATCTTGGGTGATAAAAAAGATTCAGCTTGGAGATTCGCCTCAATAATCGATTACCC
>JALYRK010000043.1 GCA_030855355.1 bacterium
TGCTGGTGCTTATCAACTACGGTGCGTCTGTGGATGCGGTCACCCAGATGGATCACGTAACGCTGAAGCGCATCAACCACGGTCCGTTGTTTGTCGGTAATAACTATAGCGCTACTAACATGGTTGATCAGTACCAGGCCAGCCGAATCTACACCAACACCTCAAACAGTCTGGTCCTTGATGCCGGATCCAATGGTACGAATTTGGTGACTATTACTAACGGCGGAGCCGTCACCGGCGGCACCTATAATGGCCAGACTATCAGTAGTGCTGCCAGCTTCACCGGCACCGTGGCTGCTGCCAGCACCATCCAAGGTACCCGGCTAATCTCAACCATTGCTACCGGCACCGCTCCGCTCACCGTTACCTCCACCACCAAGGTAGATAATCTGAACGTGGATCTGTTAGATGGCCTGGATTCTAGTGTCTTTGTTCAGGAAATAGCCACAAAAGATGATTTAACGGTGCGGGTCGATAGCGGCTTCTATGAGAGTTCCAGCGCAACGACCGCCGAGGGATTTCCGGAAACCGATTCTTGGTACCATATATTAGCTAACACTCATAGCAACACCGCCAACAACTATTCCATGCAATTTGCCGGCGACTTCTTTAACTCTAACGACTTGTTTTACCGTGCCACTATGGGATCCGGTACCACCGCCTGGAACCGTGTCTGGCACCAAGGTAACGACGGCAGCGGGTCGGGCCAGGATGCTGATTTGCTCGATGGCCTGAACTCCACTGCCTTCGCACTCGCTTCCGGTGACGGCGACTACATACAGAACACCACCGTCCAGCAGACAAGCAGTAACTTCAACATCTCTGGTGCTGGTGTCATCGGGACGACTTTGAATGTAGCCGGTGCCAGCACCCTGTCTGGGAATGTTGGTATTGGGGGCGCGTCTGTCAGCCATGCTTTGGATGTTAATGGTAACGCACGGCTGCAGGGTGGAAACAGGTCGTTCATATTTAATAACGGCAGTGTTGAAACAAGTATCACTCAGGCCGCTGGAGCTACCGCTGCACTCTATACAGGCGGCAACTTTGGAGTTGGAATTGCAGTTGCACCGGACACAAAGTTAGAAGTCAGGGGTGCCACCCTTAACAGCGATGCGGCCGGTGCTGTTAACTATTACCGCAATGTTGCCCACGCCTACCTGGGCGCCGGTACCCAAACCGGCACACTTAAGATTGCGTTGCCAACCAGCTGGACCGATACGATGCTAAGCTTTACGATCAAGGGCTACGATTATAGCGGTTATGGAGCTTGGGAGGCCGTAGTAAGTGGCTACAACTGTTCTTGTGGTTGGATTAATACCTCTGCCGAAATCCGCGGTAAGGCACCCTTCACCCAAGTTCGCCTAGCTCACGACGGCACTAAGAATGTTATCTTGCTGGGCGGCCTTACCACAGCTTGGAACTATGCCAGCGTAGAAG
This sequence comes from bacterium, assembly GCA_030855355.1. GTDB lineage: Bacteria > Patescibacteriota > Saccharimonadia > Saccharimonadales > SZUA-47 > JALYRK01. The sequence goes on from JALYRK010000043.1 coordinate 1,438, forward strand.
TTACAGATGTAGCTGCCGGCTACAATGCTAAAACTGGCTGGGGCAGTGGCTGGGCTATAAGCTTACTAACCGCTGAGACTGGCATAGCTAACATTAATACTCCTCTGGCTCCGATTTTGATCGGTGGCGCAGGTAATGTCAGTATCGGCGCTGGCTTATCCGGCAGGACTTTGGATGTATACAGTAACATAGGCAACAACGGTGACGGTTTAGCAATTGGTCAGGACACCGACAACTCACAAACCATTCAAGCCTATATAGATAATCAATGGACCAACCGCGCTACTTACGCCAGCGGTTGCTGCAACCTCTTAAAGCTTCAGCCTGACGTAGGATCAGTTCAAATCGGGTCAGCATCTAACCCAACGTCTGGTTTAGCTGTAACAGGCATAACTACATCTACTTCATTTAGTGGTGCGGGAACTGGGCTAACAGGAACAGCCGCCAGTCTTAATATTGGTGGTAACGCCGGAACAGTAACCGACGGAATGTATCTTAGCGCAACCCAATATCCAACTGGCGTAAAATATTTCCAGTCAAATAAAGGCGCAGCTTCAACGCTTGGAGCTAATAACACATACACACTTGAGGCGTTTTCTAGTGACGGCGGCGCGGCAGCTATGTCGTTCCATCGAGGCGGAGCATACGCCGTAAACTTTGGGCTTGATCCTGATAATGTGTTGCGTATCGGGGGATGGTCAGCCGCAGCCAACTTGTGGCAACTTGACATGAGCGGCAATGAAACTCTTGCAGGAAGCCTGACATCTGCCAGTACGCTACAAGGTACTCGTCTTATATCCACCGTAGCCACAGGCACAGCACCACTCACTGTTGCATCAACAACAATGGTTACGAACCTGAACAGCCAATACCTCCAAGGGGCAACGCCTTCAATGACCGCTGGCAGTAATACGATCGTCCAACGCAATGCCGGTGGCTATGTTTTTGCTAATTATTTCAATACTACGGCCGATGTGACTGCCGTTGCGGCCTCGCACTTTGCTATTCAAACCGGTAGCGATAATTACATTAGGTGGCAAACGCCCGCAAATGTCAGGACCTCTCTTGGCTTAACAGCTGGCGGAGCAGGCGACATATGGGTAGATGAGGCAGGTGATACTATGACCGGACTACTTTCTATAACTGCTGCCGGTACAGGCTTAAGCGTCACCAACAACGCCACAATAGGCGGTACGCTTAATGTAACCGGCAATGCTACATTTGACACCAACACGCTTCAAGTCGTGGCATCAACAGACAAGGTTCTGATTGGCACCGCAACTGGTTATGCCGACACCAAACTGGAAATAAATAGGGCATTAACTGTGGCTGTTGCTAATCTTCAATACGGTGGTTATAGTAGCATATTTGCTGGGGTTGCGGATACTGGCGACAAAACTGGGTTTGCCGGTAGAGGCTTTAGTACTCATACGACAGGCACAGTTGACGTATTAATGGGTGTGTCGGGTGCCACCTGGGTACAGGGTAGCGGTGGCACAGTAACTAACGCATATGGATTCTGGGCCCGCAATGATACTTCTGCTGGGGCCACTATATCGAATGCCATTGGGCTTAGGGTAGCTAACAGTAATGGCGCCGGCACAGTTACGCAGCAGTTCGGAATATATATAGACCCATTAACCAAAGGCTCAACAGATGTTGGTGTATATATCGGCGGTGCTGACACCTACGCTCTGTGGGTCGATTCGGGTATTTCTAGATTCGATGATGACATACAACTTACATCTACATTCCAAGACATTATATATACTCCCAACACAAGTTCCATGGGGATTGTCTCTAATAATGGTATCGGAATACACCTAGATGCAAATAATGATGGTAATGGTTATCTACAGGTTGTTAGTTCTTCGTATAGCAACTTATTATACGTTGATGAAGCTACTGGCGTCTCAATTGACGGGTTTACACAATATACCCAAAGATTGTGTCATAGCGGTGCTAATGTTGCATTTATAAACGATGTTATTTTAGGCGACTGTAATGCCGCTGGTCAAGCTGACATAGCCGAATTTTATGATACTCCTGGAGGTCTTGAGCCAGGTGATGTTATAGCACCTGCTGCGGGTAATATGGTAGATAAAACAAGTACCGTTTACCAATCGAGTGCAATAGGTGTCGTGTCTACTAACCCAGTCATAGACGGAATTCTTGGTCACAGGGTTACATCACCAAATCGCCAGCCGATTGGCCTTGCAGGTCGAGTACCTGTGAAAGTATCACTTGAAAATGGTCCTATCGCAGCAGGTGACCATCTTGCGCCTGCATCAATACCTGGTTTTGCCATGAAAGCCACTGGTTCTGGTAGAGTCATCGGTGTTGCATTAGAGGATTACTCCTCTACATCTCCTCGAGTTTCAAGCTCGGTAGCGGCTGAAGAAGTAGATCGTGATGGCCATGAAGATAGTGACTTACCTCAATACCGTTCTAACCCAAGTTCTTGGCCAACAGATACTGGTAAAATCATGATGTTTGTAAATCCTAGTTTCTACCATCCTCAGGTTTCTAACTTGCTGCAGGGTGATAGCTTAAGTGTCACTGGCAGTACCTCACTCCTTGGCGATGTACAAATTGGCGCAAGTCTAAATGTTACCGGTCCAACCACCCTCAGCTCCCTAACAGTTACCGGAAACGTGAACATTCAGCAGGATCTAGTAGTGCTTGGTAATACCACAGTCCAGGACATAACAGTTAACGGTAAGATTATTAGCGCAGGTGTGGCAGCTACAGCAGCTCTAGGTGCTCAGACTAACGGTGCAGGAACAATCATAATCAGCGGTAATGACACCGCCGGAACTGTAAGCTATACCGCCGGAGCAGAGGCCTTAGCAGGCGAGCAGGCCAAGGTGGTGTTCTCTAGTCCTTACGGTGCACAGCCACGAGTTACGCTTACTCCTACAAGTGCCGATGCTGCGCAAGCTAAATACTATGTAACGCGTACTACTGACGGCTTCGAAATAGTATTTATCGAACAACCAGTAGATGGCGCAGTCTATTCCTACGACTACCAAATCATTCAGTAAATCATGTGAAATATAGCTAAATTACGTATGGGACTTTAAGCCGAACCTTTAATAGCAATATCCTCCAACCGTTCGCCACAGAACAGCGATAACCAGGTGCCAGCCTAACCCCTAACCCAAACCAAAACTCGAACACCTCAAAGCGCCTCCTCATTTCTTATACACTTCTTAAAGCCCCTACAGTATAGTTATTACAAGGCCAGACCTTGGAGCAAGGTCTGGCCTTGTAATATGGACAACGGAGGGATATGATTGAGGTATGCCATCACGAAATGTTGTTAAGAATTACTTGCCGGACAGTTACTACCATTTATTTAATCAGGGCGTGAATGCCCGAAA
>JALYRK010000013.1 GCA_030855355.1 bacterium
TTGCCTTCTTAAAGTTATTAAAGCAAAGGCTGAGTTGCCCGAGCATTGTTCTTTTTGACAGTGAAATAGTAAGACTTTAGGGTTAGCCCAGGAGTTTTTGTTACTTTTTGCGGACAAAAAGTAAGATCTAGTGACCTTTAACAGAGCTTATTGATAAGAGTGGCAGGTCTTGCATGTGACGTTAAATTAAAAATCTATTCCCTTATTAGCCAAATACTTATTATCAAAATGATGTTTAACTTTGGTCATATTCGTGACTATATCGGCAAGAACGCAGAGTTGTTTAGGGAAGTTACGGCCGGTCAAACATAGGCTGGTGGTTTCGGTGCGGCTAGTTATAAGATTTTCTAAATCTTTTTTAGTAAGCAGTCCGTCGTGGACGGCATTATTTATCTCGTCACATATCACTAAGTCGAATTCACCGCTTTCCACCGCTCCAAGAGCAATCTCATACGTATCGCGGGCTGCTTTTTTGTGGTCAGCTTCAGAAATATCTTTCGCGCTGATTTCACCGGCGTTGTAGAAGCCTTTTCCGCCTTTGTAAAATCTCAGCTTGTCGCCGTAAACTGGCTCAATTTGAGCTATGAAATCATGTTCGCCGACATTCCAGTGTTTGATGAACTGGATAAAAGCAACCTTCCAGCCAGTGCCGAGCGCGCGCGCGAGTAAGCCAACGCTAGCGCTGGTCTTACCTTTGCCTTCTCCGGTATAGACCACTACTACTGATTTTTTTTGTTTAAAATCCTCAAAAGCCATTATGCTTTTAGTTTAGCATCAGAATTAGGTTGGTGGATACCTTATTTAACTATAAGTTCGTATAGAGCAAAGCTACTTCTGTCTTGGCTGCCCGAAATCTGGTGCATTGCCGGAATCCGGTCGCCGCCTTCAGTAAGTCCAGCTGCAAAGACAAGGCCTCCTAAACCGGAAAAGTTTATTCTATCGAATTTATCAATCATGTTTAAATTAGCGACAGTCCCGCTCGCAGCTACTTTAGGCGATACTTCAATTCCTACTTCGTCTATCGCCGCATATAACTCAGCTTTATCTCTAGATCCACCAGATCTAATAAACCATTCGCAGGAACCTGCGTTGTTAAACCAGGTGCTAAGCTCTGGAACAGTTCCTTGAATATCGTAATGCAGCCCAAAGTTAATATTATTTATTGGCTCTACTCTAACAATCGGCTCGCTTCTTTTACTTATTACTGAGGCAACTGACTTCGCAACAGATCTCAGTTTTTCTGGGTCGGCACATACTTGGGCTAATTCCCTTGGCATAACGGATGCAACCACGTCATCGTAGCCGACCTGCGAAAGGCTGTTCTCCCATTCTTTTGCACTACTAGGATAAAGTACAGACATATTTTAATTATATCATAATACTAGATTAGAGTCAATTAAAACCCACTTACTTTATCTATCTTTGGGCCTTCCTTGCTTAGCGATGGACTTTCTCTTAAACCACCGTGTATGCTGGCAATCATTGCTTCATACCCTGCTGATAATTTACCGTAATCTGAACTCTCATAATGTCTGTCATTGCCCGAACTCTTAGAGCTAGAGATGACGTGTAAATCTGGAAAAATATTTATCCTAACACGCTCAATGCCACAAATTACTATTAATGCAGGATCATTTTCGGCTGCTAAATCTTCAATTTCTTTGGGGCTTAATTGCTGGGCAATAGTTAATCTTGCTACAGCTTCAGTGGTGCCTGCCTGTATCCACTCTCGATATATTCTAGATTCGTGGGGGTTGCGATAATCTCTAATCTGGTTAAGCGCTTGTCTGGCAACTCCTAATGAATATCGCGTTGGGTCGCTACTAAGCCGTAAGGACCCAATAAAGCCCGCAGCTTTTTCTCTAACGTGTCGGCTCGCAGCCCTAAATTCTTGGGGCAATTCATTTTCCCCAGGCATAATTTCAACTAACCTATCAAACAGTCCCGCGCTTGTTTTTGTTTTTTGTGCGGGATTTGTTTCTGGCATCACTCCTCCTTATATGAGCTTATGCTCTTGCAGTGCCGCGTCTACTCGCGGTCTATCGAACCCGATTATTACTTTATCGCCGATTTCTGTTACCGGAACGCCCATCTGACCTGTTTTATCAATAATCATTTGGCCGGCTTCTCGGTCTTCTTCAATATTTACTTCTTTGAAAGTAACGCCCTTGCCTTTAAGATACTCTTTAAGCATCTTGCAATAGCCACACCAAGTAGTACTGTAAACCGTTACTGCCGCTGCACTCATCGAATTTTCTCCTTAGAAACGTTCACTTTAATTCGTGAACGATTACTTGCATGAAATTGTAAAGCTATAAAAGTAATAACAGATACAGCTACCATAAATAAGTTAAAACCAAAATTAATTTGATGCCCAAAAGCCTCAATAATCGAATTGTGGTCTGCACCTCCGTGCGAAAAAACATAATCCATAGCTAAATTTTAGCTTATTTACCTCGTATACTCTTGTAAGAAATCTTACATTCCATCAAAGGAACTCTTTAGTTGCCGACAGTGTTGCGCGAGAAGCCGTATCTCTGTTAAACTTAACACTAATGGGTAAAGCCGCTAAAACGCGACACAGTGCCGATGATCCTGTGCTGGATTATTTTCCTGTATTCGATCCACAAGAACAATTGTTTGTTGGCATAATTAATATAGGTTGGCGCTTGGCGCTAACTGTGCTTTTTCCAATATTTGTCGGGGTTTGGGCAGATAGAAGGTTTGGCACAGAGCCTTCGCTAACCTTGGTAGCCTTTTTTATTGCCATAGTGGCCTCGTGTCTGGTAATTGCCCGTGCTTACAAAGAGGTAAACGAACAGTCGCAAAATACGGTCAAGGCCACCAAGAAAAAGAAATCTGCAAAAAACTACGACAAGGAGAACAATGATTAATAGATTAGCCGAGGCGGCCGGCAGCGGCCCTTCAATTCACATTACGCCAAGTGAGCTTTTTACTATCGGCGGATATTCAGTAACCAACTCGATGGTCTACGGAATAATTAGCTCGATAGTTATTCTTGCGCTACTTGTAGGGGCAGCAAGGAGGGTGACAGTTCGACCCAAGCAAGGATTTGTCCAGTTTGTTGAGATAGGCACCGAATTTATCATCTCCACTATTCAGAGCTCACTCGGATCACGCAAAAAAGCCTTAAAATATGCACCCTACTTCACGGCAATATTCTTTTTCGTGCTTTTCAATAACTGGTTTGGTTTGTTGCCGGGTACCGCCGACGCCTTCACTTATAACGATACGCCGATTTTCAGAGCTTTTACAGCCGACTTAAATGGAACTTTGGCGGCAGCCGTTGTGACAATGGTACTAGTTCAAACTTTTGCCATTAGAGAATCGGGTTTTAGTCGACATTTGCGGCATTATTTTGCCGGTAGTCTCAAAAATCCCGCAACTTACTTATTTGGCGTGTTCGAAATTTTCACTGAGTTTACGAGAGTACTTAGCTTGGCACTCCGACTATTTTTGAATGTCGTGATAGGCGAAATTATAATTTCTGTTTTTTCTTACCTTGGTAAGTTTGCGGCACCGATTACTTCTCTGCCGTTTGTTGCTCTTGAACTGGCGGTGGCTATGCTACAAGCCTATATTTTTGTGATGCTATCGGTTACCTACCTCGCCGTGGCCATCAAACACGACCATGCCGATGAGCATGATGATATCGATCATGAATCTGTTTCAGCTAAGCGACAAGCTACAGGAACAGCATGAAAATAATTTGTAAAGTAAGGAGATAAAATAATGATATTTGCAGAAATTACGGGCAATGTAGAGATTTTAGGTAAAGGTTTAATGATGGGCTTGGGCATGATAGGCCCGGCCATTGGTATCGGTCTAGTCGGCAATGCATTTATGAACGCAGTCGGACGTAACCCTGAAGCAGCCAAGTTTTTTGGGCAGATTTTGGTTGTCATCGGTATTATTGAGTTGATGGCACTGCTTGTGTTTGCTTCGTTATTTATTATTTAAGATTTAAGGGAAATTTATGTTACAAATATATTTTGCAGCAACTGAACAGGCAGCTGAACAAACTGAAAGCAGCATTCTAGGTGTTAGCATCCAGGCTTTTGTATTCCAGCTTATCACTTTTATTTTGGTGTTCTTGTTACTAAAAAAATTTGCTTTTAATCGCATTGTTAAAGTTTTGGATGATCGACACAAAGTTATCGATGAAGGTGTACGTCACGGACAGAACATGAAAAAGGAACGTGAATCATTTGAGAATGAAACCGAAAAAATCATAAATGAAGCTCGTCACCACGCCGACGAAATAATCGGCGATGCCCAGAAAGAAGGCCGGGACATTATCCGCGAAGCTGAAAAATCTGCCCACAAAAAATCCGAAGCGCTACTGGCCGATGCTGAGGTTCGGGTTAACGAAGAAGCTAAGCAAGCTAAGCGTAAGTTAGAGCGTGAAATTGCCGGATTAGTTTCAGAGGTTACAGAAGCTGTTGTTGAGCAAAAGGTAGATGCTAAAAAAGACGCCGAACTTATCGACAAAGCTCTCAAGAAAGGTATGGCTAAATAATCCATGCAAGATGTTCCTCGTAGTGAATTAGCTAAGGTGATTGCTGAAAAAACACTCAACGTGCCTAAAGAACAAATTGTTTCAAGCCTTGCTAAGTTTCTAACCGAGCAACATCAAAATATAAACCTCGACGATCTACTCCGTGATGTTATGCACTACCGACTTGATTATGGAATTGTGGAGGCGACAGCAGTTAGTGCTCATGAGCTGAGTGAAGCCGACATGCTAGATATAAAGAAAATTCTAAAAACAGAATACCCTGATGCCAAACAGGTAATTATCAACCAGAAAATCGACATTAGTTTAGTAGGCGGCCTAAAGCTAGAGCTACCGCGTGAAACGCTTGATTTGAGCGTCCGAGCGAAATTGAATAAGTTCAAGCAACTGATAGAGGAGAAACAGTAATGAAAGCAAGTTTAGGAGAAGTCAGTATTACCGAACTTAGCAGCGATATTCGTGAGGCAATTGCTGAGCTAAAAAAACGTCCCGGTATCGAAGAAACTGGTGTTGTAACTCGCGTTGGCGACGGCGTTGTGTGGATCTACGGCTTAGCCAGTGTTGGATTCAACGAAATGGTGGAGGTCGAAGCAACTGATGGTTCATCTATTACGGCTTTCGCCTTCAACTTGGGCCAAGAAGAGATTGGTGCAGTGCTACTTGGCGAGGATATTTTGATCAAAGCTGGCGCCAAAGCCAAGCGGACCGGAAAGGTTGTAGAGGTCCCAGTAGGACCAGAATTAGTCGGACGAGTAGTTGACCCACTCGGTAGGCCTATGGACGGGAAAGGCGCCATCAAAGCCGCTAAGACAGCTCCTGCAGAACAAGTTGCCCCCGGTGTATTGGCTCGTAAATCAGTTCACGAGCCGCTGCAAACCGGAATCATAGCTATCGACGCCATGGTACCTATTGGCCGCGGCCAGCGTGAGCTTATTATCGGCGATCGTCAGACTGGTAAAACAGCTGTGGCTCTCGACACGATGATCAACCAGCACAAGCAAAATACTGGAGTTATCAATATTTACGTTGCAATCGGACAGAAAATGAGTAAAGTTGCCCGTTTAGTCGACCGACTTAAGCGCGAGGGTGTCATGGATCAGACCATAATTGTCGCCACCAGTGCGTCCGACCCTGCTCCACTGCAATATCTTGCACCTTACGCAGGCTGTGCAATGGGCGAATATTTCCGCGACAATAAGCAACATGCTCTGATCATTTACGATGATCTATCAAAGCACGCTGCTGCTTATCGACAGATGAGCCTCTTGCTTCGCCGTCCACCAGGCCGCGAGGCCTATCCGGGTGACGTTTTCTACTTGCACTCGCGTTTACTTGAGCGCGCTGCCAAGTTAAGCGATGAGCTGGGTGCCGGCTCATTGACCGCTCTGCCAATTATCGAAACCCAGGCTGGAGATATCAGCGCCTATATACCGACTAATGTGATTTCAATCACCGACGGTCAGATATTCCTTGAGACTAACTTGTTTTACCAAGGTATCAGGCCTGCAATTTCGGTCGGACTTTCGGTGTCTCGTGTCGGTGGATCTGCTCAGACAAAAGCCATCAAATCAGTCGCGGGTCAGCTTAAGCTTAGTCTTGCCCAGTTCCGCGAGCTTGCAAGCTTTAGCCAATTCTCGACCGACCTTGATGCAGATACCAAGCAGCAGATCGAGCGCGGTCAACGACTAACCGAACTTCTTAAGCAGCCTCAATTCAGCCCATATTCAAGCTGGGAGATGTACATAATGCTTCTAGCCGCTACAAATGGCGCTTTCGATAAAGTAGAAATCAGCAAAATTAAGACCGCTGAGGCTACCCTGCTCCGCGAGTTCAAGAATAAGCACGCCAAACTACTTGAGTCTATTAACAGTGGCGCAGTCCCTGAAGACAAGGACAAAGAAGCAATCATAAAGCTTGCTGAACATGTCGCTGAAAGTTATAAACCGGCGGAGAAAGAGGCTAAATAAAGATGGAACGCCCAAATATTGAGTCTATGAATCTGCTTGGGAAGGCTTTGGCAGCGACCGAGGGTGTGCGAGTGGGATGGGGTGAAGCCGGTATTTTAATCGGAGATTCTTGGCATGAGCCAGTCCCGCTTAATCAATACTTAGGAGCGCTGTGTTCGTCTAGTGAAAAAGTATTTTTCACTCCTACTAAAGAGCAGCGTGACGTATTAGTCTTAGCTATAGGGCGTACCATATCGCAAGATAATGTTCTTGCACGTAGCGAAGTAATCACAGATGAAGTCCAGATAACTAATGGGGTTGATAATGGCTAGTACTCAGCAGCTTAAAAGGCGTATTGGAAGCGTCAAGAACACCAAGCAGATTACCAAAGCTATGGAGCTTGTCGCGGCTAGCAAGATGCGTAAGGCTACCGAAGCTGCTCAGCGTGGCCGAGCCTACCGTGAAGCTGCTCACGCGATGCTAGTTAGGCTTAATCAAGTCACCGAAATCAATGATCATCCACTTTATACTGAACGTCCTGTTAAAACTCGACTTTATGTAGTTATTACTAGCGATCGGGGTTTAGCCGGTGCTTATAACGCAAATATTATCAAAATGTTAACCAAATCAATCCAGTCCGATCGTGCATCAAATATTGCTAGTAAAGTTATTATTATCGGTAAGCGCGGAGGTCAGTTCTTGCGCCGAATCGAAGGCTTAGACGTCGTGGCTGCCTATAGCGAATTCGGTGACAACCCCTCCGCTAACAACATCCGCCCAATATTAAATACGCTTACCGATTTGTATAAAAAAGCTCAGGTGGATGAAGTTTGCGTGCTCTATACCAAACACAAAAGTAATATTACACAGATAGCCGAAAATCTTTCCATCTTACCTGCCGCTTATGAAGCCGAAGAAAGCGATGGCGAATCGCCCGGTATAAGTAACGTGACTTTCGAGCCATCAGCTCAAGAAGTTTTGGAGAATGTTACAGAGCGGCTTATTGAAGTGCAAATATGGCAGGCTTTACTTGAATCTATTGCTAGTGAGCAGTCGATGCGTATGCTTAGCATGAAAAATGCCACCGACAATGCGACAGACATAATCGCCGACCTAACACTTGAATTTAACACCGCTCGTCAGGCGAGTATCACCCAAGAGTTAGCGGAAATAACTGGCGGCGCGGAGGCAATGAAATGAGTGATTTATTACCAGGAGAAGCTACTGCTGCTTTCAAAGTCGAACAGTACGCACAGCAACCGACAGTTCGTACTTTTGTGGAAGAATATGTTTTTGATAGTGCGGTGGCTCGAGAAAGATTTATGCAAGTACTGCATGGTATTGGCTTCGCAATGTTTCAGGATGGGTTACAGCGAGCGGGTATGCCTAAAGAAGGTCTAACGACTGAACAACAAGCTCAGATTTTAAAGCTTCAAACTGATCTATTCCTACAAGGAGTAAGTGCGCTTTCTGATGAAATAAGGGGAATTTAAGGAGTTTTTATGGCAACAGCAGACAAAGTTAGTACAAAAAAAGGCAAGATTAGCCAAGTAGTTGGTGTGGTCGTGGATGTTGATTTCACCGAAGATCATTTGCCGGCAATTTACAACGCGCTCGAGGTAACACTAAAGGGTAAAAAGCTACTATTTGAAGTAGCACAACACCTAAACGAATCAAGCGTTAGAGCTATAGCTCTAGGTACTACTGATGGCTTGGAGCGTGGAGCAGAAGTTACTGACACGGGCGCTCCAATCAGTGTTCCTGTAGGGGTAGAAACTTTAGGACGTATGTTTGATGTTACTGGTAATCCAATTGACGGCGGAAAACCAGTTACAGCTAAATTCGCGCCAATTCACCGCTCTGCACCAGCATTTACTGAGCAGTCGGGTACTGTAGAAATTTTGGAAACTGGCATCAAAGTAATCGACCTTATCTGCCCAATTACTAAAGGTGGTAAAGTTGGATTATTCGGTGGCGCTGGCGTTGGTAAAACGGTTCTTATTCAGGAACTAATTAACAACATCGCCAAGTTCCATAGCGGTTACTCGGTATTCGCAGGCGTTGGCGAGCGAACCCGTGAAGGAAACGACCTTTACCATGAAATGAAAGATTCAGGCGTTATTGATAAAACCAGCCTAGTTTTCGGTCAAATGAACGAGCCGCCAGGTGCACGACTCCGCGTAGCGCTTTCAGGCCTGACGATTGCCGAAGAATTCCGTGACCAAGGTTCCGATACGCTACTTTTTATTGATAATATTTTCCGCTTCACTCAAGCTGGAGCAGAAGTTTCTGCCCTGCTCGGACGTTTGCCGAGCGCCGTGGGCTACCAGCCGAACCTTGCGACGGAAATGGGTGCATTGCAAGAACGTATTACTTCAACTCGCAAAGGCTCAATTACGAGTGTACAGGCTGTATATGTGCCGGCAGACGACCTTACCGACCCTGCCCCGGCGACCACTTTCGCTCACTTAGACTCAACTATTTCACTAAACCGTGCGCTGACTGAGCTTGGGCTATACCCTGCCGTCGACCCGCTAGATTCTAGCTCTACTATCCTCGATCCCGAAATCGTTGGTGAAGAACATTACGCCGTTGCCCGCGAAGTACAGCGAATTTTGCAACGCTACAAAGATTTACAGGATATTATTGCGATTCTAGGAATGGAAGAACTTAGCGATGAAGACAAGCAGACAGTTGCCCGTGCTCGGCGCGTCCAAAGATTCCTAACTCAGCCGTTTTATGTTGCTGAGCAATTCGTTGGAATCTCAGGTGAATACGTTAAGCTTTCCGATACTATAGCAGTCTTTAGGGACATCTTGGACGGACGCTATGACGAACATCCAGAATCAGACTTCTACATGTGCGGATCAGTAGTTAAGAATTCTAAGGAGGCAAAAAAATGATAAACCCAAACTCCGGAAATTGGCCTGATGATGGTCGAGGTATAACTGATTACGTAGCAACCCATCCGAATCTTAATGATCAAATGACAACAGAACAAAATGATGAGTTCAGGCGATTCATGCAAGTAGGCGGCTCAACAGTGCGAATAACAGACAACGATTGTGTTATCGAATTTGTTCCTGACGATGAGCCTATATCAATGCAATCAGTAGAAGAAGCTGAAAGATTAAGAGCAGATCGCGAGATTTATCTAGGTGATTAGGTTTCAACTGGTCAGCCTAGACGGCGTAAAGTTCGACGAGGAAGTTTACGAGGTTACCCTACCTACGCAAGCTGGGCAAATCGGCGTGCTACCAAAGCACATGCCACTGATTAGTGTGGCAAAGGCTGGTGTTATTCAGGTGCGCGTGCGACAAGTTGATAGAGATGATATGCGTGAGGTTTTCGCCATATCGGGTGGAGCTATTGAAGTCTCAGGCGATACGTTAAAGGTGCTTGTAGATGAAGCTGACAGTGGCTCCAATATTAGTGAAGAAGAAGCAAAAGCAGCCATGGAGAGAGCCAAAAAACTGCTCGGTGAAGCTAAAGATCAAGTTAGTATTGAGCGCGCACAAGAGCTAATGGACCGTTCAGCTGTCCGCCTCCAAGTTGCCGGCCTAAAGCGTCGCACCCGCCGCTAACCTTCATCAAACTACTTTAATAATTAGGGAATTTCTTAATTCAGTAATATCGTTTTCTATCTGTTGTTTGTCGCTTCCTGATAGAATTACAATTGCTGACAATTCCCCGCCATTTGTAGCAAATACTGCTTTATCGCAAATATTTGCATCTACACTGTGCCAATAATAAGTGCTTAGACTTTTTAATTTTGAAACACCTGTGATGTCGACTATTTCACCCTCTGTATCTGGATAGAAAGTAAGTCCTGCAGAGTTTTTTATCCATTTTTTTTGAGTATCAGTTTCATCATTGTAATGTAATGTTAAATCATTGTAATAATGATCTATGCCGTATGCTGATTCATAAAGTTGTTGCCTATAGCCGCCTATTCGCGGTCCCGTTTCTATGATTTTCCACCCTTTATTAGTTTTCATAAGTTCTGTGTGTGCAACGCAGGAAGTTAAACCCAATGAATTTATAGTTAAATTTACAGCGTCGTTAGCTTCGTTAGTTTCATCTGCGCTTAGTGCGGATGGCAGGCTATACATATATCCGTAAAAGCCAATTTTACCTGCTTCTGCTGCAGTCATGACTTTAACCGGCGGCAAGAAGCTAGTTTTTCCTTTAGAGTCTGTATATGAATCAACTGAGAACATCTCACCCTCCATAAATTCTTCGATAAGAACACTGGGCATACCAGTTCCATAGTCTCTTTTATAAATTTTTTCAATGCCTGTAAAAGCGCTTTCAAGTGCGTCCTCAAGCTCAGATAGGGATTCGCATTTATTAACGAAGAATGATGAATGAAGTCCATTGGGTTTTACAATTACTGGAAATGCGAAATCCGATACCATACTCTCAATATAATCCGCCAGCTTCACAATATTAACGAATTTAGGACTTAATTCTGAGTTATTTTTTTGTAGTATTGTGCGCGTTAGATATTTTTCATTCGCGTTTTTAAGTGAATCTACACTTGGGGCTAAAGTGCCTTTAGGTAAAAAAGGTATAACCTGCTGTAAATCTTTTATGGCTTCTTCCATCCTGCAATGTATGATTATTTTTTTGCTCTTGGTTAAGTCGACCACAGTTTTTTCTAAGATGTCTGAATTATTAAAATCTATTATTAATTCACTGAAATGATCTGGGCTTTCGTTACCTCTATATGCCGGAGTAACTGCAAAAGCTTCATTCACTAAAAGTATGCCTTTAATTTTCTGACCGATATCATAACTCAGCCTATTTATTGCTGTTTGAAGTGGTTTTTCAGCTCTACCAATAGCTAGTACTAGTATTTCGCTCATGTTATATCTACTTGTACTAAGCCTCTTAGTCTTTTGATGTCCTGGAGCAATTCATCCTCAGTCTTGCTGTGGAGTATGGCGTCAACGACGTACTTTCCACCATTAACTGCCGGCTTCGAAAGGTCGCCAACTTTTGCATGCGTCTTTAAGGAAAACAAGCTACCCAGTTTACCTGCCTCATCAATACCGTTCATAGAGCTTATTACGCCCGTTTTATCAGGGTAAATATTAATGGCTGCGGCAAAACCAATTGGTTCACTTGAAACAATAGGAGGGATATTAAGGTGAGTTAGAAAATCATTATAAAAATTATCTAAATCGTAAGCTAATTTATAAAGTTCTTGACGATAGCCCCCAATTCGAGGGCCTAGTTCTACTACTTTCCACCCATTTCTAGTCTGGTAAAGCTCCACATGGGCGGCGGAACTTTTTAAGCCTACGGCCTGCATTGCTTTACTAGCACACTCTTCGGCGAGCGTTCGTTCTGTCGCATTTAGCTCGACTGGAAGGATCCTTTGATATCCGTAAAATCCTTCTAAACCGACATCATTTGCAGTCACAACTCGAACCAACGGCATGAAGTGCATTGTTTTACCGTCAGCCATAACGAATGCATCGACGGAATACATGTCGCCCTCTATAAATTCTTCGATAAGAATACTCTTATCTCCTACGCCATGCTCTCTTTGGTACACTTTATCTATTTCCGAAAAAGCTATACTAACATTTTGTGCCAGTTCGTTAAAGTTGTCGCATTTTATTACAAGGAAGGAAGATGTTAGTCCATTTGGTTTAATTATCAACGGATACGAGAAATCCTTTAAATCTGTAGTTTCCAGGCTTCTGATATTGCGTATATTAACGAATTTAGGTGTTATTTCAGGGAAATTAGCCATAAAGGCCTCTCTCATTTTTGATTTCTCGGATGCTGTTTCTAATGAAAGGGGTGTTTGGCAGTAGCCATTTTTGACATATGTTATTACACTGGCGCAGTCACCCATGGCGGCTTCGATTATGCAGTGAACAACAGTTATGTCACTGTCTTTGGTAATGTCATCAACTGTTTTCTTAAGAGTTATTTTATCGTCAAAATCTAGTACGATTTCCTCGAAATATCCACTTGCTTCATCGCCCTTATAAGCGGGTGATTTTTTAAAATCTTTATTAACCAGCAAGTAAGGATTAACTTCGAGCCCGAATTCTTTTTTTAGCTTTAAGCAACTGTCGGCAGCATCTTTTTTCGCGCGATCAATAGCAATAACACAAAGCTTCTTATTTATAATACTTTGCATAATAATTCAAATATAATATTGTTCTCAAGTCTGTCCAACCTAGAAAATATATAGTATCTTAGAGGGTTCTACAAGTAATTGTTAATAAAACTTGGTGTTTTAAGGTTTATTTCGACTATTTGATTTGCAAAAAATAGAGTTTGTCGTACGATATAGCTATAACTTTAGGAGGGTTATAAGGAATGGATATTAATCGTACAAAGGTGGGTATGGTATTGGCAGAGTTCTTTGGAACAGCAATACTAGTAAGCTTAGTGCTGGCGCAGGTTAATGCAGTAGGAGCAATCTTAAGTTCGCCTTGGTTTGTAGCAGCTACAGCCGGTCTGACCTTAAGCGTGCTAGTTCTAGCATTAGGTAGAGTATCGGGCGGACATTTTAACCCAGCTGTTACGCTAGGGCTTTGGAGCGTTAGAAAAGTTCAGACAACAACAGCTATCGTCTATGTCGCGGCACAGATGCTTGCTGGTATATGTGCGCTACTACTGTTCCAGTATCTAAGCGATATGACAGTCAGTAATATTGGTGGAAACTTCGAATGGAGAGTATTTGTAGCCGAGATGGTCGGAGCATTTATATTTATGCACGGAGTTGCAGCAGCAGTTTTCCAGCGATACAGTGGCTTGAAAGCGGCAATCGTAGTAGGTGCATCTTTTACTTTAGGTATTTTAGTCGCAGCAATAGCTGGGAATGCGACAATTAACCCAGCTGTAGCTTTGGGCTTAAATTCATGGAGCTGGACGTATGCACTTGCTCCATTAGTTGGAGGTGTGCTTGCATTCAACGTTTACAGCCTATTCTTCGCTGATCAAGATGAAGTTGTAGTGCGCCGCCGCGATGATGTGGCAGTGGAGCGTCCCGTAAGAACTAGCGGCAGCACTCGCACAACCGTAGTCACAAAGAAAAAGCGTCGCTAAAATCTAAAAAATATATGTAAAAGCAGGCTTTTCGGAGCCTGCTTTTTATTTACTTGAATTGTAATTATGGATGTATGCAGTAGTCGTGTTTATTGCCTAACGGGAACTCATTTTTACGTATTAGATTTGCGGCTTCTGCTAGCCTTTTTCGTAGTCCGTCAATTCCCCTCTGCGTTTTTTTGACATAGCCGACTTGGCCTGTATCTACGAAATCGAGTGAGACTGTTTGAGGTAACTCTCCATGAGCTAGCTGCCAGACTAAAGCATACATTGTTAACTGGATGCTCGCCGTAGCGCGCGACTTAGCTTTTGCTGGGCTAGTCACTGAAATCGAGGTTTTAAAATCTCTAATTTCAACTCCGTTGTCATTCTGCAGTACTAAATCATAACGACCGCGCAAGTATATACTTTCTGGTTCTAAAAGCGCTTCAAATGGTTCTTCGACCAGTAAGGGTTTAAAATTCGGAGCTGACGATTTAACTAGGTAGGACTTAATAGTTGCCTTAGCTTGTTCGTATGCCCTTTGCTGCTGCTGTTTTGAACTATAACCAGACTTATTCCAGCTTTGTTCTAACTGAAGTAATAGCTCATCAAGCTTTACAGATTCACCGCTAAGCTTGGCGCAGTTAATTGACTCAATAATGTTATGAACATTTATCCCATAGGCTGTATTTGGTGTCGGGTCCTCCGGTGCTTCAAGAATAAATTTGTAGTAGAAATCCTTGGGGCAATTTAGCAAGGTTGCTGCCTGGCTTACCGACAGTCTGATCTTATCGTCGCTTAGTATAGATTTCGGAATCTCCGGAGTTTGAGGTAAATCATTCTCGGCAAAACTTAACGATACTTGAGTTTGATTAGAACCGCTTTCAGCTGGCAGTTCGCTTAAAGATTCACCGAATATTTCAGTAAGAAACCTAGATGGTTTTCGAACCGTTGAGGATTTATGACGGTCTGAAAAACTAATTTTGAGAGACTTTCGAGCGCGAGTTAACGCTACATACATTAAGCGACGTTCTTCAGCGTAATGATCATCAGCTTCACTGGTAATTGCTTGTGTTAATTCCTCGGGAAGTTTAATGCCTGAACCTGATTTGCGAAGCGGGAACGATCCTTCAGTACAGTCAGGCAGATATACAGTATCCCACTCTAAACCCTTTGCTTTGTGTACTGTTAGTACATTTACAGTGTCGATGCTTATTTGCTCAGTGCCGTCATCTGTTGTTTCACCTGCAGCCATAAGAGCTGGTAGGGATTCAAGGTATCTTAAAAGAGTGGGCTGATTGGCTATAGATTCAAATGCTTTCATGCCTTGCATCAGTTGGCTAATGTGCTGAACTTCTTGAGCAGTAAAAGGGTCCTGCTCGGCTGATTTGAATAATTTATCTTTAAAGCCAGTGGTGTTGATCAGATTATAAAGAAGCCGCCCGACAGACATTTCTGCAGACTGCAGGCGTAATTCATTTATTAGATGGAGTGCATCTTTAAAATCGTCTGAGTTGTCACCACTATTAAGACAATCTTCAAGTTTGTCATGTTCATAACGTGCTTTTGCAGCATATGGAGCGATCAAGGAATTATCAATGTTGAATAGGCGGCTTGTAAGTGTGTGGTGAAGGCTAATGTTGTTATCAGGCTCCGCAATAGTTCGAAGTGCTTCCAATAGTGTCCTGACGACGCTCTGTGAGTATAAATCTTGCTTGTAGCCTATCAGTTGATGATCTATATTAGCGGCTTCTAAGGCCTCATGGACTAATTTAGCTGTCT
>JALYRK010000014.1 GCA_030855355.1 bacterium
GTATTCCTGTTCGCCACTGTTTTCGGTGTAGCAATTGCCTTAGTGGATTACGGATTAGAAAAAATATTTAAACAGATATTGCTTTAAGGTTAGGGAGAATATATGACCAATCGTTACGATTCACAAAAACAGTGGTACGCAATCCATACATATAGCGGCTACGAAGAAAAAGTCGCCGAATCTATAAGACAGCGTGCAGATAGTCTTGACATGAAAGACAAGATTTTTCAGGTACTAGTACCTAAAGAAAAAATGATCGAAATCCGCAACGGCAAACGGAAAGTTGTAGAGAAGCGTATTTTCCAAGGTTATGTACTTGTTCAAATGAAAATGAGTGAGGATGCTTGGTATATCGTGCGTAACACGCCTAGCGTTACTGGTTTCGTCGGAAGCGGCACGGAGCCGACTCCTGTAGAAAAAGACGAAATGGAAAAAATCATGAAGCGCATGGGCAAAGATGAGCCTAAGCACCGCATGGATTACGCTGTCGGTGAAGTAGTTGGTATTGTAGACGGGCCTTTCAAGGGCTTTGACGGCTCAATTAGCGAAATCGACGAAGCCAAAGGCAAGCTTAAAGTACTAGTAAACATGTTCGGCCGCGAAACACCTGTCGAACTCGACGGCTTGCAAGTCAAAAAAGCTTAAATCTCTGGACAACAGGGGTGATATGTGCTAATATCTAATTTAAGTTACGCACAAAAGCGACCGAAGCTTCTAATCGGACGTATTTAAGGAGAATTCACTATGGCTAAGGCCGTAAAAGCAAATCTAAAAATGAAACTAAAAGGCGGCCAAGCTAGCGCTGCGCCTCCAGTTGGTAGTACCCTTGGTCAGTACGGCGTAAATATGATGGATTTTATCCAGCCTTTCAACGACCAGACCAAAGATATGATGGGCCAGGATATCACTGTTCACATCGCAATTTATGAAGACCGCACCATGAGCTGGCGCGTAGTTGGAACTCCGACAGATGTCTTAATTTTAAAAGAAATAGGCGCACCTAAAGGTTCAGGCGTACCCAACAAAGAAAAGGTAAGTAAAAAACTTAGCCAAACAGGTCTCACCAAGATAGCTGAGGCTAAAATGGCCGACATGAACGCCGACGACATAGAATCTGTAAAACGCATGGTAGCAGGCACAGCCCGAAGCATGGGCGTGGAAGTAGAAGCCTAAACATATGAGCGGCGTCGAATTCGGAGAGTGCGACCCGCTAGACCATCAATTGAGGAGTGCATCTGCCTACATCAGGGAGCGCGAAAATTTAAGTAGAATTGTATCAGACGAGCTATATTGCGGCGGCTCTTTATCTAGTGTAGATGTTGATAAAATTACCCCTCCTTCTACAAACGACGGTGCTGTAAAAAATCATAAACACGACAAATAAATTTTATGCAGCTATACTTAAGTTATGAGCAATTATTCTAATCAGGACTGTGCTTTTGAGCGGCTAGGTGTTGACGGAACAATGGTCTTAAGCGAAAGACTAAAAGGCGAAGCCTTTGCACAATTAAAAGATCCGCGAACAACTCCTGATTATGATTTGCTGGACACACTGAGGGCATTAGCTAATAGGCATCCAAACCCTAATCTTCAAGCAAACTACTTCTTAAAAGAATTCGACAGAGTCGGTATATGCACACTTGACCCATTTTACGATTCGCGTATATCTGCTGCTTGGCAAGCAGAACATGCAGGTTTTCCTAACTTGGCTGGTTTAGCACTGTCAGAAGTAGGATTATCTCTTACGGCCGGGTCGGAAGATTAGGCATTTCAAGCGCGCAAAATATGTTATAATTAATTTAATATAACTAATTTGTGGGAGTCAGTAATATAACTGACGCTAATACCACGAAAGGATTACAACTATGGCTGAAACAAAGGCCGAATTAATCAAAAAAGCTAAAGATTTAGGCATCGAGCATGTCAATACTCAGAATACTATGGCCGAATTAAGGGCAGCCATCAATAATGTCGCTCCAAAAAAGCACGACAAAGAATCATTGCCTACCGAAGAACACGAAGCTAAAGTCGCTAAAAGCGGCAAGCGAAGTGCTAAGGCTATTGCAGAAGTAGAAGAAGAAAAAGCTAAATCAGCCGAAAAAGAATCCGTCGATAAAATTGAAGTAAAAAAGCCATCAGCCAAGCCTGCGCGCAGCAAATTAGAGCGAGCCGGCAAAAAGCTTCGTGAAGCCAGCAAACTTATAGACAAATCCAAAGAATATACTTTAGTGGAAGCTATTGAATTAGCTACTAAAACGTCCACCACAAAATTCGATTCTACAGTCGAGCTTCACGTTCGACTAAATGTCGACCCTCGCCAAGCTGATCAGAATATCCGCGACCAGATTGTGCTACCCGAAGGAACTGGTAAAACTGTACGTGTTGCAGTTTTTGCAGAAGCAGAAGACGCTAAAGAAGCTAAAAAAGCTGGTGCTGATATTGCCGGCGACGAAGATTTTCTTGCGCAGCTAGAAAAAGGCAAGATCGATTTCGACGTCTTAATTGCAACTCCTAAGGTTATGGCAAAATTAGGTAAGTATGCCAGAGTTCTCGGACCAAAAGGCCTTATGCCTAACCCTAAGAGCGGTACAGTTACACCAAATGTTGCCAAAGCAGTAGCTGAAGCGAAAGCTGGAAGGGTTGAATTCCGCGTAGACAGTAACGGCATTATTCACGTAGGTGCCGGCAAAGTAAGCTTTGGACCGGAAAAACTAAACAAGAACTTGAACGTACTGTTTGCAAGCATCAAATCCGCCAAACCTTCTAGCATCAAAAGCACCTATGTTAAAAGTATATATTTGACCACAAGCATGGGCCCAAGCATCCGAGTTCAATCAAGCGAACTATAAACTGATATGAGTGAGTTTGCTCCAATCGAGGGTGGGGCACTAACACTTAAAGCCAGACAAAATTTAATTAATATAGGCATTATGCCTAAATGTATAGTCTACGCCTATGACGTAATAAGCGGTTTGCCATTATCTGTTGTAAAGTCTCATAATTCAGTAAGGTCCTCCGGATTTCCTATTTTCGATTTGGCCCAGCAGGATCCAGAAGAATCACGAAGCAGATATGCAAAATTTAAACTGTTGCAGGTTCTTGGGGCAAGTGTTCAAGATGTCAGTTTTGTAAGCTCTCCTGAATTGGTAAGTAAAGTTGGGCCCGTTGCTACCTTTGACACAAATACGCATTACCCGGCTTGTACCAAAGCCGTTTATTAACCGACGTATGCAGTTGTTGACCGATATCCAGATACGAGCTTACGACCACAAAGTATTAAAAGTATTATCGATGATATGCTTTATAGAACGCCCAGACATTCGGAGAAAATTAATTTGGATGCAGTATCAATGCTAACTGATATACACATTGAAATGGCTAAAATGGCTACAGAACAAGTTGCGCAGATACGTCACGGCGCAAAATGATAAACTTGGGATATGCCGCATATACACGAACTTAAGGATTTCACTACTAGCGCATTCATACTGCACCCAAAAGAGCCTAAGTTACTACTACTAAAACACATAAAGATAGGTAAGTGGCTGCAGCCAGGAGGGCACATAGAACTTGATGAAAACCCTCATCAGGCTCTAAATCATGAGATAGAAGAAGAAACTGGCCTAACGCCCGCAGACTGGATGTTCGTGGATCAGCCTGATCACCCCCGTACCAGTGGTAATAACATTACACTGCCTCTGCCGTTTTATTTTAACGAGCATCCTATGGGGAATCTCCCAGAACATCATCATATAGATTTGACGTATTTGTTAAAAGCCAAAACCGATAAGCTGACCGATAAACCTGACGGCGCATCAGAGATAGCCTGGTTGGGGATGCTCGAGATTGAACGCTTGCATTCTTTGGATGAAATTTACCAGGATACTTATGAGATTTGTGGCTGGCTTGCGACTAAATACTTCTAGGCTACAAAAATACAACATAAAATTGACAACCTTGTATTGTTGCTAATGTTATTAGAGCCTACAATGTAGCTAGATGACTGGAGAGGGTAAAAAGCAGGCAGCTGCTTCGAAGTATGCTTCAGATGGTGGGGTCTATAGCAATACACAAATAAATAAGGCTATTAATGATGGCCATATAGTTTTTTATCCGTATGCTCCTGAAAATATTGCCGGAAGTTCACTGGATGTAACATTAGGCAGCTGGTACTACAGGACCGAACGCTCAACGGCCAGCGGCTTTTATAATCCATTTTCAGAGACAGATGTTAACAGATATTTTGGCGAGCCACAGCACGCCGAAATTCATGAAGCTTGGGCAGCCAAAAATAACCGAAGGTTATTCGATGGCATACCGGCTGACCATCCGATAATCGTACTTCGCCCAGGCGAGCGAATCCTTGGCCACACGCATGAGTTCGTAGGCATTAAAGCACCGGGCACTTCAACCATGCAGGCCCGCAGTACCTGGGGGCGTAACGGAGTGGCAGTCTGCTTAGACGCCGGATGGGGAGACCCTGGTTATATTAATCGGTGGACCATGGAAATCTACAATATGAATCAGCACGAAAGTGTTGTGTTGCCAGTAGGTGAACGTATCGCTCAAATTGTTTTTTATCACACCGGCGAAGTTGACGGAGAATATAAAAACTTAAGTGGCAAATACCAAACCTCGGAGGCCAATGACCTTAACGAAATCATGAATCGCTGGCGCCCAGAGCAAATGCTACCGCGAGGCTATAAAGACAACCGTAAAAAACCGAGGAGTGTCTGATGCTACGAAGTCTCGAAAATAACCCTTTAGACCACCCTCTAGAATCAAATTTAAATGTCCTGGGGACTACACACACGATTACTAGCATAAGAGAGCCATTTATGAAGACCAGGTATATGGGTATGCTCAACGCCAACCCGCCTAGATTCAGTGGCGATTTGTGGGATGATGAGGATAAATTCCGCGAAAAATTTGGTCCCGACGTAAATCCTCTTAAGCATGGACCATACCAAGCAAGGACTATAGCTATTCCAGCTGTTGATCTGCAGCAGCAAGCCAGCAGCAATGGCGGCTACTCTGGACTCTCAGATCCAACCGCAAACTACTTTGTCGCATACCACGTCGTACACGATGACCACGAAGGAGTTACTGGTGACGTACTGCTTCCTAATAAAACTCAAGAAATATGTGATCAAGAATTCGAAGTGTGGCAAACAATAATGAAAGATGTTTATGGATCAAACACGGCTGCTGGACTTATATATTATGGCGGTATTTTTGATCATGGGGACCGAGACCGTTTCTTGCCAAAACTCTGGCATATTTCCGAACAACTCGGCTACATCGCAACTGGCCTTAGAGCATATGAACTAGGGGAACAGGATGACGAATTAACTTCAGACGAACGACAACAATCGTTGGCTATGGCCACAAGGGTTGTAGCTCGTAATTTACCAGATGTAGTTGAGGCTCGAAAAGATATTGCAATAGCAGATGACTGGCTACCGAAGATACTACCTATAGCTAATACGCTGAAGGAAATCTCAGCATGAATAATCCATTATTCTTTGTAATAGAAGGCACTGACGGAAGCGGCAAAGGTACGCAGTTTGAACTTTTGGCTAAACGCTTAGTTGAAGTTGGGCATAAAGTTGCTGTCTTTGATTTTCCACAGTATGACCAACCTAGCAGTTATTTTGTTAAAGAATACTTAAACGGCAATTTCGGAACTGCCGAGGAAGTTGGACCTTACACTGGATCACTATTTTATGCTTTAGATAGATATAGCGCGGCACCCAGGATTCGACAGGCTCTCGAACAAGGATACATAGTACTTGCTAACAGATTCACTGGCAGTAATATGGGTCACCAAGGCACAAAATTCGCCGACAGTGAAACTAGGCGGGGATATTTTTTATGGAATGATAATCTCGAGTTTGAAATGCTTGGCATCCCCAGGCCTACCAAAAGTTTTGTTTTACGAGTGCCGGCAGAAATTGCTCAGGCGCTTGTAGACAAAAAAGAAAAGCGAAGCTACACAGACAAAAAACGCGATTTACATGAGGCAGACATGGAGCATCTCAAAAAAGCTGTAGATGTTTATGATGACTTGTGCGCACTTTTTTCTAAAGATTTTGAGCGGATTGACTGCGTCAGATCCGATGAGCTTATGAGCATCGCAGCAATTCATGACATGATTTGGAAGCGACTTAGTCTCGATCTTCCGAAAGTAAAGAGTGGCACTAAAGGTAAGCTAAAGAAGTATGAATCAGTAGCCGAGAACCCGGATAAAAAATCTGACGAACCACTGATAGCTAAAAACGACAATGGCGTAACGGTGATCACCGAAGCAGGCAAACAATACCTTCAGGATGCTGTTACTGACGTAGAAGGCAATGTATACACTTTTACAGACAAAATGAGCCCGATTACTATCGCTGCCGCTATGGCTCGACTAAGCAGGCGTGCCGATGACATGCGTATTACAATACTTGATGAGTTTGCCGAAGCAGCCGCACAAAAAGATGAAAAACTTCTTAAACGTGTAATTACTGCCTACGGCGATGATTCAGTGCAGCAACTGGTCGGTCAGCACGTTGTTGTCGAGGGCGCTAGCAACTTACTCACTAAGAAATTAGAATGGGGCAGGCTAGCCGCATACCTAGAGCAATCCACCAGATACATTTACTTTGACCAAAAAGACGAACACGGCGAATACAGATATTACACGCCTGATCACTTCGATGAATCGATCAGAGCGCAGTACAAAAAAGTTATGGATGCGATATTTGATGTTTATTCGAAGTTGGTTCACGACCTTACTAAATACGTTCGTGATAATTCTACAGTTCCTCAGGCCGAGCGAGACGTAGCATGGCAAGGAGCTACCCGCGCTCAAGCATGCGACGCAATTCGTACAGTTTTGCCAGTCGCCACAAAATCTACAGTAGGTATTTTTGCCAGCGGTCAGGCTTTAGAAAATCTCATCATGAATTTACTTGCCGACGATTTGCCAGAAGCCAAAGCTACGGGGCAAAAAATTCTGAAAGAATGTCGTAAGGTACTGGGTACTTTCTTGGAAAGAGCTGATAAACCCGACCGCGGCGGCGCAACAATTGCATACCGTAATCAAACAAGAAATGCCGTACTAGAACTTGCTGAAAAAAGCCTATCAACTAACCTAACCGAAGCCGGGCAAGCCGTGACACTAACAGATGTATGGCCTCGTAACGAGCTCGATATCGTCCCAGATTTACTTTATGAACACAGTAACCTGCCACTAACTTCAATCCGCAGTGAAGTTAATAGCTGGAAAATCGAACAGAAATCTGACGCTCTGTTAGCTTACATCGGTGATAGGATGAACCGGCGACATCGACCAGGCAGAGCCTTAGAGAAAATACATTATAGTTGGGATCTTGTGTGCGATTACGGTATATTTCGTGATTTACAGCGTCACCGTATCGTCGACGATCTAGAGTGGCAACAGTTAACACCAAGATATGGGTTCGAAATTCCTAAACTTGTCGAGGACGCTGGGCTTACTGACTTGTTCGAACAATGTTTCGCATTAAGTCTTGCACTTCACAGTTTTTTAATAGAAAAAGGCTATGGCTTAGAAGCTCAGTACGCTACACTCTTGGGTCACAAAATGCGCTGGAAGGTCACTTATAACGCTCGTGAAGCATTTCATTTGCATGAGCTACGTACAACCCCACAAGGTCATCCAGGTTACCGAAAATTAGTTATAGAAATGCATCAAAAACTATGCGAAATCCACCCTATAATCGGAGAAGGCATGAAGTTTGTCAATCGCGACGAAGACCCTGAACTTACTCGCTTAGCAGCCGAGCGCGCCACTCAGTTTAAGCTGGACCAGCTTTAAACCTGACTTTTTAGCTTGCTCTTAATACGGGCTGCTCATTAGTTATCAGGTAGATCACTAAAGGCGGTTTACAGTACTCGAAAAGTTGTCGATATATTTTTGCGGCCGGAGCGCCTTCAAGAGTAGCCTCTAATTCTTCAATGCGGTCCGGGTTTTCGGGCACAGTCAGGCTGCTATCATCGAGAACGGGGAAGCCCATTACGGACTGGAATGCGTCATGCGATTCGCAGCCAGGACCGTCAAGTATAAACTGCAGGGTCTTATCCTTATCGCTAGCCAAAAATCCACTAACACAGCCGGCCCTCATTAGACCTAATTCTATCGGACTACACGCCGATGATTCTGTCTTTGATACGTAACTTACACTCATCTTTACCTCAGCATTTTTATTTAACGATATTCGTTAATTGCCAAAAACTATGTTACGCCTAGAAGCGCATCAAGTCAATATTTATTTTAAAGTGCAAACTTGACATATAAAATCATAAGCGTAGGCTAGAAGTTGTATGAGCTTTAAGTTTAACCACTACACAAAGATGAACCTCGTGATTATTGCACGCGGCTGCGTTGTTGATGGGTTGAAGCATAAATAAATAGACAACACAGCGTAAATAACAAGCTTCGACCCAAACTCGAAGCTTTTTTAATTTAAAGGAGAATAAATATGGAACAACTATTACCTCAAACGGAACAGCAACAGCAACAAAACTTAAGACCTAAGGTAGCTGACAGAGCTGGACCATTAGCTCTAACAGCGGCTGAAGGACATGCTTTTTTTACTAACGTCTGGGAGGCTAAAGGCCACCCGTTCGCAGACTAATTAAATATATTATTGGAGAATAAATATGGAATCTAGCACACCGATAAGAATACAAACCGTAGTGGACGCCTCATTAGGAGATTATGCATGGAGAGTTGGAGCGCGTAGTAGACAAGAAGTTCAGAGATCACTACAAACTGAAATAGATGCCATGCATGAGAGATTCGGCACTAAACCATTATCTGCTGCTAGTAGTTTGGTTGCATCGGAATCGGTAAGCCTTAGGTATGTTTAGGCCCGAAACTATTCAAACTGATGATAGTGGACACAGGTTCATGAGCCGTAAGCAAAATATTGTTGGGGGCGGAGTTGCCGTAACTTTAGAAACAATGTTTTCTGCAGGCTGGACCAGTTCTGAGCCATATACTGTACGATTATTTGCTGACAAGCTGAAAGGCTATGCATTTTTAGGTTTAGCTGTTAACGAAGCCACTTCCGAATATCTAACGCTACTTAGCAATGCCAAACAAGAGACGCCAAAATCTGCTAAAAAAACTTTAAACGAATTAATTACCGCGCAGCATGAAGAAGGCGCAGGTTTGGACGCTCCTTTATCTGTCCATACCGAACATCACATGGCTAGATTAGCTATGGCGCATATTATTGAACAACGGGGATTTACACTGACAGACAGGTCATTAATTAGCCAGTTTATTACGACAGCCTCTGCCCATATTCCTACTGAAAGAGCATTAAACCACGATGCATTCCAGAGCGTACGAGCAGGAGTGCTGTCTTGTACTGAGCCAACATTTGTAGTATTATAATTTAGTTACCGAAGACAGTGGCTGGAGCAATCCTTAATTTGCCACCGAGGCGATATGAAAATATTGTTTTTGAGCATTATTACGCTGTCTTCTTCATTAGAAGGCAGTTTTTTAATTCTCGGTAGCAACAAACTCTTAGATGGTCGATAACTAAGAGTCAAAATAATCCACAAAGGGAGAACTAAGTGGCATTAACTAAGAACAAGAAGAACGAAGTTGTCAAAGAAGTAGCAGATTTACTAAGTACTTCTAAGATGACTGTCATCAGTCAGTACCAGGGTACTACTGTTAAAGCTTTGCAAGCGCTTCGTAGAGGCGCCAAAGACAACGGTACGACCGTGAAAGTCGTCAAGAACCGCCTTGTAAAACAAGCGATTACGCAAACTTCAACTCTCAAGGGTGTTAACATGGACGAGCTTAAAGGTATGCTTTTGTATGCTTTTAACGCCGAAGACGAGGTCGCGCCTGCGCAAGTTTTACACAACTTCGCTAAGAACGAACCTAGTATAAAATTTGTCGGAGCCATAACGGCCGAAGGCAAGTTTATTAGTGCAGACGACGTCACTGCATTAGCCATACTACCAAGTAAAACTCAGCTGGTCGCTGAAGTAGTAGCAATGCTTATGTCGCCGCTGCACGATGTCACAAACGCACTTTCTGGCAATCTTCATGCATTGCTAGACGGAATCGAAGCAAAAGCTTCAAATTAATAATTAACGGAGAATAAATTATGGCAAACGATATAAAGAAATTAGCCGAGGAACTAACAAAGCTTAGTGTCCTTGAAGTAAACGAACTAAAAACTATCCTTAAAGACGAATACGGCATCGAGCCAGCAGCTGCTGCAGTTGCTGTTGCTGGTCCTGCTGGAGGCGCTGACGCTGCGCCTGCTGCTGAGGAAAAATCTGAGTACGATGTCATCCTTAAAGATGCTGGTGCTCAGAAAGTAGCAGTAATCAAGGCTGTCAAAGACATAACTGGTCTTGGACTTGGTGAAGCAAAAGCTATCGTAGACGGCGTTCCAAAGCCTGTTCTAGAAAAAGCTAAAAAAGATGACGCTGAGGCTGCCAAGAAAACTCTTGAAGAAGCCGGTGCAACAGTCGAACTAGCTTAATTTTAAGCACCGATCCGAAATAAGACACCCCGCCATAGCCGCGGGGTGTCTTATTTCGCATATGCTTGCGGTTACGGATTAAAAGATTTAAATTTAACCTATGCATAACTTTGAAAAAGTTTTCGGCATTGAAACTGAATACACAATGACCGTTGATTACCCGGGTGCTGCTGCTTCCGACTTCAGGGGCAGCTGCCATGACGCCCAACAACCCATATGCCGCTTGCCCGAAAAATCTCCGACCCATTTACTGCGTCAAGAGCAGGTTCTCGGGTATTTAGGTAGATTCGGAATAGTAGCTGCCGAAGATTACCTAAGTAATGGTGGCCGCTTTTACTTCGATATCAGCGGTCCCGAATATTGCACTCCTGAGACACGAACTGTCGAAGAGGCAGTGGAGCGCAGTTTTGATGGGGATTATCTTGTTTACAGTGCCTTTTTAGACCTTGTAGACGATGGTGTACTGAATGCTTTTCAGTTTAACCGCCGTTCGGCCGATCATGCTGGACAGTCCAGAGGGATGCATCTGAATATCTCGGTTCCAGATTATCTATCTCTTATTACTGATACTTCGGAAATGGTAGATTTACACTCTTCTTTGAACGTCGCGAAGGCTGCTTTACTGGGGTCAGGGGGTCTGATGATCGATGAAGACGGAATCACAAAGTTTTTTCATTCCCCAAGACTTGCTTTATCCGCCGAGCTGGACAGTACCGGTTCCACCGGAAGTGTAAAGCCGCTATACAGATCACTAGTCAAAGGTGACAACGGCGTCGGCAGGCTTGAAACCGTAACAACTGACGCACTTAATTTTCCTTGGCCTCTGAAAGCCAGCATGGTTTTGACAGAAGCACTACAGGATTTAATTAATGAAGGAGTAACGGATGGTCTGCCAAGAATACAGGATCCGGAGTGTATATCTTTATGGGTCGGCGAACACGGCCCGGAAGCCTGTGTCGATGTCGACTTGCCTGACGGCGGACAACAGACCATCACAGCCTTAGACTTACTAATGACTTATGCTACTGATTTTTTGAGGATAAATGAAATTAAACCAGTTTTCCGAGACGAAGTAGTTAGAACCCTTCAAGAAACCATCGATGTCGGCAACCGTTATAAACGGGATCCCATTAACGCTGCTACTCAAGTAGAATCCGTCGCCCGGCTTTTCGCCTTAAACCGCAAGTTGGAAGACCGTGGAGCACCAATAGATTCTGAAATCGCGTGCAAGTTTGATTTTTACTGGGACAAGATAGGCGGCGGTCTTGCTGAGCGCCTACGTGAAAGCAACAAGGCCGGCCGACTCGGCTTTAAGCAGCCTCATTCCGGCAGAGCTAGGAGCAAACGACTTGCAGCACCGCCCAATGACACACGCGCTGCCATTAGGTCACAACTTATAAAACAGGGAGGTCTGCACCTAGTTAACTGGCATTACGTTGGCGATGAGCAGGGGAAGCGGCATTTGACGCCTCACGGCAATGTGATACCAGAAGACAGCTATCTGGATCCGAATAAATAAACCGCCTAATTCACTCAAACCGATTCATTACGATTGACTGAATACTCTATTGGCCGACGGTACCGGTGTCAAAGTTAACTCCGGCGACGTAGCGTTGCCAAAGTGTCTGCTGAGCGGCGGTGAGGGCTTTTGCGCGCTCTACTACCGCTTTGACATCTGACTTGTTTAAAGTCACTGATTGGCCTTGATTCAAAAACTCTTTGCCGCTGGATAGCCAAGTTTCGGCGGCGATTATCTGAGCCTGACTTAACTGCACTTTGTCGGTTAAGCCATAAGTCTGAACTGCTTTACGTGCAAGCTTTGAATAGCTGTCAGCTGTCTGTACTTTATAGATGTATGTATCGTTTGAGCTAGTTTGTGGTTGCATACCTTCGCTACTTGGAGCTGCATTTTCTGTAGGTTTTGGCTGCTCGGTAGTAGCTGCAGGCTCTTCAGAAGGCGCTGCTGGCTGCTGTTCTGTAGTAGCTGGAGTTACGGCCTCGTTATTCTCAGGATTAGCAGAATCGGAGTCGTTATTGACGGTGCTTTTTGATGCTTCGTCGACCGAAACCCCAACTTCTTTAGCTAGGCTATCAGCTAGTTCACCTGACTGCGATGAATTTTGATTTTCTGTATCTGATTTGGCGTTATTGTCTGAATTCCATACAGCAAATCCCAGAAGCGCGAGTAGAATCACCCCCAATATAACTAGCTCTCGGTTTTTATTTATAAAGTCCATAGCGTAACCCTCCTGCCCACCACGAACATTAGCGTTTTATATTGCAAGTATAGCAAACTTTTGTCATAAGCAATACTATTATGATTTTAATTACGAAACAATGCCTGATTCTAAGAACTTGATTGTGTAATATAGATGTATGCACTTAAGTGATGAAGAATTTGAGCAGATTGTTAATGAAGCAATTGATAGCCTAGAAGAACAAACAGCGCACACCAAAAACCTAGCGATTGTTACGGCAGACGATCCAAGTCCTGATCAGAGAGAAAAACTAAAACTCATGCCAGGTCACACGCTATTTGGCCTTTACGAAGGTATCCCATTGATTAGGAGAGGTAGCGGATATTCTATGGTTTTGCCCGATAAAATTACTATTTTTAAAAATCCTATACTGGCCGTATCTCCAGATATTGTAAACCTGAAAAGGCATGTCAAGCGCACCGTCTGGCATGAAATCGCACATCATTACGGCTTAGATCATGAAGATATGGAAAAACGTATGAAGATTGACGAAAACATCTGATTGCTTCTGGGGTTAGTTAAATATTGGTATAGTTTTCCACAAGCTTATCGATATCGACGCTGATTTTTTTGACTGTTTCATGAATTCGTGTTAGCTTTAGGTTAGTATTGAGAGCGAAAACAGAAAAAAGGGGATACAAGGTAGCGAGATGCCAGACGTACCAGAGAAGCAAATAAAGCGCTTACGTGCTTTGATTGGTGAAGCAGAAACAAATTTAGCTGCGGCTAAAGAGCTTTTAATTTCTTTAACCGGTGAAGATCCTGTAGTTACTCAGTCTTCTAAAGAAGAGAATATTGGCAAGATTATAGAAGGTGTCTTTGATGGTCAGAATATGGTTGGCAGTGACGGCAAGACATATCCTGTACCAGCAAACTACGCCAGTAAATCTAAACTGGTTCAAGGCGACATTCTAAAACTTAGTATCGCTGATGATGGCGCATTTATGTACAAGCAAATAGGCCCAATACCTCGTAAGCAGGTCGTTGGTTTACTTACTCAGAAAGATGGACACTACATTGTAACTATTGGCGAGCGCGAATTCCGTGTACTTCTTGCCAGCGTTACTTACTTTAAGGCTAAACCAGGCGATCAGGTCAGTGTAAACTTGCCAGAAGACGACAAAGATGCAGAGTGGGCGGCGCTAGAAGCCGCACTTTAAATGCCCTGGCAGTTCTTCATTGGAATTTATTTTATATTTGCGGTAGGACATTCTGTATTTACAAGGTGGTTTTCACAAAAATCGGCTCTATCTTCTAAATTAATCGCCGCTATAACTTTTGGCCTCGGGGTATTCCCGCTGGGTCTGTTATTTGGTATACTTGGCGACAACAGAGTGTTTAACTGGGAAGCCAGCACTATAATGTTACTGGCGATTATAGGCGTGTTTATCGCGATATTCGGATGGTCTTCATTCGCTTCAAAACGCCTTATCAGTGTTACGAATTACTTAACTCTGTTTCAACTTTATGTAGTAGTAGTTATTATTGCGGGCTGGCTAATTCTAGGTGAAACCCTAAAGGGCTGGCAGATTACCGGCGGGTTGTTACTTTTGACAGGAGCTTATTTAGCCATATATTCAGTTAAGCGTAAATCGCAGCATAAAAACACGTTAAAAGGCAGCATTTTGGCAGGAATAGCCGGCCTATCACTTGGAGTGGTAATTGTAGCTGAAAAAGCCGCGCTAGATAAAATCAGTTTATCGGCATATTTCATAATTGGCTACGGTGTGCAGGCACTGTCTACTTTGCTACTAGCCGCGCCGGAATTTAAAAAACAACCGGCTCCCAAATTTACACGCTTTGAGGTTACAGGTGGAATTATCTGTGGCTTATTAGCTGGTATGGGTGGGTACAGTTACATTATGGCTCTTACAAAAGTTGATAATGTAAGCCTTGTGATCTTACTGACTACTTTTCAGATGCCACTTAGCATAATTGCCAGTCATTTTATACTCAAGGAAAAAGATAACGGCCTCCTACTCGTGGGTGCCAGCATTATATCGTTTATCGGGCTAATTCTATTAGCTAGGTAATTTGCGCTTTTGAGAACTAAGTAAAACTGAGTTACAGTTAATCTACATATGTTATTGTTTTTATATGTCTAAATTATATTTCCGCTTTGGGGCGATGAACAGCGGTAAATCAGCTGCCCTTTTACAAGTAGCTCATAATTATGAAGAGCGCGGTATGCACGTTCTACTAGTCAAACCTCTAGTTGACAATAAGGGCGATAAAATGATAATCAGTCGATTAGGCTTAAAGCGCAAAGTTGATATTTTAGCATCACCTGATATTGATTTATCAAAAGCAATCAGACAGTGGGACAAGGA
>JALYRK010000044.1 GCA_030855355.1 bacterium
CACACCCGCTGATGAGCGAGATGGAGTATATATGTGATATTTTTGCCCGAATGGGCTTTGAAACAGTTGAGAGCAGGATTTTAGACGATGATTATCATATGTTTGGTAGTCTAAACTTCCCTGAAGGTCACCCAGCGCGCGATGATTATGATACTTTTATGACCGACGAAAGCTTAATCGCTCCAGCGCATACTAGCACAATGCAAAACCGAGTGCTGCGAGTTGGAAAAGCCCAGCTAGAGGCGGGTGAACCAATTGCGGCCGTTATCCCGGGTAGAGTTTTTAGAAACGAAGACGTTGATGTAACTCACGAACATACGTTTTACCAGTTTGAAGGTGTTTACGTAAATGAGGGAGTAACGGTTGGTAATCTAGTTGCTACGCTAAAGGCTTTCTTGAATGAATATTTCGGTCAAGAGCTGAAAGCTAAAATACAGCCTTTCTATTTTCCTTTTACCGAACCTAGTTTCGAATTTGCAATCGAGAGACCAATGTCGTTACGTAAAGGCAATACTGAGGCAGATATGTGGCTAGAACTTATGGGTTGTGGCATGATTCATCCTAATGTTCTTAGCGAGGCTGGCATTGATTCGGCCAAATACACCGGCTTTGCTTGGGGTTGTGGTATAGATCGCCTAGTACTAATGAAATACGGTATCGAAGACATCCGCCATTTCGAGTCGGCTAAATTAGAGTTTCTGAGGCAGTTCAGATGACAAGAGTTAAGATTGCAACTTTTGTACCTGTAAACTCTGCCGATGAAGTTCGTAAAGCTTTCGGTAATGCTGGCGCAGGTATAATTGGAGACTACACTTACTGTAGTTTTTCGTTCCGCGGAATGGGTAGGTTTATTCCATCAAAAGACGCCGACCCGACAATTGGCGAAAAAGGTGAATTGCAAGCCGTAGAAGAAGAAAAAATTGAGGTAGTTTGCCAACGTTCTGATGCTAAAAAGGTTATAAATGCCATGAAGAAAGTTCATCCATATGAGGAAGTGGCATTTGAAATGCATGAATTATTAGACGAGGAAGACCTATGAAAGTTAGTATGAATTTAGCTCAACAATTTAGCAATGTTGATTTGAAGTCGATTCCGCGGGATGAATTATTAGAACGTATTGGTGCGCAGCTTGGTGCTGTTGAAGAAGTTATAGACTGGGCTCCTAAGTTTGATGGTGCTGTTATCGTGAAAGTAGTTTCCTGCGAAAAACATTCTGACGCCGATAAACTTAACGTGTGCCAAGTAGATGACGGTTCTGGGCAAACTACCCAAGTGGTTTGTGGAGCCCCAAATGCAAGGGAAGGGATATTCGCTGTTTGGCTTAAGCCAGGCGTTACTGTACCAAATAGCCGCGACAAAGATCCTTTTGTGTTAGACGCCCGCGAAATCCGCGGAGTTGTCAGCAATGGTATGTTGGCCAGTCCTCATGAATTAGGATTGTCCGACAATCATGACGGGATACTTGAAATTACAGCTGAAGACGCAGGTAAAGAGCTAGTATTGGGCGAACCACTTTCTAATTATTTCGGCTTAGACGATCTAGTGATAGACTGCGAAAACAAAATGTTTACTCACCGACCAGACTGTTTTGGCAATATGGGAGTAGCCCGCGAACTTGCTGGCATATTCGGGGTTAAGTTTGAAGACCCCGAATGGTATTGGAAAAAACCGAATTTTGTAGAGGCAGACGGTTTAGAATTTTCCGTATCCAACATCAATATCACTGCTAATGCTACCAAATTAGTACCAAGATTTATGGCAGTAGCTATGAGCGGTGTAAACGTGCAACCTAGCCCGGTGTGGCTCCAAACAACACTCGCCAGAGTTGGCATAAAACCTATTAATAATGTTGTTGATGTAACGAATTACGTTATGCATCTTACGGGCCAGCCGTTGCACGCCTTCGACTACGACAAAATAATAGAACGCTCTGATAGCCCTACGATATTCCCAAGGCTGAGTCAAAAAGGTGAAAAACTCCTGTTACTAGGACAAAAAGAAATTGAACTTACAGGCGAAGAAATAGTAATAGCCACCGACAAACAAGCCGTCGCGCTAGCTGGTGTTATGGGTGGCAGCGAAACTGAAGTGGATGAAAATACTAAAAGCATAATTATTGAATGTGCAACTTTTGATATGTATTCAATACGCCGTGCCAGTATGCGATTTGGATTATTTACCGATGCCGTAACGCGATTTAACAAGGGGCAAAGTCCGCTCCAGAATGATCGAGTTATAGCGTACGCCATGAAAAATATGACTGAGCTTTGCGGGGCAAAGCAGGCAAGCGACGTTTTCGACATAAAGGGCGAAATACAACAAGCATATCTAGATCAATCAAATAGCGGAACTCTGGAAGTAAAAAAGGAGTTTATTAACGCCCGGCTCGGTAGTGACCTTAGCGACGATCAGATCTGCAGTTTATTACAAAATGTGCACTTTGCCGCATTTAAAAACGATGCTGGAGATCTTGAAATTACTGCGCCTTTTTGGCGAATGGATATTGAGCAAGCAGAGGATATCGTGGAAGAGGTTGGACGACTGTACGGCTTCGATAAACTGCCCGTTAACTTACCTCCAAGGCCGGCCAAGCCAACGTCTGTTAACACGCTTTTTGAACTAAAGAAAGACGTTCGCATTAAGCTGAAGTCCGCCGGAGCCAATGAAGTTCTGACATACAGCTTCGTTAATGGGGGACTAATGAAAAAAACAGGCACTGAGGCTGATAAGTGGGCGTTCCATATAAGAAATGCGCTTAGCCCAAGCCTGCAGTATTACCGGACTGCATTAATTCCTTCGCTTCTGGATAAAATACATATGAATATCAAGGCTGGCGCAGGTACTAGCGAAAACGAGTTCGCTCTTTATGAAATTGGTAAAACCCACGTCAAAGGCCATAACGGTCCAGATGAACTGCCTATAGAGTTTGAAAGATTAGCACTTGTTGTCGCTGCCGATGAAAAAACGGCTAAGGCAAAATATCACGGCGCAGCTTACTATCAGGTTCTGGACTACGTAAAAACTACACTAGGGTTTGAGCCAGACTTGTTGCCGCTTGAAACCAATGAATATCCTGTTACCAGCAGTTTTCAGCCTGGGCGAGCCGCTATGATTTCTGTAGCCGGAGAAGTATTTGGGGTGGTCGGCGAGTTTAGTTCAGCTACGTCTAGAGCCCTGAAACTGCCCTCTCATACG
The DNA here is from genome assembly GCA_030855355.1 of bacterium. Lineage (GTDB taxonomy): Bacteria > Patescibacteriota > Saccharimonadia > Saccharimonadales > SZUA-47 > JALYRK01. The sequence goes on from JALYRK010000044.1 coordinate 3,196, forward strand.
GCAGGATTTGAGCTTGAGCTTTCCAAGCTACTTGAACTAAACAACAAGCCTTCGTACCGTACGCTTGCAGACTTCCCTAAAACAGAGCAAGATTTAACGCTCGAGTTTGGTTCAGATAAACCATTCGCAGAAATTAAAAAAGATTTAAGCGTAAAGCTTGATTTGGCGGTTGCCGAACACGGTTATTTGTACGACCTGCGCCTAATGGACATTTTTCAAGGTGATGACAAATCAGTTAAGCGCTTCACTTTCCGTATAGCCTTAAATCATCCGAACAGAACGATGTCGACTAATGAAGCCACCTCAATTATCGATAAAGTCAGCGGTCAGCTAAAATCTGTCGGCTAATCTAATCTAACCCAGCGACTCTAACTCTCTAACGGTTCTTTCAATATTTAGCTGCTTGAACGGAAAAAGTATCCGGGCTTCATCTGTATAAAATTGGTGCTTAGAGTAAAAGAATAACTGCTTGTTCAGAAAACTTAATCTAAATTCAGGCGTGTCTAAATCGTCTCCAAGCAGTTCTTTATACAGTCTTTCCGAACGTACACTAGACCTATTTGGAGGCATACCTACTTGCGACATATCGGCATCACATAAAGCCTGCTCAATGTAATCATCGCCAGCAGTCTGCTGATAACCGGGCTTAATCGGGTCAGACATTGTGGCTAATATAGCTGAGCCTGCACGTTTAATATCTTTTTTTGAAAACACTTTAAACTTTCTCATCCAGTCAGCTGCCATTTCAGCACTCATTCGCTCGTTTGCCCCATGTTCTGTTTCTCCTTGAACTAAGTCATGAGTTGCAGAAGCAAAGAGAAGTACCAACAAATCTTTAGGCTTTATGAGCCCCCTATTTACAGCAAGACTACCAATACCATTAGCAGCACGCACGACATCCCACGCATGTAAACGGTTATGGTAAGGAAGTTTTCCGTTTAGGGTTTCCATAGCGCCATAAGACATAGCAATAAGTGCTTCTGTTGCTATCGTCATCTCTTCAAAAGCTTTTTTTGGCATACCCGTAGAATATAGCAGACTTAGCTATGCTTAAAAATCGGTTACGTCTTTATTTTCGAGAAGAAAATCTTCTATACGCCTATGGGTGCTGTGTTTGCCAAATGTCATTACTCTTAAAATGTATTTACCGTCGCGCATAGAGCGACGGTAATCTAGCACTTTTAAATTTGATGCTTTGAAATGCTTTAATACTTCGTCCAAAGTCTGTTTAGTGTTAATCGTAATTACATAAAAATGTTCTTTTTTACG